>NZ_LR134440.1:2004618-2338721 GCF_900637855.1 Neisseria animaloris
ATTGTCTGTTTAATTGGAGAAGGCCGTCTGAAAAGATTTCAGACGGCCTTCATATTGATTTATTCAAACAATTATCGGTTTTTCAGCCCCAGTACATCCTGCATGTCGAACAGACCGTGCGGATGGTTGCGCAACCATACGGCGGCGCGTACCGCTCCGGCGGCAAACGTCATGCGGCTGCTGGCTTTGTGGGTGATTTCCACACGCTCGCCGTCGGTAGCGAAAAGGGCGGTGTGGTCGCCGACAATATCGCCGCCTCGCACGGTGGCAAAGCCGATGGTATTCGGGTCGCGTGCGCCGGTATGCCCTTCGCGACCGTAAACGGCGCATTCTTTCAGGTTGCGGCCGAGAGCGTTGGCAATCACTTCGCCCATACGCAAGGCCGTGCCGCTGGGAGCGTCGACTTTGTGGCGGTGGTGGGCTTCGATGATTTCGATGTCGTAGCCTTCGTTCAGCACGCGAGAAACCGTATCGAGAATGTGAAAGGTGAGGTTTACGCCCACGCTGTAATTGGCAGCGAATACAATGGCGGTTTTTTCAGAGGCCGTCTGAATAGCGGCTTTGCCCGCTTCGTCGAAACCGGTGGTGCCGATAATCATTTTTACGCCTGCCGCCGCACACTTTTCAATGTAAACTAAGCTCGGTTCAGGGCGGGTGAAGTCGATTAATACGTCGCTTGCCTTCAGCACGGCATCAATATCGCTGCTGATGGCGATACCGGTGTTGAGGCCGACGGCGTATCCGGCATCCAAACCGATTGCGGCGGAACCGCTGTGCTCGAGCGCACCGCTCAATACGGTGCCGGGATGGCGGTCAATCGCTTCCATCAATACGCGCCCCATGCGGCCGTCTGCACCGGCAACGGCTACTTTCAATGCGGTCATGTTGCAGTCCTGTTACTGTTGTTGCGCTTTTTGGGCGGCCGCTTCTTCAGCTTGAAGTTGCTGAATGGCGTATTCGATGGCGTTGCCTTCTGCTTTAACCAGTTGGTTATTGCTGAAATGCAGGGTCAGGGTGCGTATATCTTCCACTACGCCGTTGCGGGCGACGTTGTAAGTGTAATCCCAGCGGTCTGCATGGAACGGGTCGCGCAGCAGCGGCGTGCCGAGCATAAGCTGCACTTGGTCGCGGCTCATGCCGGGTTGCAGTGATGCGACGGCACGGGCATCAAGATGGTTGCCTTGTATGACTTTGAGTTTATAGGAAGGAAACAGGGATACCCGTTCGGCTGAACAGGCTGCTAAGCCCAGTAGGGCGGCTAGGGCAAGACATAAGGTTTTGTTCACGGTTTTGCCTTTCGTTGAAAATCCGTTAGGTGTCAGTATGCCCGAAAAGGTTCGGGCAATTGAAAGCCTCTATCATCTTATAGTGGGCAAAGGAGCCAAAAGTGCGTATTATAACGAGAATAGCACCACACGGGAAAGGATACAATTATGGAAAATAATTTCAACAATATCGCGCAGTTAAAAGACAACGGATTGAAAGTAACCGGTCCGCGCCTGAAAATTTTAGACCTTTTCGAAACGCATGCCGATGCACATTTGAGTGCCGAAGACGTTTACCGCATTTTGTTGGACGAAGGCATTGAAATCGGTGTGGCCACTATTTACCGTGTGCTGACCCAGTTCGAGCAGGCCGGTATTTTGCTCCGCCATCATTTTGAAACCGGTAAAGCGGTGTACGAGTTGAACCAAGGCGATCATCACGACCATATCGTGTGCGTGAAATGCGGCGTGGTAACCGAGTTCCACAATAAAGAAATCGAGGAACTGCAAGAGAAAATCGCCGAAGAAAACGGCTACCGTGTTGTCGACCATGCTTTGTATATGTACGGTATCTGCGGAAATTGCCAAAAGAAAACCCCGCGCTGAACATAAAATACCGTTTTTTTCAGACGGCCTTAATGATATTGAGGCCGTCTGAAACGTATAAGGCCACGGTAAATCCGTTCCGCCGTAATCAGATTTTCCAATCTATCGTGCCGTTTTTTCAAACCGCCTGACACATGGATATTCCTTTACTCAACCGTAACAGCAAAGCTTTTCCCGATGTGCGTGAGGCCATCGAGCAGCGGGAAGGGTTGGTGGCCGTGGGCGGCGATTTGAGCCCCGAAAGGTTGCTGACGGCGTATCCGCAGGGCATCTTTCCGTGGTTTTCAGACGGCCAACCCGTGTGCTGGTGGGCATTGTCGCCGCGTACCGTGCTGTATCCCGAAAAAATCCATATCGGCCGTTCGCTGAAAAAAACTTTACGTAACAAACCTTATGTGGTTACCGTAAACGAAAACTTTCCCACCGTGATTGCCGCCTGTGCCGCTGCTCCGAGGGCGGAACAGCACGGCACATGGATTACTTGGTCGATGCAGCAGGCCTATACCCGGCTGCATGAAATGGGGCATGCCCATTCGTTTGAGTGTTGGTATCCTGATGGAAACGGCCGTCTGGAACTTGCCGGCGGTTTGTACGGTGTGCAGATTGGACGGATGTTTTTCGGCGAATCGATGTTTGCTTTACGGGACGATGCTTCTAAAATCGCCTTTGCCCATGCCGTTCCGTATTTGGCGCAATGCGGCATCGGGTTGATTGATTGCCAGCAAAACACGCACCATTTGGCGCGGTTTGGGTCGGAACAGGTGCCTTTTGAGGATTTTCAGACGGCCTTGAAGAAGTTGACTGAAATGCCGCTGCGTAAAAAAATAAACAGGCATTTGGTTGCTTATAACGGTATTGATGTATAGCAGATTGTTTTACGGAATTGTTATGTGCCGGTGCTGCGGTTTTCCCGGCATAAAACTTTTGCTAAAGTTGTCGTCTGCATCGCGTGTTTGCGTTGCATGTTGCCCGGGCATCGGCTTGCTCCGCACGGGTGGCGTTGCAAAAGTTTAGGCATATAATGCCGTCTGAAGGGCTTTTGCCTGTTTTTCAGACGGCCTCCGTTTCCATTTAACCAACTCAGGACAGAATCATGTCATTACAAAACATCATCGAAACAGCATTTGAAAACCGGGCCGGTATCACGCCCGCTACCGTTACCGAGGAAGTGAAAGCGGCAGTTGAAGAAACGTTGAAACAGCTTGATGCCGGCACTTTGCGTGTTGCCGAGAAAAAAGACGGCAAGTGGGTGGTGAACGAGTGGGCGAAGAAAGCCGTGTTGTTGTCGTTCCGCATTCAAGACAATGAGGTGCAAAACGACGGCGTGAACCAGTATTTCGATAAAGTGCCGACCAAATTTGTCGATTGGAGCGAAGAAGAATTTAAAACCGCCGGTTTCCGCGTCGTGCCTGGCGCGGTGGCACGAAGGGGCAGCTTCGTGGCGAAAAACGTAGTGCTGATGCCTTCTTATGTGAACATCGGCGCGTATGTGGACGAAGGTACGATGGTGGACACTTGGGCTACTGTCGGTTCGTGTGCACAAATCGGTAAAAACGTGCATTTGAGCGGCGGTGTAGGCATCGGCGGCGTATTGGAGCCGTTGCAGGCCAGCCCGACCATCATTGAAGACAACTGCTTCATCGGCGCGCGTTCGGAAATCGTCGAAGGCGTGATTGTAGAAGAGGGCAGCGTGATTTCGATGGGCGTGTACATCGGCCAATCGACCAAAATTTACGACCGCGAAACCGGTGAAATCCACTACGGTCGCGTGCCTGCCGGTTCGGTGGTGGTGTCGGGCAGCCTGCCGAGCAAAGACGGCAGCCACAGCCTGTATTGCGCGGTGATCGTGAAGAAAGTGGATGCGCAAACCCGCGCCAAAACCAGCGTGAATGAATTGCTGCGCGGCGTTTGATCGGGTGTAAACCGTATCGTCGGATAACGACAGAGGCCGTCTGAACATGTTTTCAGACGGCCTCTGTCGTTCCGGGGTGGTTGCAGAAGTTGCATTTTATGATTCCGAGGTTCCGCCGTTACGGTGGGGACGGATGGCGGTATTGCCTGCATCAATCCAGCAGAAACAGCTCGGTGCCGTGTTGTTTCAGCCATTGCTTGGCATCGGCGGTATGGGGCGTGTGGCGGTTGACCAGCGTCCAAAACCGCGGACTGTGGTCGGGATGGGGAAGGTGGCAAAGTTCGTGGACGCACACATAGTCAATCACGAAATCGGGTGCGCCGATCAAACGCCAATTCAGACGGATGCCGGTGCGTTGTCGGCATACGCCCCAAAAGGTTTTGGCGTTGCTGAGGGCGGTGGCGGCGGGGAAGAGTTGCAGGGCGTGGGCGTGTTGCTGCAAACGCGGCAGCAGGGTTTCGGCGGCGCGTTCGGTGAGGAAGCGGCGCAAATGCGTTTTTTGCTGCGCCCACGGTTGTTCCGGCAGCAGAAAGTGCGGCGGTTGGTGGCTGATGTGGTGGTGCGTATGGGTGCGGAGTTGGTGGGGTTGGCCGCGATACCAAATGTGTTCGGGCGCGGGCGGTGTGTGCCGCAGGGTGCGCAGAACGAGTGCTTCGTTGTGTTGCAGCCACAGACGCAGTTGCCGTTCGCTCAGAAAAGGCGGAATGTTGATGCGGATAGCGGCTGCTGACAGCGGGCGCAGGATGATGTTTTTCTTGGCGCTACGTTTCAGATGGAGCGTGATGTCGAGGCCGTCTGAAAGGGTATGGGCAAGCTGCATGGTCAAATCAGGCCGAGATAATACAGCACGCAGCCGGTAATCACGGCGGCTCCGACGGCGAGCAGGGAGGTGCGGGCGTTCGCCGACACGCCTGCATCGCGCAGACTGCGGTTGAAATAAGCTCCACCGATCAGGGTAACCAGCAGGGCGAAGATGAGGGCGGAATAAGTGTCGCTGTTCATGGGTTGGTATGATGTTGTTGGGTGTGGAGGCCGTCTGAAATGTTCAGACGGCCTTTTTGGCGGCAAACGGCCCGGCGCCGTCGATTTTTTCCTGTTGGCATTCAATCCAGTTTTCGCATTGAGCCATCAACTCTTCGGGTGTGCCGCTGCTGTGGGCAACGGGTGTGCCGATGATTATGGTGATTTCGCCCGGGTATTTCAAAAACGAATTGCGCGGCCAAAATTCGCCGCTGTTGAGGGCAACGGGCACCAAATCCATCTCGAACATTTTCGCCATGCGTGCGGCGCCGAGCTTGTATTTGCCGCGCGTGCCGGGCGGCAGGCGTGTGCCTTCGGGGAAAATGGTAATCCAAAAGCCTTCTTTTTTACGCGCCAAGCCTTGCTCCATCAGCTGGCGGTTGGCTTGGGTGCGGTTGCTGCGGTCGATGCCGATGGTTTTGGCAAGTTTCAACCCCCAGCCGAAGAAGGGCAGTTTGAACAGTTCTTTTTTGGCCACGAAAACGTGCAGGGGAAAGATTTCTTGAAAAGCGAGCGTTTCCCAGCCCGATTGGTGCTTGCTGCAAATAATCGAGGGGCGGTCGGGGATGTTTTCTGCTCCGACCACGCGGTATTTGAGGCCGATGATGTGCTTGAGCATCCACACCAAAATCAGCGCCCAAGCGCGGCCGACGTGGTTGGCACCTTTGGGAATCAGGGCGGCGGGAATGATAACGGTGAACATCGGCGGGGTAATCAATACCAATACCAGCCAGTAAATCAGGTTGCGGATATAGAGCATCGGGAGCTTTCTTTAACGGGTTTTCAGACGGCCTGATGTTCTGCCGCCTGCTGGCGTGCGCTTTCCTGCATCAGGTATTGCGAAAAAGCCAGCAGGTTGTCGAAAATTTGCGTGCGTTCGGGCAGGTCGTCGCCTTGGTTTTCGAGCGTTTTTTTGCCTTTGCCGGTCAGCACCAGCGCGGATTTGCCGCCGACTGCGTCAATCGCCTGCAAATCGCGCAGGCTGTCGCCCACCAGCCAAGTTTCGGCGGCATCTGCGTTGAAACGTTCGATGATGTCGGTAATCATGCCGGGCTTGGGTTTGCGGCAGTCGCAGTTGTCGTCGGCAAGATGGGGGCAGAACCAGATGCCGTCGATTTTGCCGCCGGCCTGTTGTACCAAGCGGTGCATTTTGGTGTGCATTTCGGTCAGGTCTTGCAGGGTAAAGTATTTTCTGCCGATGCCGGATTGGTTGGTGGCCACGGCGATGGTGTAGCCTGCTTCGGTTAGGAAGGCGATGGCATCCATGCTGCCTTCGATGGGCACCCATTCGTCGACGGATTTTACGAAGTCGTCGCGGTCGTGGTTAATCACGCCGTCGCGGTCGAGAATAATCAGTTTCATGGTTCGGATACCTTTTTCAGACGGCCTCAAGCATGGCTTGAAGCTCGGTAATGTGCTGTTCTAAAGAAGGGTTGTAAGTTAATGCCTGTTGCGGGTCGGCCAGTTTGTGCGTGCCGCTCTGTTTGAGGGCGACGGCTTGTTCCACGGCTTGTGCCAGCGTTTCGGGGCGTGTGCGCGAAAAGAAAAATCCGGCACGGTCGTTCATCACTTCCGTGCAGGCCATGTTGTCGGCCAACACCACGCGCGTGCCGCTCAACACCGATTCTACACCCACCAAGCCGAAAGGTTCGTACAACGAGGCCATGATGGTGAAATCAGCGGCGCGGTAAAGTTCGGGCATGTTTTTGCAGAAGCCGAGTTCCACCACATTGTTCATTGGGCGAGGCAGCGGCGAACCGGCCACGGCAAGTTTTACCGGCAAACGGGTGTGCTCGAAAAAGTTTGCCAGCATTTCCAAGCCTTTGCGTTTGTGGCCGGTGGAGGGGAAGAGGAACACGGTTTCGTCTTCGCCAAAGCCGTATTTGCGGCGGAGGTTGGTGGTTTCTTCGGGTACGGGGAAGAAGCGTTGGGTGTCGGCGGGCGGATACACTACGCGGATTTTGTTCGGGTTCACGCCGTAGAGTTCGATCAGTTCGCGCTGCATTAAAGCGGAATGCGCCATGATGGATTTGGCGGTGCGGTAATTGGTGCGGTTGCGGCGGATGGTGAGTTTGTCGAGCAGAGTGGCTTGCTGCTGCATACCGCGCAAATAGCCCAGATGCGTGCCGCCGCAGACGAAAATATCGGCGTGGTCGCTGGGATTGCAGGCGATCAGCCGTTCACCGCTTCGGCGCATTTTTTGCAACTGGTGCGAAAAGAAAAACGGACGCAGTTTTTTGGGAATGCGCTTTTGGTTGACGGTTTGCGCGTCGATTTGCGCGTATTCGGGCAGGGAAGTGTCGAACCTCGAAGCGTAAACGCGCACCGGTATGTTTTGTGCGGCCAGCACGCGGACGATATCGAAGGTGTAGCTTTCCATGCCGCCGCCGCGGTTGAAACGGTTGATGCTGATGGCGATATTTTGAGGCATAAGGGTCTTTCAGACGGCCTGATATTATGTTGTAGTTGGTTGGGACGTTTGAACAGGATGTTTAGCAATTTGTTCGCTGATTTGTGCATTCAGCCATTGTGTAGCGTTATCCAGAGGAAATTTTTCTCTTGCCGTCCAACTTGCCAATTCATCTTCTGACTTTCTCATACCGGATTCCGCTACCACCATCAAATGAGGAACGCCTTCATTATGTAGAGGACTCCACGAGTGGATATTATGGCTGGTGTAAAAGCTCAGTAAAGGTTTGCTTAGTGCGCAGGCAAGATGAACGGTGCCGCTGTCGACACCAATAACAATATCTGAAGAAGCGGTAAGGGCAACATATTGGGGTAATGAAGTCTTGGGCGATAAAATCAAAGGGATATCGTGATCGCATAGCGATTTCAAACGGGCGAAATACTCTTCGCTGTTTTTTGAATTGCACATTACGAATTGTACTTTAGGCAACAGCGATTTATCGCATTTGTTTAAAAGTTCAGCCAATTCGTTTTCAGGTAGACGCTTGAATTTGACACTTCCTTGCGGTGCAATATATATCCTGACTTTGCGGGAACCGTTTTCCTGCCAATATGGAACAACCTGATTTTGTTCTGCTTCGGGAATAGACAGATATGAATGTGGTTGAGGAGTTGTGAAATATTCTGCAAATTTGGAAGTGCATAAGTGCTCGGATACATGGTTGTCCGGATTGTAAGGGCAGTAGAAGTCGTAGTTGCGGATGTTTTGCATGCTGTAATATTTGCGGTCGCGTTTTTTGAAAATCATGACAGCATCGGGAGACAATACAGACGCAGCGATAATGCTGCGGCTGTCCAGTTGCTCTTCAAAGTCCAGCATCAACTGCCATTTTTTACGGTGCTTCAAATAGTTGGCAGGCTTTTTTTCGATGAGTTCGTCTATTAAATCGGAATGGGCAAAAATATCTTTGTTCCTATCAGTAACCAATATGCCGAGTTTTAAATTCGGATACATATCTTTTAGTTGCCGAGCATAGGCAAGATTGATTACGGCATCGCCTACCGCATCACCCAAGGGGCGGATCAGAATCGATTCCACCTGTTTGAAATTAAAATCTGGGCAAGGTTTCTTTTGCCCAAACAAACGGATAACGAGTTGCTTAGATAATTTTGGTTTCATGCTTAAATATTCCTTAGCCGTTGTTTTCAGACGGCCTTATGGAAAATAAATGATCGTATTATTAGGCTAAGTGTGCTTTGATTTGTGTATTTAACCAATCGGCAGCTTGTTCCAACGGGAAATTGCGAGTTTCCTTAGAATTTTTATCTTCCGATGGCGCAACAACCATCAAATGGGGTACGCCTTCGTGGGGGAGCGGGTGCCATAAGTGCAAGTTGTGGTTAGCATAAAAACTTAATAAAGGTTTTTTTAGGGCACATGCCAAGTGGACTGTACCACTGTCTACGCCGATAACGATGTCTGCCGATGCTGCCAACGCCAGATATTGCCCTAAGCGGGTGGGAGGAGACAAGGAAATGGCTACATTCGAATTACACAGGCTTTTTAACCGATTGAAATATGCTTCGCTGTTAGTGGTACGGCACATGATAAATCGGACATGTTGCAGATATTCTTTGTTGCATCGGTTTAATAGGGCTGCAAGTTCTTCTTCGGGAATATATTTGCCTGCTTTAAAACTGCCTTGAGGAGCAACTAAAATTTTAATCGTACTCTTGCTTGCGGCTGTATCAGGTTGCCAAAAAGCCATAATTTTATCGATTTCACTTTGTGAAACCGATAATTCGGGTTTTACTTGCGAAATATCGAAATATTCAGCAAATTTGGATGTGCATAAATGTTCAATAACGTGGCTGTTGGGATTAAACGGGCAACGGAAATCGTAATTGGAGATATTGTCCAAATTATAGTGTTTTTTGTTTTGTTTGGAAAAAATCATCACAGTTTCGGGAGCCAAAACAGCGTCGGCAATTAGATTCGGAGTGTTGAATGTTTCACAAAGATCCAACATCAGTTGCCATTTTTTACGGTTGCGCCAATAGCTCGCGAATGAATCGTCAACGAGTTCGTCAAACAAAGGGCTTTGGGCGAAAATATCGCGGTTTCGGCCTACTAACACACCGAGGCGGGCATGGGGATATATTGATTTTAATTGGCGGGCGTAGGCAAGATGAATCATCGCGTCTCCCAATGCATAGCCGAAAGGACGGATAAGGATCGAAGAGACGTTTTTGAAGTCGAAATTCCGACAAGGCTTTTTACGTCCGCAAAGTAAAACGATCAATTTTTTGAATAAATGCATTATTTTTTAGTTTCTATCTATTTAAAAGGAATGAGCAAGCCTTTTATTTATTGGAATGGGACGATTTTTTTCCGGCTATCTTCATGTTGCTTGAGTATATCCCCGCACTCAGCGATATATTCGTCAATAATCCGTTGCCGATATTTTTCACGTTCGCGGCCGATTTTTGTTAAAGCATGAATTAAACGCTGTTTCCATGATTTTTTCGGCGGTGCTGGAACGGGAGGTTCTGCATGTAAGGCAATGTGTTTTTCTTTGCGGTCTTGTTCCAGTTGGCTGTGCAGAGTGATTTTTTCATTATATTTGTCTTCTTGTATACACAAGGCCGGTTCCATTTGGCAGATTAATAAATCGGGGCGGAGTATGAGTGTGCCGAACATCAAGATATCGATTGCCTTGAGTTCTTCGTCGGTAAAGGTGGGCAATACTTGAAGGAGTAATTGTGCTGCTTTAAACGAAATAATATATCCTGCAGTCCCCCACTGCGTGCTTCCGAGTAAGGAAAAATGTCGGTTTACATACGGTAATACTGCCGGGCAGGGATAATACACCGAAGGCAATAAAGAAGTTTCAAGGCGCACGATGAAAGTATGTTCTGAAGAAAAACGCTTATCCAGCCAGCTTGCATCGCGCAAAAAACAAGCGGCATTTTCTCCTAACAAAACATCATCTTCGTAAACGGCAATATATGGCAGATTTTCATCAATGCATTTTTGCCATAATAAAACATGGCTCATGAAGCACGCTTTTTCACCAGAGGTCAAATGATCGGCATGTGCCAGATTGGGAAGGTGCTGGCGGATGGCTTGATCTAACGTTTCAGAAGGAGTTAAGGCATCGAAAAAAGTAAAAGGAATATTTTGTTGGGTAAATTGTTGTTGAAGATGCCGTCTGCGTTCTATAGCAGTTTTAATACTGATAACGTAATTTGTTAGCATAATGAAATCTCGGATTCTCTTGGTATATTTAGATGTATTTTAACGATGGCGCAGTAAGCTGTTATGAAGAGCATGTCGGCAAAAAAGGTGAATAAAGAAGAATGCTTAATCGGCATATCCGTGAGGATTGCTGCATTGCCAAAGCCAGGCATCCCGCATAATGGTTTGCAAACTCCGCTGGGCACTCCACTCTAATTCAAGATTGGCTTTTTTTGTGTCCGCATAATATTCGGCAATATCGCCGTCCCGTCTTGGGCATAGGGTGTAAGGGATGGTTATACCCGTTGTTTCTTCAAAAGTTTTAACTATTTCTAATACTGAATGCCCTTTTCCTGTGCCTAAATTGTAAATATGAAGGCCGGGTTGGTTTTGTTTGACTTGCATGGCTTTCAGATGGCCCTCTGCCAAGTCGACAACATGGATGTAGTCGCGGATTCCCGTGCCGTCGGGGGTAGGGTAATCGCTGCCGAATACTTTGAGTTGTTCGATTTTCCCTGAAGCTACTTGGCAGATATAGGGCAGAAGATTATTGGGGATTCCATGCGGGCTCTCGCCGATTCTGCCGCTTTCATGTGCGCCGATTGGGTTGAAGTAGCGCAATATAATGGCACTCCAACGGGTATCGGCAGCAGCAGTATCTTTCAAGATATTTTCTACTATATGCTTGGTTTGGCCGTATGGATTGGCGGTTAAACCAGTCGGCATGTCTTCGGTAACCGGTATGCGAGGAGGTGTGCCGTAAACGGTTGCGGAAGAGCTGAAAATGATGTTAAAAACGCCAGCTTTGCTCATTTCTTCGATGAGTACCAAACTACCGTAAACGTTGTTGTTATAGTATTTGAGAGGCTGTTCTACGCTTTCGCCTACGGCTTTTAATCCTGCAAAATGTATTACTGCTTCAATAGAGTGGGCGGCAAATATTTGTTGCAGTAGTTCTCTGTTGCGAATATCGCCGTGATAAAAAGGGATATTCTTTCCAATCATTTGTTCAAGGCGCGGAAGGATGTTGGGGGAAGAATTGCAAAGATTATCGATGATCACGATGTCGTATCCTGCTTCTCCGAGCGATACAACGGTGTGCGAACCGATAAAGCCCGCTCCTCCTGTAACCAATATAGCCATTTTATTTCCGTTTTTATCGAGTTCGTAATAGTAAGTATGCCCTTTGATTTGAGTCGAGGGATTACGGTTTTAAGCTGTCCAGCCATTTGTCAAAGGCCGTCTGAAAAGTTTGATTCAGAAGGCTTTGATTTTGCCGATTATCTTGAGTGCGATAGAATTCGTTTTCACTTTCGATGCCCAATGTTTGAAAATAATCGGTCATAAAGTTCCCATAGCCTTCATCTTCATCGTCGTAGTAATACTGGGTGAAGCGGTTGCCTAAGTCGTTGAAGCAGGTTTTATCGATACCGCCTTTTAGTTGCTTCAGTACGAATTCTGCACCGGAAACGGTACCGTTTTGCAGCTTGTCAAACTGAGGCAATGTTTCGGCTTCGGGGCTGTGCAGATTTTGCGAAACGGCCCATGCATAGTAATAGCCGATATGGTGGGCGGCATGGGTTTTAGGCAGGTCGGTCGGATAGTTTTCCGCGGTATGGAAGCTGATATGGTCGTACATGGCGAGCTTTGTTTTCAGACGGCCTGCAGGCCGCAAGATGATATAGATTCGGTATTGTATCAAAAATATAGACACTAATAGACAAACAGGCCGTCTGAAAAATGGATTTCAGACGGCCTGTTTGTCTGGCTGAATCGGGCTATTCTCCCAATAAAGCAATATCTGCTACGGCATTCATCAAATCTGCCAATTTATTCAGAAGGTTGAGGCGGTTTTGTTTTACCGCGGCATCGTCGGCCATTACCATTACATTGTCGAAGAAGGCATCTACTTGCGGTTTCACCGAAGCCAAAGCGGATAAGGCCGTCTGAAAATCTTGGGCAGCCAAGGCGGCTTTGATTTTCGGCTGCAAATCTTTTGCAGCAGCAAACAGGGCTTGTTCTTCGTTTTGTTGCAGCAGGCTTTCGTTTACTGCGCCTAATTCGGCATCGGCTTTTTTCAACAGGTTTTGTACGCGCTTGTTGGCGGCGGCAAGGGCGGCTGCTTCGGGCAGTTGTTTGAACGCGGCTACGGCTTGCAGCTTGGCAGCCAAGTCGTTTAAACGGCTCGGTTTTTTGGCCAATACGGCTGCAACGATGTCTTGCGGGTAATCGTTTTGCAGCAACACGGCCAAACGTGCCTGCATGAAGTCGGCAACTTCGGCAACGGTGTTGTCGGCGAGTTTGCCTTGCGGGAAGCTGTTGTAGGCCGTCTGAAGCAGATCGTTGATGTCGAGATCGTTACCCATCAGCATACGCAATACGCCAAGTGCGGAGCGGCGCAGGGCATAGGGGTCTTTGTCGCCGGTAGGAATCAGGCCGATGCCCCAAATGCCGACCAGGGTTTCCAGTTTGTCGGCCAAGGCGACGGCGGTGGCAATCGGGCTTTCAGGTAGCTTGTCGCCGGCAAATCGGGGTTGGTAATGTTGTTCGACGGCATCGGCAATTTCCGGGCTTTCGCCGTCAAGTTGGGCGTAGTATTTGCCCATGGTGCCTTGCAGTTCGGGAAATTCGCCGACCATTTCGGTAACGAGGTCGGCTTTGGCCAAGCGGGCTGCGCGTTCTGCCGTGGCTTTGTCGGCTCCCAATTGTGCGGCAATGTGTGCGGCCAGGCTTTGCAAACGCTCGATACGTTCGGCTTGCGAACCGATTTTGTTGTGGTAAACCACGTTGGCCAGTTTGGGCAGACGGCTTTCGAGCGAGGCTTTTTGGTCTTGTTTGTAGAAAAATTCGGCATCAGACAGGCGGGCGCGCAATACGCGTTCGTTGCCGTGAATGATGTGGCTCGGGTCTTCGGTTTGCAGGTTGGAAACGAGCAGGAAGCGGTTCATCAGCCTGCCGTTTTGATCGAGCAGCGGGAAGTATTTTTGGTTTTGCTGCATGGTAAGAATCAGGCATTCCTGCGGCACGGCGAGGAAGTGTTCTTCAAAACCGGCCTCCAATACCACCGGCCATTCCACCAGCGCGGTGACTTCGTCGAGCAAGGCTTCGTCGGCGGCAACCGTGGCGTTCAGACGGCCTGCCTGTTGGTTTAAGGCTACTTGAATGGCTGCTTTGCGTTCGGCAAACGATGCAATCACTTTGCCCTGTTCGCGCATTTGCTCGGCGTAACGGTCGGCGTGGGTAATGTCGAACAGGCCGTCTGAAAGGAAACGGTGCCCTGAAGTTTGACGTTGGCTTTCCAATCCCAATACGGAAGCGGCAACGGTATCTGCGCCGTGCATCACGATTAAACCGTGAACCGGGCGCACGAAGGTGTGCGTGCTGCTGCCCCAACGCATCACTTTAGGAATCGGCAGTTTTTTCACGGCTTGGGCGAGAATGTCTTCCAGCAATTCAGGCAGGCTTTTGCCTTGTTGGGTGAATTCGTATGCGTAAACGTCTTGCTTGCCGTCGTGAACGATTTTTAAGTCGGCAATATTGGCACCGCAAGAGCGGGCAAAGCCTTCCAATGCTTTGGTGGGTGTGCCGTCTTTCATGGCATTGGCGACCGCCGGGCCTTTTTTCATCACCTCTTGGTCGGCTTGAACGGCTTTGACGTTTTTAACCTGCACGGCAAGGCGGCGGGGCGAGGCATAGGCGGTGTATTCGGCAGCACCTTCGATTAATTGCGCTTTTTCCAAGCCTTCTACAATGGAAGCGGCAAGGCTGTTGCCCAAGTTGTTCAGGGCTTTGGGGGGGAGCTCTTCGGTGAGGAGTTCGATTAACAGGGTTTGGGTCATTTGGAATGCTTTCAATTTTAATTTTTTGCTTTAGGCCGTCTGAAATTATTTCAGTTTGTTTAAATGAAATATGAACACATTTCGTTTGGGGCCATTGTTGGTGCTATGTTCTTGTTTGACCGAATAAGGTTTTAGCTCGTCAATTTGAAACTCACCAATATAACGAACATAGCCAGTTTTTTCAGTGTGCTGAAAAACATATAAAGCACGATTATCGTTTTTGTGTTGAAAAATGGCTTTATTGCCACGTTTCATTTCTTGGTCGCCAGTTTGACCTTCGCCTGAATAATGAAATACTTGGCCATTTTTATCCCAGCTGTCATAGTAACCATGCTCTTCACCATGTTCGGGGTTGGTGAAAATAAAAACACTATTAGACTTTAAAGATGGAGAAATGCCACTTTGGCGACTTCCACCAAACTTATCATGTAATTCTGAACGTTTAATAATGTCATTTGGTTTCAAATCAAAAGGTACTTTATTCATAGTCTTAAAGCCTGTTTTAAGCTGCTTTATCCCTAATCAACGGAAATCCCAACTTCTCCCGGCTCTCCACAAACTTCTGCGCCACAATCCGGCTTAAGGTGCGGATGCGGCCGATATAGGTGGCGCGTTCGGTGACGGAAATGGCGCCGCGTGCGTCGAGCAGGTTGAAGGTGTGGCCGGCTTTGAGCACCAGTTCGTAAGCGGGCAGGGCGAGTGAAGTGTCTTCTACTTCCAGCAGGCGTTTGGCTTGGGCTTCGTAGTCGTTAAATTGCTTCAACAGCCATTCGGCATCGGAATATTCAAAGTTGTAGGTGGATTGTTCCACTTCGTTTTGGTGGTACACGTCGCCGTAGGTAACGGTTTGGCCGTCGGGGGTTTTCGACCACACCAAGTCATACACGTTTTCTACGCCTTGCAGATACATGGCGAGGCGTTCGATGCCGTAAGTGATTTCGCCCAAAACAGGTGTGCAGTCGATGCCGCCGACTTGTTGGAAATAGGTAAATTGGGTGACTTCCATGCCGTTGAGCCACACTTCCCAGCCCAAGCCCCATGCGCCGAGGGTGGGGTTTTCCCAGTCGTCTTCTACAAAACGGATGTCGTGTACTTTCGGGTCGATGCCCAGCTCGCGCAGCGAATCGAGGTATTGTTCTTGAATGTCGGCAGGGGCGGGTTTTAAGGCCACCTGAAATTGGTAGTAGTGTTGCAGGCGGTTGGGGTTGTCGCCGTAGCGGCCGTCTTTGGGGCGGCGGCTGGGTTGGACATAAGCGGCATACCACGGCTCGGGGCCGAGTGCGCGCAGACAGGTGGCGGGATGGCTGGTGCCGGCGCCGACTTCCATGTCGAAAGGTTGGATGATGGTGCAGCCGCGTTCGGCCCAGAAATTCTGTAATTTAAAGATAATTTGTTGGAAGGTAAGCATGGTAAATTTGTTGGTATCGTTAGCAGAAATTAAGTGCGTTATTCTACTGTTTTGTCAGGTAGTTGAATAGGGCTTGTCTGTTGTATCTGCTGTTAAGTTGGGTATAATGAAAAAGATTTTAAATGTTGTTTAATATGATTTGTTTACTTAGATAGGAGAGAATTTAGGATGTCGGATAACGAAAATAAAGAGCAACGTTTGGGACTATGGGTAGCCGGTACGGCTGCTGCTTTGGCTACTGTGGGCGTATTGTTTTTTGCTGCATGGGATCCAGAGGCAAAGCCTGTTGGTGGTGAAACTGAAGTAGTAAAAGTGGAATCTGACCAGGCAGCATCAGTTGAAATGGTAGAACCTTCGGCTGAACAAACGGCAGCAGCTTTTGCGGAAGTTGAGGCAAGCAGTCCGGCCGAAGTGGTATTGGCTGCCGAATCCGAAATGCGAAATAAGGTTGATAGCGATGCCAAAGTGATTGTTGAGAATGGTATCGTGAAGTTTTATTTTGCAACCGGTAAAGCAGATTTGGCACAAGGTGCGGATGATGCTTTGAAAGATGTGCTGGCCGGTGTGCGTGAGGGCAAGAAAGCGATTGTATCGGGTTTTCATGATTCAACCGGTAATAAAGCGAAAAATGAAGAGTTGTCTAAGCAGCGTGCTTTTTCTGTGCGCGATGCGCTTTTGGCTTTAGGTGTACCTGAATCTCAGATTGAATTGCGTAAACCTGAGAATGCAAAAGGCAGCGGTAATAAGGTCGAGGCCCGCCGCGTAGAGGTGGTATTGGAATAGTATAGAAAGGAATATCATCAAAAATAGTAATAAAAGCCTGAGCTTATGGTTGTTTGGGCTTTTATTGTTTTCAAACGGCTTCCATTTATATCTATAAGGACGGACGTTTTATTTAAGATAGAAGCAGGCATTTGAAGTAAAAAAAGCACCGAAATTATTGGTGCTTTTTTATTTGAGTTGGCGGAGTGGACGGGGCTCGAACCCGCGACCCCCGGCGTGACAGGCCGGTATTCTAACCAACTGAACTACCACTCCGCACAAGAAACTTGGTGGGTGATGACGGAGTCGAACCGCCGACATTCTGCTTGTAAGGCAGACGCTCTACCAACTGAGCTAATCACCCGTGTCGCTGTAAGAACGTAATTAAACCAAAACTTGATAATTGATGCAAGCGGTTTTTTTTAAGGTTTTATTGGTTTCCTTGTAATGACCAGTTTTCAAAGGAAATTATTTTATCTTTTTTCCCTGCTACAACCAGAATATCGTTTGCTTCCAAGCAGAAGTTTTCATCAAATTCTTCAATACGGTGAGTATGGCGGCGCACAAACAACAGTTTTATATTGAGATGCTTGAGTGGAAGCTCGTTCGTGTTTTTACCGATGGCATAGGCTTCGTCGGTAAGGGTAAATGCATAACGGCTGATGCTGTTGCTTTCGTCGTAGAAACCGGATTCGTCATCACTGCCGACAAACAAATCTTCCAGTATGGCATAGCGGCTGCGGCGGATGTTCATGATGGTTTGATGAACATGTTGATACGATAATCCTGCACCCAACATCGCATATGAGGCGAGTGCGAGGCTGGTTTCTTTGGTGTCGGATACTGCTTCTTCCGCTCCCATGTGGGTGAAAACTTGCAGGTAATCGTCGCTAACGGCACGTACGTGCACGGGCATGGTGGGGTGAAGCCTCATAATATTATCGAGTACATGTTGGGTTTCGAGCATGTTGTTGAGCGTGATAACGACCATTTTTGCACGGCTGAGACCGGCGGCTTCGAGTACTTCGCGCCGTTTGGCATCGCCGAAAGAAACCGGCTCACCCGCGCTTCGGGCAATTTGTACGCGCTCGGCATCCAAATCAAGCGCGTAATAGGGGATGTTGTCTTGGGCGAGAATACGGCCTATAGTTTGTCCGCCGCGTCCATAGCCGATAATCAACACATGGTCGGATTTGCTCATGGTGGCGATTAACATGTTTTGCAGGTCGACGGCTTTCATGTCCCAATTCGATTTCACCAATTTATTCACGAGCTTGTCGCTGCCATTCAAAATAAACGGTGCAATAATCATGGAAAGCAAGATGGCGGCGGTGGCTGCTTGCTCCAATTCAGTGGAAACCATATCGATTTTGCTAGAAACCGCCAGCATAACAAAACCAAATTCCCCGCCTTGTGCCAGATAGAAAGCGGTTTTCATACTGTCGCCGACGGTATAGCGCATACGGTAGGCAATCAGAAAGATAATTAACGCTTTGAGGGCAATCAAAATGCCGAGTAATATGAATACAAGCTGCCAGCCGTCAACCAAGGCTTGAATATCCAGTTTCATGCCGACGGTGATAAAGAAAAAACCGAGCAGGATATCGCGAAACGGACGGATATCGTCTTCCACTTGGAAGCGGTATTCTGTTTCCGAAAGCAGCATGCCTGCCACAAATGCACCGAGAGCCAACGAAAGACCTTCTAGTTCGGTCAGGTAGGCCACACCCAAAGTAACGAGCAATACGTTAATCATGAAGAGTTCGGATGATTTGCGTTTGGCAACCATGCGGAACCACGGGGTCATAATGCGGCTGCCGACAAAGAACAATACGCCGAGGGTTGCTATCATTTTTAAGGCGGCCAAACCCAGTTCCAGCCACAGGTTGCCGCTGTTGCCGCCGGCAAGAGCAGGCAAAAGAATCATGAGCGGAACCACGGCGATGTCTTGCATCAACAATACGCCCATTGCCATTTGGCCGTGAGATTGGCCCAATTCGGTTTTTTCGGAAAGAATACGGCTGACAATGGCGGTGGAAGACATGGTCAACGCGCCGGCAACGGCAAAAGCCCAGTTAAATTTAGTGCCGCTTGCCAATAAAATACCGATAACTGCCAAGATGGTGATCACAACTTGCATGCCGCCCAAACCGAACACCAAGCGTCTCATGGCTTTGAGTTTGGGTAGGGAGAATTCCAAACCGATGCTGAACATCAGGAATACAATACCGATTTCACCCAAATAGTCGGTCGCCTCGCTTTTCGGAATCAGATGGAGTACGCTGGGGCCAGCCAGAAAACCTGATAATAAATAGCCGAGCATGGAAGGAATGTTGAATTTGCGGCAGATTATAACGGCAATAACCGCAACCAGTAGCACGATAACGATAGGAGCGAGGGAAATGGTGTGCATGGTGAGCCAGTGTCAGTTAGAGGGCAGGGAAGGGAAATTTTAGTTTGTAATCAGGTCAAACCCAAATTATAACGGGTTTTATCTTAAAATTGATTTGTCTGAAACAAGAGGCCGCCTGAAAATTTTTCAGACGGCCTCTTGCCTATTTCGACATGGTTAAGGCATCAGCATACCGCCGTTTACATGCAGGGTTTGCCCGGTGATGTATTTGGCTTGGTCGCTGGCCAAGAACAATACCGCATCGGCGATATCCTGTGCTTCACCAAAACGGCCCAGTGAGGTTTGGGCTGTAAACATTGCACGCTGTTCTTCGGGCAGGGCGCGGGTCATGTCGGTATCGATAAAGCCGGGAGCGACACAGTTTACCGTGATGCCGCGGCTGCCGACTTCACGGGCCATAGATTTGGAGAAACCGATTAAGCCGGCTTTGGCTGCGGCGTAGTTGGTTTGGCCGGCGTTGCCCATGGCACCTACCACGGAAGTGATATTGATCACGCGGCCGCTGCGCTGTTTCATCATGCCGCGTAAAACGGCTTTACTGGCACGGAATACGGATTTCAAATTGACTTGCATGATTTCATCCCACTCTTCTTCTTTCATGCGCATCAACAAGTTGTCGCGGGTAATGCCGGCATTGTTCACCAGAATATCCAGTTTGCCGAATTCTTTTTCGATTTCTGCAATCAGGGTTTCAATGCTGCCTTCTTCGGTTGCATTTAAAGCACGGCCTTTACCGTTCCATTTTGCCAAGCGTTCGCTGATGGCGTTTGCGCCGTTTTCAGAAGTGGCCGTACCAATCACTTTTGCTCCTGCGGCGGCTAAAGTGTCGGCGATGGCCGCACCGATACCGCGTGATGCACCGGTAACTAAAGCGACTTTGCCGCTTAAATCTTGTGAACTCATTAGTATTTCCTTTTTTCAGTTAGTTTCAGACGGCCTTATACCATAATTGGAGCAGTTTATCTAATTGTCTATGATAGACGGAAAAGTGTGCTGTTTCTGACATGGTCGACATTGACCGGGAGGATTGTTTATGAGGCCGTCTGAAAAAGCATGTGGGTACGTAGAAATGTTGTTTGAAAAAGACGGCAATCATGGACGGCAGTTGTTTTTTCGATTACAGATATAATTTTCAGACGGCCTCTGTTAGGGAGAGGCCGTCTGAAAGTTTAACCGATCAATTGTTGTGTGCGGCGATAAACGCTTCAACCTGCGCAGCATCGGTTAAGGCTGTACATGATGCCTCTTTGTTGATGCGTTTGGCCAATCCGGCCAATACCTTGCCGGGCCCGCATTCGGCAGATTGGGTAATGCCGTCTGAAACCAAGGCGTTGACTGTTTCTGTCCAACGCACAGGGCTGTAGAGTTGGCGGACCAATGCATCTTTGATTTGGTCGGCATTGTCGTAAGCGGCAACGTCTGCATTATGGATTACGCGGATTTGCGGTTGTTTGACAGTTACGTTTTTCAGTGCTTCGGCCAATTTTTCAGCAGCAGGTTTCATCAGGCTGCAATGCGACGGCACCGACACGGGAAGGGGCAGGGCGCGTTTGGCTCCTTGTTCTTTTGCCAGATTCATGGCACGTTCCACAGCGGCAATGCCGCCGGCGATGACCACTTGCCCGGGAGAGTTGAAATTAACCGCTTCTACTACTTCGCCTTGTGCAGCATCGGTACAGACTTGGCGTACGACATCATCATCCAAGCCTAAAATCGCTGCCATTGCACCTTCTCCTTGCGGTACGGCATTTTGCATCAACTCGGCACGCAGGCGGACGAGTTTGACGGCATCGGCGAACTCCAACGCACCCGCTGCAACCAGCGCGGTGTATTCGCCCAAGCTGTGGCCCGCAACCACAGAGGGTGTTTTGCCGCCGGCTTCCAAATAGGCACGGTAAGCGGCAACGCCAGCAGCCAGCATCAAAGGTTGGGTATTGACGGTTTCATTAATGGGAGCGGTATCTTCTCCGTTTATCATCGCCCATAAATCTTGGCCGAGGGCAGCAGATGCTTCGTCAAATGTGGCTTTCACGGTAGCATTGCCTGCAAAGCCGTTCATCATGCCGAGACTTTGCGAGCCTTGGCCGGGAAAGAAGAATGCAAAAGACATGATATTCCTTTAATTTTTCAAAAATGAAGCAATCGGATTATCGGTGTAATGTATCAGTATGGCGTAGGTGATGGCAATATTTAAGACGGCCACCACCCAAAATATGCGGATAAAAGAAGTTTTACGGGTTTTATGGTTGAATAAGGCGCGGGCCAGCAAAGCTCCCGGCCAGCCGCCGATTAAGCCGATTTGGTGCAGTTTTTGTTCCGGTATACGGCCGATATAGCCGCTGTCCGGTTTTTGGGATTGGGTAACGGCAGTTTGTTTGTCGTTACGGTAAAGCCAAAATGCTGCGATGCTGGCCAATAGATAAACAATGGCCAGTTTAACGGAAAAGAAGGCAACCGCCAGCAGATAGGCCGTGCCGGGAGCACCGAAGCACAACAATTTTTTCATATTTAAATTAAAGCCGTGGGAATCGTAGGGGCGGTCGGAGAATAAGGATGCTTCATGCCCTCTTAAAACCACTTTAATCGCTTTTTGCGGTTCGCCGCCTATGGGCCGGTTGCAATAAAAGCTGACCGGCTGGCCCACTTGAGGGCGGTGGGTAGAGTAATGGAAGGCGGAAATATGGAAGAAAACGGCTTGGCCGCGTTCGTCGGCGTGGATGAAGCCGTAACCCTTTTCATCGTCCCAACTGACAATATGCCCACTCAGCACTTTGTTGTGAGGCAAGGGTTTGGCTGCACTGTAAGCAGGTTTGATCGGGTGTTCCGGTTGGGTTTCCGATGGAGAAGCAACGGTAGGAAGTGTTTCCGGCGGTAGCATGATTTCGGGGGGTACTTCCAGGCTTGCAGGTTCTTTTTCAATAATGTCGATTTCGGTCATCAACCATTGGCCGTTGCTGTGCTTGACGAGCCGGCCTTCCAGAGTTTCCCCTTCTTCGGGAACACGGGTTTGATCATTTAGAAACTGCCCGAGTATAAATATCGGAGTGGTTTTCTGAATGTTGTGGATGCCGTAACCGCCGTTTTGTTGAAAATCCCATTCGGCCAGAGATACTTCGGTTCGTTCGTTTTCCACTAGAGGAGGCAGCAATGCGACGGATTTTGCACACAGGCGGTTTTTTTCGTCGTAGAAAAGATCGAAGCTGATCCGGTCGCCGCTGGCAGGAAGCAGATAATCCAAACTCAGCGAACGTGCGTCTATATAGATACGCTGTCCGCCGTGATCGTCGGATAGAATGGATCCGCGTTGAAGTTCCCTGAACCAGTGGGTTACCGTGCCGTAATGTGTTTGTTTATTCATTTTTATCTTTAAAATTATTTATTTCAATCAGGAGTATATTCCTCGGTTTCCGTGTAGCCGTCTTAAAGAAGTACTCCTGAGTGCTCCTATGTAAACGGTCAGTATTTTAATAATACTGCCCCCCACGCAAAACCACCGCCGATACCTTCCAACAGCAGGTGCTGTCCGCGTTTGATCTGCCCGCTTTTAATACCGTTATCCAAGGCTAAAGGAATGGATGCGGCGGATGTGTTGCCGTGTTCTTGAACGGTCAGTATGACTTTATCCATGCTCAGGCCGAGATGTTTGGCCGTGCTTTCAATAATGCGTTTGTTGGCTTGATGCGGCACAATCCAATCAATTTGTTCGGCGGTGTAGCCGGCTTCGGTAATAACATCGTCGGCTACTTTTGCCAGCATTTTAACGGCAAATTTGAATACGCCGGGGCCGTCCATTTTTAGAAACGGCGTACCGCAAATCTGTCCGTTGGCAATTTGACCGGGTGTGTTTAGAAGATCGATATAATCGCCGTTGGCTTGTAATTTGCTGTGGATAATACCCGGTTCGCCGGCTGCACCGAGTACTGCTGCTCCTGCGCCGTCACCGAATAGAACGCAAGTGGTGCGGTCGTTCCAATCCAAAATGCGGCTGAAAATTTCCGCACCGATAACCAGCACTTTTTCAGCCATGCCGCTTTTAATATAGGCGTTGGCCGTTGACAATGCATACATAAACCCTGCGCACACCGCTTGTACGTCGAATGCGGGGCAGCTTGTGCCTGCGATGCCGAGTTTTCTTTGAATAATGGTAGCGGTGGAAGGGAACTGCATATCCGGTGTGGAGGTGGCCACAATAATCAAGTCGATTTCTTCCGCACCGATGCCTGCGTCTGCCAATGCACGGCGGGCGGCTTCTGCGCCCAGGTCGCTGGTTTTCTCGCCATCGTCTGCAATGTGGCGGAACTTAATGCCGGTGCGGGTAGTAATCCACTCGTCCGATGTGTCCACTTTTTTGGCTAAGTCATCATTGCTGACGCGGTTTGCGGGTAAATAGCTACCTGTTCCGAGAATTTTGGCATATCGCATAGCGTGGTCTTTACTTTAAATGAATGGTTGTTTCGCAGGAGAAGAGGTATTGTAAGGTAATTTTTAAGATTTTCCTAACGGTAAATCAACAGGACTGCATGTTTTATGGTTATTGTTTCAAAAAGGTTTTCAGACGGCATTTGCTGGAAATAGAATCAGGCAGCTTGTTTGAGCCAAGCTGCCTGAAATATTTGGTCGGAATGAGAGGATTCGAACCTCCGACCCCTTCGTCCCGAACGAAGTGCGCTACCGGGCTGCGCTACATTCCGAATAAGGCGCGTATTATAGGGAAATCGGATGGGATTGACAAGTTGGAAATTGATTGCGGTGTTTGTTTGAGGAATACGGCCTCCGAACCTGATAGCAAAATATGCGTTAAGTCCAAATAATAAGGAGGGTGCTATGTCGATAAATCATTTGAGGTTTTTAGATAGATACAGAGGGATTAAATTTGCAGGCTGTATGGCGCAGTGTTTCGGTTTGAGTGAGGAAGAAAAGGCCGTCTGAAACCTTTTCAGAAATAAATATAGTAAACTGCTGCCACTTTAATACTTTCTACCGACTATGCGTCATCTGATACCTACAGACAGCGCCGCCCGAATCGAATGGCGTAACGAAAGCTCGCAAAAGCCTCCAAAACAAGCCGTTTATCTGAATGAAACCGGTGCGGCCGAGATACTTAAAAATGCCCACGCGCACATTGCCAGTGTATGGAACGGCGATTTTCACAACGCCAAGCAAGTTTTGGCCGCCATGAAAAAACGTGTGCGTAGGCCTGCTTCCAATAAAGCAGCCGATATTCAGACGGCCTTTCATATCTATCGCATGCAACAAGCGCAGCAAAGCCGTGTTCTGAACATGCTTGCGGTGGAAATCGGCGTAGGTTTTACCTTGAATCTGCCGCGGGCTCCCGATGTTTATTCCGCGTTGCTTGATGTGTACGGTGAAGAAAACAACCAGCCGTTTTTGCTGCCGTTGAATCAGTTGCTCGGCTTTATCGGTGCCCACGAGTGGCATAAAAAAGGTGTTTATATTCCTGCTTTGGAAAATACTGTTCATGTGCCTTTCGGTGTATTTTCTCCGTTACGGGGAGAATATCTCGATTTAATCTCTCAGGCTCCGTTGCCGCCGGATTGTAAAACGGCTTTCGATATCGGCACCGGCAGCGGAATTATTGCCATGTTGCTTGCCAAGCGCGGTATTGCTGATATTACCGCAACCGATACCAATTCGCGTGCCATTGTCTGTGTGCAAGCTAATCTGCAACGGCTTGGGTTTGACCGGCAAGTTTGTATTGAAGCTGCCGATTTATTCCCCGTGGGTCGTGCCGATTTGATTGTTTGCAACCCTCCGTGGCTGCCGGCAAAGCCGACTTCCGCCATTGAGTCTGCCCTTTATGATCCCGACAACACCATGCTGAAAGGCTTTTTAAACGGCGTTTGCGAACATTTGCATGAAAATGGCGAAGTATGGTTGGTAATGTCGGATTTGGCCGAACATCTGCATTTGCGTGCTGCCGATTTTCTCGAACAATGCTTTCAGACGGCCTCTCTGGAGGTGGTGGAGGTGCTGAAAACCAAGCCTACCCATAGCAAGGCTGTTGATGTTAATGACCCGTTGGCTTTTGCTCGCAGCAAGGAAACGACTTATTTATATCGTTTGAAGCCGATGACGGTGGAGCAATAGCCGACCAATAATTTTTGATTATGGGGAAGCAGGTTGGCTGCGATGCCGATATGGTCAGATACAATAGTATTAAAGCAGTTATCAGTGAATGGTTGATAACCGCCTAAGAATAGGCCGTCTGAAAATATTGGTAGGCAAGTGTATTGTTGGGCTAAATCAACTTTTATCTGATTAAACGATAAAGGCCGTCTGAAAAAGCGTATATTTTAGAAGGCCTTATCATTTGAAAGCAACATCAAACAGTATCTTTTATTCCAACCGTTTCAAACAACCGACCGCCTTTCAAACAACAGGAGCCTGACGATGAAACTTAAAACTTTCGTCCTTATTTTATCTGCCTTATTGCTTGCTGCCTGTGGTAGCACCGCCAATGAAACCCAAACTCTGCACGACCAGCTTGCCGAGGCGCAAACTGCTGTCAAACTTTCCGCAGAAAACACGAAAAGGTTGGAAAGTACTTATTCCGATATCTATTTCGAACTGAACAGCCTGACTGTTGAGAATTTCAAAGCTAAAGTAGCCAAAGGAGAAACGTTTTATGCCTATATAGGGCGGCCAAGTTGCGGGGATTGCAATGCATTCGAACCGTTGCTCAAACATTATATCCGCGACCGCAAACTGCAAGACAAAATCTACTTTGTCAACGTTCATCGGTTAAATCAAGACAAGCCTGCTTGGGCTGAATTCAAACAGCAATATAACTTAACAGGCACGCCTGTTTTGGCTAAATATGGGAAACGCCGTCAAATCAACAAACTTGATTTTGAGAATAAAGGGGGTATCAGTGCGGAAGATTTGGAAAAATGGCTGGGAATGAATGGATTGTGAGCATTGAAAATGTTATAAGTTCTTTCAAAGAGTTACGCTATAGTGAGCAAGTGGAGGCACATTATATATTAAGTATGTAGGTAACACGGAAATATGGTGGTTAGTGGTCTTGTAAATTTTTTATTTCGTATATGCTGATGAAAAGATTTTTCGGTTTTTCTTGAATTCATTATATTGATGGCTATACAGGGCCGTGCAAGTTAGAAAATCTTGTACGGCTTTCTTTATAATTAATATGGCAATAATAATTATATGTAAATATATTAATGATTTTAGTGCCAAGAAATAATATAACAGATGATTTTTTATTTTGGTAAAGATGATTATTTCTTATATACAATGATTTACAGGTAATAAAAATGCTGCAAACAGATGAAATAGCATAATATGGGAAAATAAATTATGTAACCATAAAGTAATTAAATTAAGAGCATCAACTCTAATATAATTTAATGGTTATATTTTCTTTTTTTTATATTTTTTTGTCTTAAAATAGAAAAGTAAAATTAAATAATGTTAAATTTAGTTTAAATTCTCATACTTTTTAAAGAGTTCCTTATAAAAATACTTTAAATAGTAATATTTAGTTATTAAACTACAACTCAATATGCATGAGGCGTGATGAAGAATGTTCATGCCTTATGAATATAAAACTCCATATAATAAAATTCCTATATCATATATTGATAACGAAAATTAATATTATTTATGTTATAGAAATTTTTTTAGACTGTTCTATAATTCACTCAAGAAATCAATTGAACACATTGAATTAAATGATACTTTATAGGTGTTGTTGTGATTTGGTATGGCTCAGTTGGTTTCTTAAATGTCGGGAGTCTTACAATCTCCTTTGTAACTGACCGTTTAAAGCATGCAAAATAAACCGTTTGGCATGAATGGTCTGCTTATGAAAACTGTCTATTAAGGAATATATATCATGAAAAATAAATTTGTTTCTGCTGTTGTCGTATTGGCCGGTTTGGGTCTGAGTGCTTCTGCTTTTGCTGCAGGTTCATTTGCACAATCGGCATTGATTGAAGACCAAGCGCATCTGACTATTAGAGAAGGTGTTTTTAACGTCCAAGGTATTAACGTTTTAGATGCCGGTGGGAAAAGCCTTGACAATGTAGAACAAGCGGTAGTGGGTAAAACTCTGAATCTGCAATTGCAAGATGCAAATTACTCCGTTCAAGGTGCGAACGTGGTAAATGCAGCTACTAAAAACAGCAAAGTTGAGCAAGATGCCTTTTTTGATCGTGTAAGCCTGCACGTAAAAGGCGGTGGTTTCAACACTCAAGGTGTTAACGTAATCACTCTGCAATAAACACTAGCATGAGTTGATTTGAGTCGGCAGCAGCATTTATAGCTGTCTGCCGACTTGGTACATTTTAGTTTGCTAAAAAGAGAAGGGAGCATGAAATGACTCAAAAATCAAGTTGGTTGCTATGCACATTGTTGATTGGCGGAATTTCTTTACCTGCTTTGGCAGAACATCCGGGGGTGCCCAAAATTCCTACCTCCAGAAGCCCGACTACTCCGGCTATGATGATTCATGCGGCTCGGGTACGGCCTCAAGAAACCAAAACTGACGGCTATCATGTTACTGATTCTACCGGTAGATCTTTTTACATAGATAATATTGTCAAACCCAGATGTGCCTTTTATGCGAACCATGTGGACACTACGAATGTTCCCGGATATAAGGCAAATAAGATAAAAATTATAAGCAAAGCTTACATTGGAAAAGTGGATATTAAAGGCTGCCATTAACCGGTTTGGGTAAGCGACTTGATAGGAAATTAGGCACTATGAAGCTTTCTTTTTTGAAAATGTTCAGTTTGGCTTTGCTGGCTACCGGTTGTTCTTCGCAATCGATAGATTTTGTTTCTACTCGAGCTACTCCAAACTATACACAATCTTCATTGGATAAATCTTTGGATTGTGCGGGTAAATTACTGAGTGAGTTTTCTCCTAAAACCCCTCGGGTATCGCTGTTTATCATTTCCGGTATTACAGATGGCACTGTACGGCCGCAAGCATTGAGCAGCCCTTTGGCCGATTCGGGTGCGTTTCATTTGAGAACACGCATTCACGCATTGTTTCCTTCGACATTGGCAAAAATTGTTAAGGAAGAACCGATTATTTTTCAGGCGGTTAATGGGCCGATAGGGATCAATGCATTTGGTTTGGTTAATACCGATTATTTGAAAGCGTATCAACAAGGGAATTTGGCTTCGATGAATTTCGGCCGCACTCATGCGGGGCTTCCTCCTGCTTCTTATTTGCAACTGATACCGATTGAAGGTGCTTTTACCCGCAATGATCATGAAGATTTTTTCAGTAGAGGACGAGGAGCGAATGCTTCGCAAAGTAAAGCCCGCGTGAACGGTAATTTGGATTACGGGATTAGTAATTCATCGAAAATCATCAGTTTTGCCGTGAATGTAACCGATCCTTCAACCAATACCATCGCTTATGCCACTTCTTTTGATTTAAAATATTCCGCAACCCGAAAAGAGTTTAGTTTGCAACTTTCCGGTACGGAACCCGGAATAGGGTATTCTTTCTCTTCAGGACAAATCGAAAGCGTGCAAAGTGCACAGCAAGTATTATTGGATGCCGCCAGTTTGTGGGTGGCTGATTTGGCTTATCCGGAATTGCAATTGCAGAAAAAATGCTACCGCAGTCAAATTTCCTAACCCGTCCTTGAAATTGGCATAGGAAAGGATTTTTCGATGATTTTCGGTTTTATCAATTCCCAAAAGCACCGTTGTTTGGGCATCTGTTTATCGGTAGCCGCCCTGACCGCTTGTGCACACATAGATGAACAGCCAGCTGCCGCAGCCGTTCAGTCCGGTAAGCAAGAGGCTGCCAACCAATTCGGCAAGGAACTTAAAGTTACACCGTCTTCAGCCCGTCCGGAACGGCATTATTCCGTTAAAAAAATGTCGCATCAGGCCAAGCAGATCGCCTCAGAATCCGGCCGTGGTAGTCCTTCAAGGGTGGCCAGCTCGGTAACGCCGGTTGTCAGTTCAGAAAAAGTGGCTGCATCAGCGCGGCAGTATGAAGCCAAAATTCGTCAGAACCCTCCCGTTAAAGATGTGGAAGATCTTGATGAAACAGAGCGTGAGGAATTACTGAAAAAAACTCTGCCGATGATAGGTCAATACGGTAATCTCGACTCCACCGGCTTGGGTACTCATCCCCGGGTAGAGGGGGAAGTTTATCAATCCAACAGACGGTTGATTTACCATATAGAATATTTGGAAGAGGAATAGCCTGTACCTGTGTTTAGCCAGGTTGATCGGCAGAAGCTGCTTAAAGGTAGGGGCCGTCTGAAAACACTGTTTCAGACGGCTTCTTTTTATAAATCGATGATTTGATAGTCGTAAGAAAGATGATTTAAGAATCGATACACGTCTTCCATTTTGATAAACACGGTATTGGTGTTTTCGTTTCCATGAAAAGTTATCCGTTCTTGAGACAGTATTTCTTTGTCGAGATACACGTTAATGTCATGATCTTTATTGTTCAACAGGCCGAATAGCGATACCACGCCCGGCTCCAGCCCCATTTTTTCCTTTAACCGTTCGGCCGAACCAAAACTCAGTCTGTTTTCTTGCAGCAAGTCTGTTAGCTTTTCCATATCCAAACGCTTGGCATCATCTGTAACCACTAAATAAAAGGCCGTTTTCTTGCGATTGGTTAAAAATAAAGTCTTGGTTCGGACCCCTTCTTTGCCTTCTATGAAACGGTCGGCTTCTTCGGTTGTTAAGGCCGGCGGATGTTGTGCGACATCATAATCAATGCCCATTTCTTTGAGCGATTTGAAAACATGATCAGATAAAGCACCCATAAATCCTCCTCGTATATTTCTTTCTATGCTTGTTCGACCTTTACACGTTCGGGCCGATATAAAAAACCGGATAAATATACGGTACATTGCAATACAACAGCACAAATCGCGCTGTATAAAGCAACCCCGTAAATATTATCCGGCTATTTTTAGCAGAGATTTCTTGCTGATCAGTTTTTATCCAGATCAACCAATTTGTTTTTGGAAATCCACGGCATCATACTGCGTAATTGTGCGCCGACTTTTTCGATTTGATGATCGGCATTCAAGCGGCGGCGGGCAGTCATGCTGGCGTAGTTGGTTGCACCTTCCTGAATAAACATTTTTGCATATTCGCCCGACTGAATGCGGTACAAGGCTTTTTTCATGGCCTCTTTGGTTGCGGGTGTAATCACTTCGGGGCCGGTAACGTATTCGCCGTATTCGGCGTTGTTGGAAATTGAGTAGTTCATGTTGGCGATACCGCCTTCATACATCAAATCCACAATCAGTTTTAATTCGTGCAGGCACTCGAAGTAAGCCATTTCAGGTGCATAGCCCGCTTCTACCAATGTTTCAAAACCGCATTTCACCAGTTCTACCGCACCGCCGCACAATACGGCTTGCTCGCCGAACAGGTCGGTTTCGGTTTCTTCGCGGAAGTTGGTTTCAATTACACCGCCTTTGGTGCCGCCGTTGGCTGCCGCGTAAGACAGGGCAATATCGCGGGCTTTGCCGGATTGATTTTGATAAACGGCAATCAGAGTAGGCACGCCGCCGCCTTTCAAATATTCGCTGCGCACAGTGTGGCCGGGGCCTTTGGGAGCAACCATAATCACGTCTAAATCGGCACGCGGCACGATTTGGTTGTAGTGGACGTTGAAACCGTGGGCAAATGCCAAAACTGCGCCTTCTTTTAAGTTCGGTTCGATTTCGTTTTTATACACAACCGGCTGGTTTTCATCCGGCAGTAGAATCATCACCACATCGGCAGCTTTGGTGGCATCGGCAACACTGCGTACGTCATGGCCGGCTGCTTCGGCTTTCTTCCATGATCCTCCCTGACGCAAACCAATGACTACTTTTACACCGGAATCTTTCAGGTTAGCGGCGTGAGCATGACCTTGGGAGCCGTAGCCGATGATGGCCACGGTTTTGCCTTTGATTAAGGATAGGTCGGCATCTTTATCGTAAAAAACTTGCATATTTGTTTCCTTTGTCTAATAAATCTTTGAATTAAAGGGTTTTATTGGATTGAATTATCGGAGATGTCGTGCATTTGTATGATTTCTAAGCTTTCGGTTTTGCCTTCGATGGCTTTGAGGAAGTCTTGAAAATGTACGGTGGTAGCATGTGCATCAACTGCGGCTTGCGATCGCCAGATTTCGAAAAATACCACGCGATCCGGGTTTTCAATATCTTGATGAAGGTCATAGCGCAAATTGCCTGCTTCTTGCCGGCTAGCCGATACCAATCGTTGGAATACGTCGAACAATTCTTGGCCATATTCCGGTTTGATAACAATGGCAGCGACAATTTTTACGGGTTGCATAATCATGCTCCTATTTGTTTTCAGACGGCCTGTTGTGCTTTGTATGTGTTGCAGGCCGTCTGAAATGTCCGATCAGATTTTCAGTATACGTTCCCCCCGACCGATGCCTGCCGCACCGGTGCGCACGGTTTCGAGAATTTGGGCCCTACCTACGGTTTCCAAGAAGGAGTCCAGTTTGTCGGAAGAACCTGTAACTTCAATGGTGTAACTTTTATCGGTAACGTCAACAACATGGCCGCGGTAAATTTCAGTTAGGCGTAGAAACTCATCACGGTCTTTACCGATTGCACGTACTTTTACCAGCATCAATTCACGTTCGACAAACCGGCTTTCGTTCAAATCGACTACTTTTACCACTTCAACCAGTTTGTTGAGTTGCTTGGTAATTTGTTCCAATACGGTATCGTCGCCATGGGTAACGATGGTCATGCGTGAAAGGGTTTTGTCTTCGGTAGCGGCTACCGCTAGTGAGTCGATATTATAAGCACGTGCGGAGAAGAGACCGACAACGCGGCTCATTGCGCCTGATTCGTTTTCCATCAGGATAGATAATATGTGTCGCATTATGGCACGCTCCTTATATCGTAATCACGGTCTTTGACATCATTTACGTCGGAATCCATCGGTGTTTCGCGCATGTGCGGCGGCAGTACCATTTCGTCCAGACCTTTGCCGTTACCCACCATCGGGAATACGTTTTGCTTTTTGTCAGTAATGAAGTCCAAAAATACCAAACGGTCTTTTTGTTTGACGGCTTCACGTAACACGCCTTCCACGTCGGATTTTTTGTCGACACGGATGCCGATATGCCCGTAGGCTTCGGCCAATTTCACAAAATCGGGCAGCGAATCAAAATAAGTTTCCGATTCGCGGTTGCTGTAATACAGTTCCTGCCATTGCCGCACCATGCCCAAATAGCCGTTATTGAGGGTAACGATGTTGATCGGCAGTTTGTATTGAAAACAGGTGGAAAGCTCTTGGATATTCATTTGAATTGAGCCCTCGCCGGTAATACAAAATACATCTTGATCGGGTGCGGCGAGTTTGGCACCCATCGCATACGGCAAACCCACACCCATTGTGCCGAGGCCGCCTGAATTCAGCCATTGGCGCGGCCGCTCGAACGGATAATATTGGGCGGCAAACATTTGGTGCTGACCTACGTCTGAAGTGATGATGGCCGAGTTGTTGGTAACTTCGGCAAGTTTTTTAACGACGTATTGCGGTTTGATGAGTTCGTCTTCACATTCAAACCACAGGCAATTTCTGCTGCGCCAAGTTTCCAAAGTTTCCCACCACTTTTCCAATGTGGTTTGATTCAGCATTAATTCCTGTTTCTTCCACAGGCAAATCATTTCTGAGAGTACGTTTTTTACATCGCCGACAATCGGCACATCCACTTTTACTCGCTTGGCAATGCTTGAAGGGTCTACATCTACATGAATGATTTTTTTAGGTTTATCGAGGAATTTGGACGGCACGGAAATAACGCGGTCGTCAAAACGGGCACCGACGGCCAATACCACGTCGGCATTTTGCATAGCCAAGTTGGCTTCGTAAGTGCCATGCATGCCCAGCATGCCGAGATATTGGCGGTCGCTTGAGGGGTAGGCTCCCAAGCCCATTAATGTACCTGTGCATGGCATGCCTGTTAAACGCACCAAATCAACCAATTCTTGATGGGCATTGCCTAGTACCACGCCGCCGCCGAAATACACCAAAGGACGTTTGGCAGAGGCCAGTATCTGTATGGCTTTTTTAATTTGTCCGGTATGGCCTTGTGTAACCGGTTGGTAGGAACGGATGAAGATATTCTCCTGCGGATAGCTGAACTTTGCCATTGCCTGAGTAACATCTTTCGGAACGTCTACCACTACGGGACCGGGACGGCCGCTGGCGGCAATTTGAAATGCTTTTTTAATGGTAGATGCCAGTTCGTTGACATTGGTTACAAGGAAATTGTGTTTCACACAGGGGCGGGTGATGCCCACGGTATCGACTTCCTGAAAGGCATCGGTGCCGATAGCAGGCGTACCTACCTGACCGGTAATGATAACCATCGGAATGGAGTCCGAATACGCCGTAGCGATGCCGGTAATCGCATTGGTTGCACCTGGGCCGGATGTGACCAATGCCACGCCCACTTTACCGCTGGTACGGGAATAGGCATCGGCAGCATGTACGGCTGCTTGCTCGTGCCGTACCAAAATGTGTTTTAATTTATTGAATTGGAAAAGCGCGTCATAAATTTCCAGAACTGCGCCCCCCGGATAGCCGAAAACGTATTCCACACCTTCGGCCTTAAGACTTTGCACGAGTATTTGTGCTCCTGATAATTGCATGTCAACCTCTATTTCTGCGTGTAAACCAATAGGGGCAACCGGCCTCGCCACAGCACCTGTAATGCAATTCCTGCAAGCAGCGGTTTAGGGTACGCGCATCACAGGAAAACGACGACAACCAAGCAGCCCAATCAATTGGATTCAGACGCTTTATAGTTTATTTGAAGTGAAGAAATTGCAAGATAACCTAAACACGCTATGTCGGGCAAGACAAAAACTTTCATCTGTTAACATAAAAAATTCATAAATTACTTAATTATTGATTTTTATGAAAATAAAAATTTACTACGGTAAACTACAAAGTTTTCCGATATGATTAAGGCCGTCTGAAGATATATTTTCAGACGGCCTTAAAAAAACGATGCCGCATGTTGTTATCGCTTCATCAAAAAAAGCTGCATGCGGCCGTATCAGAATAATTTATGGCGCACCCAACAGGGATCGAACCTGTGACCTCCAGCTTCGGAAACTGACGCTCTTCCAACTGAGCTATGGGTGCGAAAAAATGTAAGATTAGCGTAAAATCGCAGAATTGGCAAAAACATTTGCAGTATACACATATCTAAAGTGGCTGTATAAACAATGCAGGGCTTTTCAGACGGCCGTTGCCTCGATGAATAAAACCGACAAACTTTTTTAGAAAAAGCCCAATCAGAAAGATTGGAAAGACACCGTGAATTCAGTATAATCCAGCAAATTTTGTTAATTGAAATTAACAAATCCAGACAAATGACAACTTAAAAATTTCGTCACAACCTACCAAAAAACGGCGAGGCCAACCACATGAATCAACTGAACAACAATAAAGCCCAAGGTTCTGCACTAACCACCCTTTTGGGCGGCATCGTTATCTTGCTTGCAGTATTGTTCTTTCTGGTGAAGCTAGCAACCAGCGGCTATTACAGCGATGTAGAAGAAAGCACCCAATCTGCCATTGAAACACGAATCACGCCAGTAGGCAAAGTTACCCAAGGTGACGGTGTTGCCGTTGGGCAGCGCGCGGGCGACAAAATCTTTGAAAAAATATGTATCCAGTGCCATGCAGCCGACAGCAACGTACCTAACGCACCCAGAATTACCAATAACAGCGATTGGGCTCCCCGTATTGCCCAAGGTTTCGAGGCAATGTTCAACAACGCATTGAACGGCTTTAATGCCATGCCGGCCAAAGGTGGGGCTGCCGATTTGACCGACGACGAATTGAAACGCGCCATTGCCCATATGGTTAACCAGTCCGGCGGAAAATTCGAAGCACCTGCCGTAGGGGGAGCTGCGGCCGCACCTGCTGCTGACAATGGATCGGAAAGCAGTCCGGCAGTATCCGCACCTGCGGCAGACGGCCAAAAAGTATTCGAGAGCGCATGTATGGCTTGTCATAATGCCAATTCAGCCATTCCTAATGTTCCGAGAATTACCAACAACGACGATTGGGCTCCCCGTATTAAGCAAGGTAAAGAAATCCTGTTTAAACATGCCATTGAAGGCTTTACCGGTAAAGAAGGCGGTGTTATGCCTCCTAAAGGCGGTAATCCGGGCTTGAGTGATGACGAAGTTAAAGCAGCCGTTATTTATATGGTGAACCAATCGGGCGGTAAATTCGAAGCGTCTGCCGGAGCGGCAGCAGCTGCACCCGCTGCCAAAAAAACAGCTAAACCCGAAAGCAGCCCGGCGGTATCCGAGGCAGAAGGTAAAAAAATATTCGAGAGCGTATGTATGGTTTGCCACAATGCTAATTCGCTAATTCCTAATGTTCCGAGAATTACCAACAATGCTGACTGGGCTCCCCGTATTAAGCAAGGCAAAGAAATTCTGTTTAAGCATGCCATCGAAGGCTTTACCGGCAAACAAGGCGGTGTTATGCCTCCTAAAGGCGGTAATTCGAGTTTGAGTGATGACGAAGTTAAAGCAGCCGTTACTTACATGGTGAACCAATCAGGCGGAAAAATTTAATTTCTCATCCATGTCGCAATAAATAAAGCACACCTTTTCGGTGTGCTTTATTTTTATGTACGCCCGACTAAATGCTTTAATTTGTATTTTTTTGGTCTGATTGCCAACGTGATGATTGACGTGAGAGAGCCTCATAGAGATATTTGTTGGAAATGGTATGGCAATTGGAGCTTTTTTGTCGTGATAACAAATTGGCGAAATCCGAAATTAGAGTAAGCAGCTTTATACGTTTTTTGTCAAAAAAATCAAACGGGATTTTGCAAAATTGTTATTTGAGTATTGTTTCATAGGTGCCGTGTTTGCTGCTTTGCTATCGGTATGAAATATTTATGGCTTTTTCCGTCGCTGCATGCTGGGGCGTATTTATATCTTCATGAGGCCGTCTGAAAATAATTTAGACAAAATGTATATTAAAATTTAATCTTCTAAAGATTTACTGAAGAAATTAAATAATTGTTGCCGTTTTGTCTGATTTGCGTATAATCAGGTTCATGCGAATCACTATCCAAATAAAATTAGACAAAGGTATATCATGCAATTAGACATTGACCGCTTAATCGCTTATTTCGGCGGCGTTAATGCGCTTGCCGAGGCGTTGAAACAGCACGATCCCGAACATGCGGCGAGTACGGCGGCTATTTATAAATGGCGTACGCGCGGGTCGTTGCCGCTCAATCAATTGCAGAAACTGACGGCATTGGCCGAAGCACAAGGCAGGCCGTTGGATCTGAACGCTTTTTTACAACAACAAATATCTCTGGAGAAACAGACCATGCCGCAAAACAACCGCGTGATTATTTTTGATACCACTTTGAGGGACGGCGAGCAGTCGCCTGGTGCAGCCATGGCGAAAGAAGAAAAAATCCGTATTGCCCGCCAGCTGGAGAAACTGGGCGTAGATGTTATTGAAGCAGGCTTTGCCGCGGCCAGCCCCGGTGATTTCGATGCGGTAAACAGCATTGCCAAAGCCTTGACAACCGCCACAGTGTGCTCATTGGCGCGTGCTACCGAGCGCGACATCCGTGCTGCGGGCGAAGCGGTGAAACCGGCGGCCAACCGCCGCATCCACACCTTTATCGCCACCAGTCCGCTGCATATGGAACACAAGCTGAAAATGAAGCCCAAGCAAGTATTGGAAGCGGCCGTAAAAGCAGTGAAGCTGGCGAAAGAATATACCGATGATGTGGAGTTCTCGTGCGAAGATGCGCTGCGCTCCGACGTGGGTTTTCTGGCTGAAGTGTGCGGTGCCGTAATTGAAGCGGGGGCGACCACGATTAATATTCCCGATACCGTCGGTTATTCCGTGCCGCATCGCACCGAAGTGTTTTTCCGCGAACTGATCGCCAAAACGCAAGGCAGCGACAAAGTAACGTGGTCGGCGCATTGCCATAACGATTTGGGTTTGGCAGTGGCCAACTCTTTGGCAGCCGTATTGGGCGGCGCGCGGCAGGTGGAATGCACCATCAACGGTTTGGGCGAGCGCGCGGGCAATGCCAGTTTGGAAGAAGTGGTGATGGCATTAAAAACCCGCCATGACGTATTCGGTTTGGAAACCGGTATCGACACAACGCAGATCGTGCCTACTTCCAAATTGGTTTCAACCGTTACCGGCTATCCCGTGCAGCCGAATAAGGCCATTGTGGGTGCAAATGCTTTTGCGCATGAATCGGGCATCCACCAAGACGGCGTGTTGAAACATCGCGAAACTTACGAAATCATGTCGGCCGAATCGGTGGGTTGGGCAGCCAACCGCCTGACCTTGGGCAAACTTTCCGGCCGCAATGCGTTCAAAACCAAACTATTGGATTTAGGCATCGATTTGGGCAGCGAAGAAGCATTGAATGCCGCTTTTGCCCGCTTTAAAGAATTGGCCGACAAAAAACGCGAGATTTTCGATGAAGACCTGCATGCGCTGGTGTCGGACGAAATGGTTAATCTCTCGCACGACCATTACAAATTCATATCGCAAAAAATCACCACCGAAACCGGCGAGCAGCCCGTTGCCGAAGTGGTATTCAGCGTGAGCGGCACCGAACACAGAGCCAGTGCGACCGGCTCCGGCCCCGTGGATGCGATTTTCAAAGCGATTGAAAGCGTAGCCAACAGCGGCGCGAGCTTGCAGATTTATTCCGTGAACGCCGTTACCGAAGGCACCGAAAGTCAAGGCGAAACTTCCGTGCGGTTGGCCCGCGGCGGGCGCGTGGTAAACGGGCAGGGTGCAGACACCGATGTGTTGGTGGCTACCGCCAAAGCCTATCTTTCGGCCTTGAGCAAGCTCGAATTCGGCGCAGAGAAAATCAAAGCGCAAGGCGATATTTGATTAACCGAACCCGATTGGAAGAGGCCGTCTGAAAGCAAAGCTTTCAGACGGCCTCTTTTCTATGATGGGTTAGCCGATTTCCGCAGCGTATTGTTCCGCAGTCAGCAAACCGTCCAAATCAGCAGCGTTGGCCGGTTTGATTTTGAAGAACCAGCCTGCACCGTAAGGCTCGCTGTTGGCCGTTTCGGGCGCATCTACCAAAGCATCGTTCACCGCCAAGATTTCGCCGGCAATCGGCGCGTACACATCGGAAGCCGCTTTTACCGATTCCACCACGCCGGCCTGCTCTTCCGCAGCCAGATTCGCACCCACTTCGGGCAGTTCCACAAATACGATGTCGCCCAACAACTCTTGCGCATGATGGGTAATGCCCACGGTTACGCTGCCGTCGGCTTCCAAACGCAGCCATTCGTGGCTGGGCACATATTTCAATTCAGCGGGGATATTGCTCATGGTTTGTTCTCCATAGGTTTCAAAATTAACACTGCCGTTATAGTCAATTAAATTGACTTTTAATACAAGGCAGCAAGCCGCAGACAGTACAGGTAGTACGGCAAGGCGCAGCAACGCCGTAGTAAAAGTTAAGTTGATTGACTATTTCTCGCATTGCTTGGTGGTTTCATTATAGCTGCCGCCTTGATCCAAGCAAGCGTCTTTCGCATCGCAGCCCGCTAAGGCCAGCGACGACAAAACAGCAGCTAAAAATAATATCTTACGCATAGTAATGAATCCTCTTGTGTTCGGCATGACGGTTCGCCGGTTTGAAAATGCCGTTTTATCTTTTTCAGACGGACTTCTTGGTTCGGAGGCCGTCTGAAAGTTTGGTATCAGTTAAACGACCCTTGCTTGCTCCGTGTAGGGTGTGCAGCCTAAGCCGCGTACGCGGTCTCAACCATTCCCGATCAACGCGTGCGTGCAGGTGGAACACACTACTTGCAACTTTGACTTCTACTCTTCTTCTATCTTCACATTCTGAATAAATTCAACCCCCAACAAGTTAACCAAAGGAATTAGCTCTTCAGGAAGATCCCCTCCTAAGGCAAGAACTGCTCGGGAATTTTGGGGCTCATTTTCAGCAATCAATACCGCATCAAGCACAGCACGATACTTTACACATTGAAATATGCCTCTTGTAATATCTGAAATAGCAGCTGTACTCGGTTTCACTTCTACTGCAACCCAAATTGATTTATTTCTAAACGAAACATCCAAAGAATCTCCAGATGGCAATCGGTATTCAATTTGTGTTTCTACTTTTGCATTTATTCCAAATAATTCAGGTCTATTAGCTATGTATTCTTTGAGTTTTTTGTGCTCCTCACCTTCACCAGTTCCCCTGAAATTAGCTGCTTCTGAAATAATTTTGCTGAAATCTTTTTGTGCCTCAGAAAGCCCTAAAGCTTCAAGAAGCTCATGCCACTTAGGGTAAATATAAATGCGTTGCAGTTCTGCCTGAACAATGTCTCTACGCCTTTTTAAAGACAGTTTAGAAAAGTCTTCATCTTTGATTAAAAAATCACCAATCCCCCCTCCTGGCAACCCTGTATGCTTATTGACTACTAAAGATTGTATTGGTGGAATTTCCTGTTCATTTTTTTCATTTAGACATTCAATAGTTTTTCCAATACAACCAAGTACATAATCTAAATTTCTTGGATTTGGCATTCCCATTTCCAAAGCCAAGTTAGAATATAAAATAGGCTCTTGCGACCCAGCCTGCCGAATTAAGATTGGCAAAGCTATTCTTGCCCGCTGTTGATAAAGTTTGTTACCCCAAATAGGATCTGCTTTTTGAGCTGCTGCCATAATTACTCTCTCTAAAAACTCATGTAGAAAATTTTAAAATTATTCAAGGTAAAAAACGTAATAAGTTGATTAGTAAACAATCTAAACTTATTACGTTTTAATTTAATAATCAATCAAACTGCTTCTGCCCATTCCGAACAAACGGCAGTTTCAACACGCGCACATCCACTTCCTTACCGCGAATCACCACTTTGGCCGCGTCGCCTTCAAACGTTTTGGGCACGCGGGCGATGGCGATGGATTGTTTCAGGCTGGGGGAAAACACGCCGCTGGTGGTGATGCCTTTGCCTTGTTCGGTAACGACTTCCATGCCTTCGCGCAATACGCCGCCTTTGGCCAGCAGCAGGCCTACTTGTTTCACATCCACGCCTTTTTCTTTGAGGGCGACGAGGGCGGTTTTGCCGATAAAGTCGCGGTTTTCGTCTTTCAAATCCACCGTCCAGCCCATGCCGGCTTGCAGGGGGCTGGTTTCGTCGTTCATGTCGTGGCCGTAGAGGTTCATGCCGGCTTCCATGCGCAGGGTGTCGCGTGCGCCGAGGCCGCAGGGTTGTACGCCGGCTTCGCGCAGGGCGGTGAAGAAGGTGGTGGCTTCGGTGCCGGGCAGAATCACTTCTACGCCGTCTTCGCCGGTGTAGCCGGTGCGGGCGACAAACCAGTCGTTGCCTAAATCTGCGCCTTGGAAGGGCTTGAGTGCGTTCACGGTTTCGGCCCATTCGGGTTTGACGGCAAGCAGTTTTTCAATGGCTTTGGGGCCTTGCACGGCGAGCATGGCGAGGTCGTAGCGGGGGATGATTTCGACACCGAACGCTTTGCCGACTTTGGCAAATTGTGCCAAGTCTTTTTCGCGGGTGGCGGCGTTGGATACGATGCGGTATTGGGTTTCGGCTTCGTTGGTGCGGTAAACGATAAGGTCGTCCATCACGCCGCCGTTGTCGTTGAGCATGGCGGAATAGAGGGCTTTGCCGACGAACGAAAGTTTGGCTACGTCGTTGGCGAGCAGTTTTTGCAGCCATGGTTTGGCTTGGCTACCTTTGATGTCGGAAACGAGCATGTGGGATACGTCGAACATGCCTGCGTCGGTACGCACGGCTTCGTGTTCTTGGATTTGCGAGCCGTAGTTGACGGGCAGCTCCCAGCCGGCAAAATCAACAAGTTTGCCGCCTGCGTCTTTATGGGCTTGGTTGAACGGGGTGGTTTTGAGGGTAGTCATTGCTCTGGTTCTCCATAGGTTAAGGGCTGCGATGCTTTTCACGCGCCCCTATCTGTCCTTGAACCTGAGATTTTCGGCAACAGGCCGTCTGAATCGAATGCCTGTGTGTTCGCCCGAATGTTTTCAGACGGCCTTCTCCCCTTCGGTGGGCGCAGCCGCGCCGCTCTCCAGATGATTGTGATGAAATGCAGTCCTTTTGCCTGAGCGATTTAAGGGTGTCTGCGCCTTCGGCGGCTTGCCGTACAGTTGATGTAGTACGGTGTAGCACTCTCCTGCATCGGTTTGATTATGGCGGGAATCGGCTGTTCGGGCAAGCGGTAGTTCGGCTTGTTCGCCGGCACGGTTGGCCTGCGGTATTGTGCAAATACCGCAGGCCGTCTGAAAAAGTTGTTTCAGACGGCCTGTGGTGCTAAGGTTCGGTCATATCTTTATTTGGAAACGATGATTCGGAGAGCTATGATGAAACTCTATACTTACGACCATTGCCCTTTCTGCATACGTGCGCGCATGATTTTCGGTTTGCGCGGCATACCGTTTGAAGAAGTGGTTTTGTTGAACGACGACGAAGATACGCCCATCGGCATGATAGGTGCCAAACAGGTGCCGATTCTGCAAAAGCCCGACGGTTCGTATATGGGGGAAAGTTTGGATATTGTGCGTTTTGTCGACGGGATGGCCGGAGAGGGCCGTCTGAAAGAAGAAATCCGCCCCGAAATACAGGCTTGGTTGGATAAAGTGGGCGAATACGTCAATAAGCTGATCCAACCGCGCGATGTGCTTATCGGCCTGCCGGAGTTTGCTACGCAAGCGTCGATTGATTATTTCGTCCGCAAAAAAGAGCAGAATATCGGTAATTTTGAAACCAACCTGTCTAACACGCAACAATACCTCGACAATCTATATACAGATTTGGCCGAACTCGAACCGTTGATAAAAGAATCTAACGGTTTAAACGGCGAATGGGGAATGGAAGATATTTTGGTGTTTCCCATTCTGCGTAATTTAACCATCGTGCGCGGCCTGCAACTGCCGCCGAAGATACAGGCTTATGTTGCTGAAATGAGCGGGCTTTGCAAAGTACCGCTTTATACGGATAAAGCAGTTTAATACCGTATTGTTGCCTGAAGCCGAGTTACTTTGCGGCCTTCGAAGCAGAGGCCGTCTGAAAACAGTTGTTCAGACGGCCTCTGTAAAATGCAAAACGGCTGCCAGAGCAAAGCAGCCGTTTTCTCCTCAATCGGATTACTTGGTAGGAGCGGGAACCGCGGGAGCGGCAGCGCCGGCATCGGCTGCCGGACGCTCAAAACCTTTATCTTTCATGCAAGCGTCGAAAGCGGCACGGTCTTGAGTACCGCCAAGGGTTTGTTGGCACTCTTGCATAGCTTGTTCAACAGTTAAATTAGCTTCGGGAGCTTTTTCAGTTTTGCTGCTTGAGCAAGCAGACAACATCAAACCAGCGAAAGCAGCAGCAATTAGTACTTTTTTCATGAAACGAATCCTTTCTTCGATTGATTGACGGATACCCAACAAACAGGGCAGCCGTAACCGGCATTAAAGCCGAACAGATGCAGGGTAAGCTGCATTGTGTAGTGAGAGTAATCTCGTTTTATTTAGTTTCTAAAATTTCGCAAGATAATGCCAAAATTGATGTTTTAAATAGAATTTATGTTAATTTAAATGCTAATAACATGAATACATTAGCATGTTGGTGTTTCGTTAGTCAAAAAAAACGCCCGCTCATCGAAATCCGGCGGACGTTTTTTTCAAGCTCGGTAACAAGAGCCGTTACTGCTTTTTACCGGTCAGCGACATTACCGTGAAAAACAACAAAGGCAACGCTACGGCGGCAATCCACCAACCGGTGTTTCCGGTAATCAGTGCCTGGCCTATCAAACCGGCCTGCAACACATAGTAAAACATCGGAATCAACGTTTGACGGATTACCTCGCCTTCACGGTTCAATAAACCCACAACTGCGGCGGCGGCCACCACATTATGCACGGAAATCATATTGCCTGCGGCTCCGCCGATCGCCTGTAAAGCCACTACCACGGAAGACAGATCGGTATTCAGCCCGATTTGCTGCGCGGTAGAGAATTGGAAGTAAGAGAACATCATGTTACTGATAGTGTTCGAACCTGCGATAAATGCCCCGAGCGCGCCGATCCACGGAGAAATATTCGGCCATATGCCGCTAAACCAAGCGGCGGCACTTTGAGCCAACACCATCGGCATAGCGGGTAATGCATCCGCGGCGGTCATATCTCCTGATTGCGAATTAATAAACACTTGTACCATAGGTACAGCCAAGAACAACGCCGGTGCCGCAGCAATCAAAGTTTTACCGGCATCGCCCCAGCCGCGTTGGAAGCGTTTGATGTCCATTTTAAAAATGAAGATACACATAATCGCCACCAGAATCAGAATCGTGCCGGGCGAGTAACCGAACTGTACTTTGCTGGTAATCGACGTACCGAATAAATTGGCCAGTTTGATGGTAGTCAGATCGCCGGTGAGGAACGCCTTCAATTCAGGAATCACACGGGTTAGAATCAACAGGAAGATAACGATGAAGTATGGTGAAAACGCACGGAATACCGAGAAAGAAGGCGTATCGTCGTCGTCATGGCGTTTGCCGTCGATTGAACCTGCCCAACTGTTTTCCCAACGCTCGCGCGGCGGGAAGTCGAAGGTTTCTTTAGGAACAAACCAGCCGCGCTTGGCCGCAGGCACCACCAGCAGCAAGCCGAAGAAACCGCCCACCAGAGAAGGGAATTCCGGCCCCATATAGCGGGCAACCAGATAGTAGGGCACGGTAAAGGCGATGCCGGCGAACAGCGCGAATTTCCATGCTTTCAAACCTTCGGCAAACGAGCGTTTTTCACCGTAGAAACGGGTCAGCATGCCGCACAGAATCAGCGGAATCAAAAAGCCGACCAAGGCATGCAGCAAACCTACGTTGCCGGTAATCTGTAACAGATATTGTTCGACGGTTTGAGGGGTAACGGCGGTTGTAATGTCTTCTTTATTGCTGATGCCCGACCATACACCCACCAACAAAGGCGTACCGACGGCTCCGAACGATACGGGAGCCGATTGGATAATCAGAATCGCCATCACCGAAGCCATCGCCGGGAAACCCAAGGCCAGCAGCAACGGTGCGCCGACGGCAGAAGGCGTGCCGAAGCCGGAGGAACCTTCAACCAATGAACCGAACAGCCATGCCACAATGATCATCTGCACGCGCCGGTCGGGAGAGATGCCCATAAACCCTTCGCGGATAGAATGAATCGCACCGCTTTCTTTAAGCGTGTTTAACATCAAAATCGCGCCGAACACGATATAAAGAATGGTTAACGCAACCACCACACCGTTGAACGTGGCGGCGGCAACCACATTGAAAGATGCTTTCCAAACAAATACAGCCAGCAGCGCGGTAACCACATAAGCTGCCGCCATTGAGATTTTGGCCGACAACCGGAATACCACCAATAGCAAAAATACGGTGATAATTGGTGCCAATGCCAATAACGTGTTGAGAATACTCATAATCCTCTCCGATATGAAGTGTCGTTATTGTTTCGATAATTTTGCCGTTTTCCGGATTGTATAAATCGGAAAACAAATTGGAAAATTGGTATAACCAATTTTTCCAAGCGCATTTTACTTTACGAAAAGTTACATTGACGGTCAAGGGCTTGGAAAAGACAAAATGCGCCCTTTTTACTGATTTTAGTGGTATAAAAATTTAATAATATGATTTTTATAGTAAAATTTTTTAATATCAATAAAAAATCAAAAAAATAAAATGCTTGTTTTTTTCGTAAAAAGTACAAAAAAGTAGTGTGATGTAATTTTTTAAGTGTTTTATAATGCGTGTTTAAAGAGAAATTGGTAAACTCTTTATACCAAAGTAAACTTCTTTTTTCAGACGGCCTGAGATATTTTTAATGAATGCCAATATTTTGATTAAACCGCAAAAACTCAGTGAACAAATCCTCAGTATTTTAGAAGAGCGCATCGTATCGGGAGAGTATCCTGTCAGAAGCAAACTCCCGCCCGAACGTAAATTGGCGGAAGAGTTCGGCGTGTCCCGGCCTTCCGTACGTGCGGCATTGAAAATGTTGGTGGCGCGCAATATGCTCGAAGCCCGGCAGGGCGACGGGTATTATGTTTCCGCCAAGCCGCAGCAGGATTTTCTGCACGATTGGCAAAACCTGCTCGGTAGCCATCCCGATTGGGAAGCGGATGTTTTCGACTTCTGCCGTAATATTGAAGGCTGTATGGCGGCACTTGCGGCCGAACGCCGTATCGAAGCGGATTTGAAACGCATTGAGTTCTGGCTGGAAAAATTCGAGCAGGCATATCGGGATAAAAACCGCGAACACCAGGCCGAAGCCGACTTTAGTTTCCACCAAGCCATCGCCCAAGCCGCGCACAATATCCTGTTTACCCATTTGTCGGGCAGCCTGCTCAATATGCTTTACCGTTCCACCCGCAGCCATATCATGCATACGGCTCAAATCGACGATCCATGTCCCACCCTTATCAAACAGCACCGCACCCTCTATGAAGCAATTAAAAACAAACAGCCGCACGAAGCAGCACGGGCTGCCGAAGGGCATTTGAGTTACGTGGCGGACAGTTTGAGGCAAGACCGCAAATATCAAAGCCTCAGCGAACACGCCGATACTTTGGCGCAAAACGACTTGCAACGTGCGGCCAAATGGTAAGGCCGTCTGAAAACCTTTAAACGGTTTTCAGACGGCCCGCTGTATCGCTTTGGATGTTTACAGAAGGCCGTCTGAAATCCACTTCTTATAATTTCTCCAACATTCCTTTTCTTTCCACCAGCCATATCCCCAAACCGGTTGTTTGTTCGGCTGCAGCTTGAATGTTTTTGCGGCTGCTCACGGAGAAAGCGGTGGACAACGCATCGGCAACGGCAGCGGTTTCGGCCGTAACGCTCACGCTGTGGTAGCGCGGCGTGCTGCTGCCGGTATGCGGGTCGAACAGGTGGGTGAACCTGCCTGCCTCATCCATATAAGTGCCGTAACCGCCCGAAGTGGCGAGAGCCTGATTTTGCAATGGCACATTCATTAACACGGCGGTTTCGTCGTCGGGATTGCGTATGCCCGCCCGCCATGTGCGGCTGCGGGTTTGATCCAAGCCGCGGATTTCCCCCAAATCCACCAAAGCCTGCTCCAAACCGGCATGGTGGAACATATCGGTAATGCGGTCGGTGATGTAGCCTTGTGCAATGCCGTTGAACGACAGCGCCATGCCGGGTTTGGCGAAAGAGACGGAGCGGCTGTCGAACGAAACGGCATCAAAATCCACCAATGCCAAAGTTTTTTGCAAGGCCGTTTGAGCAGGTGCGGTTCGGCTGTGCGGATGGAGGGCGAAGTGTTCGGCATACAGGTTCCACAAGGGCTGTACGGCGGGATTGAACGCGCCCTGCGTCAGCCTATGCATGTTGCGGCTTTGGCTCAATAAGGCGAGCAAATCAGCCGGCGGGCGGTTCAGACGGCCTGTTTGGTTGAGCAGGCTTAATGCGCTGTCATCACGGTAGAGACTGAAGATTTTTTCCAGCCGCTTGATTTCGGCTACGGCTTTCCCGATCAGGGTTTCGGCGAAGCGCCGGTCGGGATGGTACAGGCGCATTTCCGCATCCGCCCCAAGCGCGATGCCCCGCCAAACGGTCGGTTCGGGCACGGCTTCTGCTGTTTGAAGCGGAATGTTACCGTTGCGGCCGTGCCGGATAAACGGTACCGAGGCCAGCCCGACCACGGCAGCGGTAATGCCGATGAAACGGCGGCGGGTTAATCGGGTATTCATGGTCATGCTCCGTTATCAAGGAAAGCGGCTTTTCAGACGGCCTCTGCAATTTCTCTACTTGAAAATATAGGCTTCGGGCATTTCGTCGAAAGTAACCACTCTGCCGCCTTTTTTTTCGGCAAATTTCTGAGCCTGCGCTTTGTCGGCAAAAGGCAGCGCGTCTTCCGCACCCATGCCGCCGATAAAGCCGCTTTCAATCACGTAAAAGGCTTTCTTCGCATCCGTCCACGCATCGTCGGCATTGGGCGTGTTCCAGTCGGTAACTTGGCCCATGTCGGTAACGTAAATGGCGGCGATGCCTTTAGGCTCTTCGGGCAGCTTGGTATAGCCGAACATCTGCCTGACGGTGGAAAACCACACCGGTTTTTCCGGCTGCCCGTTCAAGAAAATCTGCGCTTTAGGGCCGATATGTTCCGAAAGCTGCATGGTGCAATAATGGCCGACGGATTCTTCGGTAATCTGCTGCGGAGGAGGCGGGGCGGTTTCCGGTTCGGTTCCGCAGGCGGCAAGTGCGGCTGCAATGGCGAAGATATAGAGCAGGGTTTTCATATTTGACGGTTCCTAAAAATCCATCCGGCCAACGTAAACGGCACGGCAATCCACAAAAGCTGGGCGGCAACCAGCACGGCTTTGCTTAAGGCGAGTTGCCCGCTCAAGCCGGCCATGCCCGCATACATGGCAGTGTTTTCATAGCCGGTAAGGTTCAGCAGGCGGTAGATGTCGGCGGGGTTGAACAGCAAAACCGTTTCCAGCATCGGTGCGGTAATCGCCTGCTTGGTGTCGGCGACCAAAATGCCGAGCAGTGCCATGTCGAAAATCACTACGAAAAACAGCCATACGCCGATGGCCATGCCCGCTGCCGTGCCGCGTTCTTTGACTTTCGCGCTGATGAGATAACCCATCGCGAGAAAAGACGCACCCAACAGAATGCTGGCGGCAATCAGCAGCAGAAACGGCTGCCATGAAGCGGCATTTGCCATGCCGTAGGCCAGTTGCAGCGCGATACCGGCCAAACCGTAGCCGGCGGCGGTGGCCAGCGTGAGGATAATCAGGTGGCCGCAGAATTTGCCGATTAAAATCTGCCAGCGCGATACCGGATAGCTGAGCAGCAAAGCCATCGTGCCGCGTTCGATTTCGCCGATAACGGCATCGTAGGCCAGCAGCATGGCAATCAGCGGAATCAGAAAAATCGACAGGCTGGACAAACTTACCACGGTGATGGTGAGCGGATCGGCTTTAACCGAGCCGGTGGGCGAGCTGCCGAGAAAGCCGAGCGAAAGCGCGAGTGCGGCTAAGAGCAGGGTGGCGGCCAGCACCCAGCGGTTGCGCAGGCTGTCGCGGACTTCTTTTCCGGTAATAATCCAAACAGGGTTCATGGTTTTCCTTGTTTTCCGATATTGAGGCAGGCCGTCTGAACAGGCGGCGGGCCGTGATGTTTGTTTTCAGACGGCCTATACGTCTTCCCGTTTTAAAAATTCGGCATACATATCATCCAAAGTGGGCGTATGCATGTCGATTTGTCCGATGTTGGCCATGTCGCCCAATTCGAGCAGCAGGGCGGCTTTTTCTTCTACGCCGCATTGCGCGGTGTAGTTGAGGCCGTCTGAACACCGCCAGCGGGCAGGCAGGGCGGCAGGCCGTTTCAAGCGCACGCTGACGGTGGCGGGCAGGCCGCTTTGGCGTTGCAGCTCGCCCATGCTGCCGTCGGCGACTTTGCTGCCGTTTTTCATCACGACGATGCGGTCGGCATGGCCGTTCAATTCGCTCAGGGCGTGGGTACTGAGCAGCACGGTTGCGCCCCCGGTGCTCAGTTCGCGCACGATTTCGTAAAACATCTGCCTTGATGCCGGGTCGAGACCGGTGGTGGGCTCGTCGAACAGCAATACTTTCGGCATACCGAGCAAAGCCTGCGCCAACGCCAGCCGCTGCCGCATCCCTTTGGAATAAGTGCCGACGCGTCTTCCGGCGGCTTGGGCGATGCCGACGCGCTCCAGCAATTCGATATTCCGGCTTAACGGCTGCTTTTTCAGCTTGGCGTAGAAATCCATCGTTTCTTTGCCGGTAAGCGACGGATGCAGTGCAACGGTTTCGGGCAGATAGCCGATTTGGCGGCGGATTTCGGCGGCATGCTTGCCGGAAACGTTTTCCCCCAGCAGCATCACCGAACCTCCGTCGGGCGTAATCAGGCCGAGTATCAGCTTGATTACGGTGGATTTGCCTGCGCCGTTGTGTCCGGCCAAGCCGACGCATTCACCCGCTTGCAGGGTTAAATCGATGTTTTGGACGGCAAACCGGTTGCCGTATTGTTTGCTCACTGCGTTTAAAACAACGTGCGGCGTGCTCATCGCATCTCCTTGTGTGCGGTCGGTTTTTCAGACGGCCTTGTTTTTGATGTTGCCGTATTTTTTTAACGTTTCACTCTGCGGCGGTGTCATCAGCGGCCTGCTGTCGGTTACGCCGCCGGGCAGAATGGCGGGGAACTGCGATTGCGCCCATTTCACGATGCTTACCGCGGGGCTGTTCATCAACAGCCTTGCCACGGGCGCGCGCCAGACGATTTGGTCGATGATGCCGTTGGGGCGGTAGGCGGTGTCGGCGATGCCGTCGCCGTCGAGATCGAAGGCGCTGTTGTCGCTCCAATAATTGCCGCGCCCGTTATCCGTCCAGTCGATATGGCGGGTGCCGACATATTTCACTTGGCTTTGGTTGTCGACGAACGAATTGCCGTAAAACCGGTTGCCTTCCGCCGCAGCGGTAAAGTGGATGCCCATTTTGCAGCCCTCGAAACGGTTGCCGCTGATTTGGTTGTAGTTGGCGTTGTAGATAAACACGCATTTGTCGGCCTTGTCGATCACATTGCCGCTGATTTCGGAATGGTTGGCGTAATTGAGCATCAAGCCTTGGTCGCGGCTGTTGACGGCGATGTTGTCTTTCACTTTCAGCCGCTCGGAAAACATGATGGCGTAGCCTATGCTGTTGCCGTCTGAAAAATTGCCGCTGACTTCGCTGTCGTTGGTATACATATAGTGAACGGCGTAGCGGAGTTTGCTGAAACGGTTGTTTTTAAATTCGTTTTTGGTGCTGGCGTTGGAATAGATACCGTCGCGGCCTTCGGAAATATCGTTGCCGACAACTTTCGACCCGGGCGCGTTCCACACCGTTACGCCGTTGCCACGCTCGTTCAGGCGCAATTCGGTGTCGCCGACGATTTTGTTTTCCCGCACCAAGGCATCATTCGCCCCCCAGATGTACACGCCGACCGAGTTTTCAAAAATATTGTTGTGTTCGACCAAGGCGCGGGCGGCGGATTTGTCGAGAAAAATACCGGCATCCATTGCGGGCAGGCTCAAACCCGAATGGGTAACGGTAAGGTTGCGGACGGTAACGTCGGGAGAGTGCACCGACAGGGTGCGGCCCGTGCGGTCGCCTTTGATTCGGGCCGACCGGTCTTGCGGGCCTTCCAGCGTCAGCGGTTTGTCGATCACGATTTTGCCGCGGTATCCGCCCGCAGCCAGTTTCAGCACGTCTCCCGCCTGTGCGTTGTTGATAACCTGCTGCAAATCGGCACCGGCGGCCACGTTCACTACGGCGGCAGAGGCCGTCTGAAACAGCCCGCAGGCCGTTATCAGCAAAACGGTTTTGGGAAAAGGCGGAGTAAAGGCGGTAGTGTGCATGGCTTTATCATCGGTTACGGTTTTTCAGACGGCCTCTTGCGGTTGGCGTTTCAGTGCGGCGGCCGTGGTTTGCGGCGGTTTTTCACAGCAAAACGGCCTGTGCCGAGCGGTTTCGCTGTAAAGGCCGTCTGAAACAGGCGGGCGGCTCGTTTCAGACGGCCTCTTGCCGTTATTTGGGTTTGACAATCATCTGGCCCGACATTTCCATGTGCAGGGCATGGCAGAACCATTGGCAGTAATACCAGAAAACGCCCGCTTTATTGGCGGTGAACGTTACGGAAGAGGTGGCCTGCGGCGAAATTTCCATCGCAATGCCGTAGCCCTCCAGCGTAAAGCCGTGGGTAAGGTCTTCAATCGTTTCCATATTGGTAACGACCACGGTTACTTCGTCGCCTTCGTTTACTTCAAACTGCGGCACGCTGAATACGGGAGCAACGGCGGTCATGTACACGCGCACTTTGTTGCCTTCGCGGATGACTTTGGCGGCATTTTCCAGCTTCACGCCGTCTTTTTCGGCCAGTTTGAGTGCGTCTTCCCACATCCACGGGTCTTCGCGGTTCCATGTTTTCAGCGGGTTCACTTTGGAAGCGGCCACCAGCAGCATATCGTGCGGTTCGGCAAAGCTCGGGCCGTCGTGCACCAATTTCATTTCGTCGCCGGAAATGTCGATAAGCTGGTCGTTTTCGGGTTTCAGCGGGCCGACGTTCAAGAAACGGTCTTTCGAGAATTTGTTCAGCGACACCAGCCATTTGCCGTCGGCCTCTTTGGTTTCGCCCATGGTGGTATGGTTGTGGCCGGGCTGGTAGTGCACATCCAGTTTCTGAATGATGTAGTCGCCTTTTTTATCTTTGTTTTTATAGGCTTCGATGGCTTTGTCGATGTTCCATTTCACCATCTGGCTGTCGATAAACAAAGTGGTGTAGGCGTTGCCGCGGCCGTCGAAAGCGGTATGCAGCGGGCCCAAGCCCAATTCCGGCTCGGCCACTATCACGTCGCGCTCTTTGATTTTGCCTGCAAACAGATCATCCAGTTTGCGCACGTCGATCACGCTGACGGTGGGCGAGAGCTTGCCGTTGAGCATAATGTAGTTGCCGTCGGGCGAGGCGTTGCAGCCGTGCGGCGAGTTGGGTATGGGAATATAGCGGGTATATTGGGATTTCGCTTCGGCACGGCCGTCGAGCACTTTCATGCCGCCGATTTCTTTGTAATCGCCTTTTTTAATGCCTTCTTCGATGGCGGCGATATTGAACACCACGCACCAATCCTGCTCGTTGGCCGAGGCCTCCTGTACGCTCAGGCCTTTTTCGGAGTTGTAGCAGGTGGAAAACGAATATTTGCCCTGATAGTCGGCATCGCCGTTGTCCAAGTTGCCGTCTACCATCACCTGCCAAGCCACTTCCATGGTTTCGCCGTCTACGCCGGTATAAACCGCCCACCAGTTTTTCTTCGGATCGTCGAGCAGGGTGCCGTTGTTGGGTATCGGCACGATGTGTTCGCCGTTGGCAAACACATAACCCGTTTTTGGATAGCGCTGCGGACGCAAACCGTGCACGCCCGATACGTTGGGGATTTCGAGAATTTTGTCGGTTTTCATCACGTCGCAGCGGATACGCGCCACGCGGTTGTTGGCTTTGTCGTTCACATAGATATAGCGGCCGTCGTAAGTTTGGTCGGTAAACGACATATGCGGGTGGTGCAGGTCGCCGTTGGGCATCACGGGCATATTGTTTTTACGCAGAAACTCGCGGGTGGCGGGCGTGAGGTTGCCGTTGAGGATTTTACGGCTCTCGTTGGTACGCCCCCAGCCGGTGGCGCTGCACATGTTGAACACGGGGATACGCATCAGTTCGCGCATGGAAGGCACGCCCAGTACGCGCAGTTCGCCGCTCTGCCCGCCGGAGCTGAAGCCGTAGTATTGGTCGAGTTCGCCCGGCCCCACGTGAACCGATTGGCCGTCGCCGGTATGCGCCGTGCCTGAAGCGCCGCTGGCTGCGCCGCCGTTACCGCCTTGGCCGGAACAGCCGCCTAAACCCAACAGCCCCGCACCGGCCAATCCCACCCCCGATACGGCAGCCGTGCCTAAAAACGAACGGCGGCTTAAACCGGTTCGGCTTAATTTTTTATCGTCTGACATACAACTCTCCTTGTTTATCATTTATAAAACTCCGGCTGCACGTCTTTTCAGACGGCCTACCGTAACGGGTTGAAAAAGGATTGCGGCCGCAGCGAAAGCGGATTGTCCATCGGTATGCCGCCGTTTTCAGACGGCCTTGCCGGTTTGTTTTTCAGACGGCCTCTTCTCCGTGAAATGCACCACTTGTTCTTGAGGTTGGGTTTGCACCTGTGCCGCCGCTTCCGCTTTGGCCGCCGCTTGTTTGGCTTTCTTTTTATTGGCGGCCACTACTTGCGGGCAGCGGGTGGTGTGGTGGTACAAAACCTGACAATGCAGGCATTGGATACATTCGTTCGGGTTGATTTCCCCCTCGGGATGAATCGCCTGCACGGGGCATTCGTTGGCGCATAGCTGACAGGGGTTGCCGCACATGTGGTAACGGCGCAGCCAATCGAAAATCCGCAACCGCGCAGGCACCGCCATCGCCGCCCCGAGCGGGCACAGATAGCGGCAGAAGAAGCGTTCGATAAACAAGCCCGCCGCCAGCAGCGATACGGCAAACAGCACCCACCACCATTCGCGTACGAATTTCAGAATGATGGCCGTCTTAAACGGTTCGATTTCGGAAAGCCTTTCGGCCAGCCCCAAGTCGTACAGCGACACGCCGAACAGCAGCATGAAAATCACGTATTTCAACGCCGCCAAGCGCGTGTGTACGCCGAAAGGCACGCTGATCTGTTTGACACCGAATTTCTTCGCCATGCGGTTGGTCAGTTCCTGCAAGGCTCCGAACGGGCACAGCCAGCCGCAGAACGCGCCGCGGTTCCAAAACAGCAGCGAAACGGCCGATGCGCTCCATAAAACGAATACGATCGGATCCACCAGGAAATAATCCCAACTGAAGCCGGTGCGCAGGGCAGTGGTAAACGTCAACACGTTAACCACCGAAAGCTGCCCTTGCAGATACCAACCGATGAAAAACAGGCTGAATATCAGGTAAATCAGGCGGAAACGGTCGTAAAACACCGGATATCGCGCCAACGTGTCTTGGAAGAAAAACACCAATACCAGCACCAACAGCGAAAACGAAACCACACCGATTTGCCAAGCCTTGTCCGTCCATATCTGTTTCCACAGTTGCGGCGGTTGCTCTTCAACGGCCGCACCGCCGGCAGAGGCCGTCTGAACAGGCTCCGGCGCGGCTTCAGGCGGAATTTCTACCGGTGGGGCATCGGGATTGTCGGCATAAAAACCCTGCGGCAGTTCGTAATCCAAATCCGCCGTTACGAAAGCCTTGTCGTTCACTCCGACGGTGCGCTGGATCACCAACTGTGCGCGCCACGGTTCGGCGCCGTCGAACGCTGCGTCTTCCGGCACGGTAAACAACGACACTTCTTTGAAATGCGGCGCACCTTTTGCCGCCAGCGCAACCAAACGTTCGTGGTTCAAATCGGTAAAGCGGAAGCTCGTATCGCCCTGCACAATTTCAATGCGGTCGAAAATCCCGCCGCGCACGTAGCCCGAACCTTTCCACGAATAACGCCCGCTGCCGGCAATCACCACCGCCTGCCGCCCGGGTTTCAGACGGCCTTGCAAGGCATTCCATCCTGCTTCGCCGAGCAGACTTTTGCCGATCGACGGTTGTGAAGCCAGCGCTACGTACAGATCGACAAAAGTATCCCCGCCCGGGCCGGCTTCAGGGTGTTTGGCCGCTTCCGCCTTGCTGGCGGTTTCAAACGCTTTGTTGGCATCGTCCACCGTCATGTGCAAGCGGGCGACGGCCTTTTGATTAAGCAGTTCGTCCCACGACAAAATATCCTGTTTGTCGACATTGACCATGCGGCGCGGGCGGGTGTTGGAGGCCGTCTGAACGGCAGCGGAGGCGGGCGGTGCCGATGCTGCCGCGGCAGCCGGTTCGGTTTGCCCGCTGCCTGCCGCTGCCTGCGGTGTACCGAGTTTGTAAGTGTGTGCCACCGTTCTGATTGAACGCTGTATGCTGTCGTTAATCACCATTAGCGTAACCGTTGCCCCGCTGATGATGTCCGACGGCATGCTGCCTGCTTTGGGTGGCGATTTAACGAAATTCAGCCCCACATAATCTTGAATGAACTTGTCGACTTTCGATTGCGGAATCCCGATAAGCACAATCGGCTCGTTGTGCGCCACCAGTTTGGTGCCGGTTATCGTGCCGTCGTTGGCCAGCGCCACCATCGTATCAATCGGTTTGCTTGAATAACCGCGGGTGTTGACCACGTCGGAAGTGATATACACCAAGCCGAGCTGCTCCTGCCCTTTAAACACGCGGGCAATCATAGGTTTGCCTTCGGGTTCGCCATAGCGGTCGGCATTCGGAAAAATATCGGCCGGTTTGACTGTGGCCAGAAATTCGGGCAACCGTTCGGCATGCGCCGCAGGCAGGCAGAACATCAAAAGCGGAAGCAACATCAGCAACACCGCCATCCACCGCTGAAAACCTCGTTCCGCACGATTTACGAACAGGCTGGACATGGATTTTCCCAATCAATACTCAAACATGTTTATTATATGAATCATTTATACGCTGATATTTGATTTAAATCAGACTGTAAATCATTCAAATTATTCCGAGCCTATGATGTTTAATTTTAAAATATATTTGATTTTTAAATAATAAATATGGAATTTTATATCGAAAAAGAAGCAGCGTTTTTATCCGGTTTGATGTATAAAATATGAATGTTAAAGTAGGCAATAACGCCGCAAACGGTGTAATCGTGAAGACGGATAGGCCGACCGGTTTGGAAACGCATATTCCGTATTTAAGACAAAGGCCGTCTGAAAATGTTTCAGACGGCCTTTAAATCGTTTCTGTTCGCAAACTTGGCTGCAAACCCAATCCGATCAATAACCTAACCGTTGGCAAATCGTCGATACCAAACCCGCTTGGTTCAACGTGTAAAAATGCAGGCTGGGCGCACCTTCGCGCAGCAGGCGTTCGCACATTTCCGTAACCACGTCCAAAGCCAACGCTTTAATGGCGGCGGTGTCGTCGGCATAAGATTGCAGTTTCAAACGCAGCCAGCGCGGAATTTCCGCTCCGCAAGTATCGGAGAAGCGCGCCAGTTTGGAAAAGCTGGCAATCGGCATGATGCCCGGCACGATGGGGATATCCACGCCGCGGCCGGTTACGTCGTCGACAAAGCGGAAATAAGCGTCGGCATTGTAAAAATATTGCGTGATCGCCGAATCCGCCCCCGCTTTGACTTTGCGGACAAAATTATTGATGTCGTCTTCCGCGCTGCGTGCCTGCGGGTGATATTCGGGGTAGGCGGCCACTTCGATATGGAAATCGTCGCCGAACTCGTTTTTAATCAGAGAAACCAGCTCGTTGGCGTAACGCAGCCCTTCGCCGCCCACGCCGACACCCGACGGAATATCGCCGCGTAAAGCGACAATATGGCGAACGCCGATTTTTTTATATTCGTTCAACAAATCAACGATTTCTTCATGATGCATGCCCACGCACGGCAGATGTGGCGCGGCAGGCGCTCCTTCGCTCAAGATATCCTGAATGGCCTGCATCGTGCCTTGTTTGGTCGAACCGCCCGCACCGGACGTACAGGAAAAAAATTCAGGATTGAACTGGCTGAGTTGTTTGCGTGTTACCACCTGTTTGGCACGGCCTTCGGGCGTGCGGGTGGGGAAAAATTCAAAACTGAGTTTCTTTTGATTTGAAGTCATAACCAACGGCCTTGTTTATTTTTCAACTGCTGCTAGGTTATGTGCTTAAACCGTTGAAATCAACATAAAAAAGATATTTTTCTGTGAAAAATATTTGTTCTTATATGAATTATATTTTTGCAGCTTGATTTCTTTCGCAAAATTTAATCATATACTAAACTCCTTCTATTTAACGGTGTGGAAAATCCGATGTCTTCCTTCCCAACCGGCAAACCGTTTTCGCGGCAAACCGGCCGTGTTGCCCATAAAACAGTTTTTATGCAGGAAAAACACCGCACTACCTCCCCAAAACCATACTGAATAATGTTAAGATAGCCCGCTCCGAACCAGCTCCCCCGTGCCAATCATGAACCCCTTATTAAACCGACTTCAACCTTATCCCTTTGCCCGCCTGCGTGAAGCCATGCAGGGTATCGAACCGCCGCAAGGCATGAAACCCGTGCCGTTGCACATCGGCGAACCGAAACATACCACCCCAAAAGTGATTACCGACGCGCTTACCGCTTCTTTGGGCGAATTGGAACAATACCCGCTCTCCGCCGGATTACCGGAACTGCGCCAAGCCTGTGCGGATTGGGCAAAACGCCGCTACAACGGCTTGGTGCTGAACCCCGATACCGAAATCCTGCCCGTGCTCGGCAGCCGCGAAGCCCTGTTTTCTTTTACCCAAGTGGTGTTGGAACCCGTTTCAGACGGCCTCAAGCCTGTGGTAGTCAGCCCCAACCCTTTTTATCAGATTTACGAAGGTGCGGCGTTGCTTGGCGGCGGCGAAATCTACTTTGCCGACTGCAATGCCCCCGACTTCATGCTGGATTGGGCGCAAGTGCCCGAACACATCTGGCAGCGGACCCGGCTCGTATTCGTATGTTCGCCCAATAACCCCAGCGGCAGTGTGATGCAGCTTGACGATTGGAAAGAGCTTTTTGCCTTGCAGGACAAATACGATTTTGTGATTGCCTCCGACGAATGCTATTCGGAAATTTATTTCGGCGACGACAAACCCATCGGCGGTTTGCAGGCCGCCGCACAACTGGGGCGCAGCAACAAAGGTTTGGTGATGTTTACCAGCCTTTCCAAACGCTCCAACGTGCCCGGCCTGCGTTCCGGCTTCGTGGCCGGAGATGCCGGATTGCTCAAAGCCTTTCTGCTTTACCGCACCTACCACGGCAGTGCAATGGGCGTGCCGATACAGCGTGCCAGCATCGCAGCTTGGAACGACGAAGAACACGTTAACGACAACCGCCGCCTGTATCAGGAAAAGTTTGAAAAAGTGGTGCCGATATTGCAGCAAAAATTCGATGTCGGCATGCCGGATGCTTCGTTTTACATCTGGCTGAAAGTGCCGGACGGCGATGATTTGGCATTCGCACGGAAATTATGGCGCGAAGCGGCGATTCAGGTGCTGCCAGGGCGTTTTCTGGCGCGCGATACCGAACGCGGCAATCCGGGCAAAGGCTACGTGCGGATTGCGCTGGTGGCTGATGTGGAAGAATGCGTGCGTGCGGCGGAAACCATCGTAGCCTTGTGCCGCTAGTTAGCTGCGGTTAGAAGAAGAGATGAAGAGGCCGTCTGAAAATGAGTTATTGCGATTTCGCCAATGCCTTGCCGCACGGTACGGACAATCCGAACAAATACTATCACGACCATGCCTACGGTTTTCCCATCGACGACGACAAAGCATTGTTTGAGCGGCTGGTGTTGGAAATCAATCAGGCCGGTTTGAGCTGGACGCTGATGCTGAAAAAGCAGCAAGCTTTTCAGACGGCCTATTCGGGTTTCGATATCGCCGCCGTTGCCGCCTATTCCGAGGCTGACCGCGAACGCTTGCTGAACGATGCGGGCATTATCCGCAACCGTTTGAAAATCAATGCCGCCATTTACAACGCCGGGCGGATTTTGGCATTGCAGCGCGAATACGGTTCTTTTAAAAACTGGCTCGACCGCCACCATCCGCGAAGCCTGCCGGAATGGACGAAACTGTTTAAAAAGCATTTCAAATTTGTCGGCGGCGAGATTGTGAACGAATTTTTGATGAGCACGGGCTATCTCAAAGGGGCGCATGTGGAAAATTGTCCGGTTTATGCGGAAGTATTGCGGCACAAACCGAAATGGGCGGAAGGATAACCGAATCGGCCGGAATGCCGTCTTAAACCGATTAAAGCAGATTTCATGAATACCGACGCTCCGTCTTATGCCGAACCCGACCTTTTGTTGATGCTTGCCGTCATGCTGGTTGGCGTGTTTGCATTTATCCAAGTGTATTCCGTGCAGGCCGTTTTGCCGCTGTTGATACGGGATTTGCACGCAACCGAAGTGCAGGCGGGTTTGGCGGTGGGCGCGACGGTGCTCGGCGTGGCGTTGGTGTCGCCGTTTATGGGTATGCTTTCCGATGCGGTCGGCCGCAAAATCTTTATTGTCGGCTCGCTGTTGTTTCTCGGCGTGCCGACGGCTTTGCTGGCCACGTCGCAAACCATCGAGCAGATGATGTTTTACCGCTTTTTGCAGTGCATCGCCGTGCCGGGGATTACGGTGGTGCTGATTGCTTACATCGGCGAGGAGTTTATCGGCACGGCATTGGCGCGGCTGATGTCGCTGTATGTGGCGGGTACGGTGTTGGGCGGCTTTTCGGGGCGGTTTTTGCTCGGACACCTCAGTGAAATGATGGGTTGGCGCGCAGCGTTTTACGTGATGGCCGGCTTGAGTTTGGCCGGTGCGTTTTTTGTGTGGAAGCAGTTACCGAAGTCGAAACGGTTTGTGCCGAAGCCCGATTTTCAGACGGCCTTGAGCACTCTGCGCGGCCATCTGTACAACCGTTATGTGTTGACGGCCTGTGCACTCGGCGCTTGTGTGCTGTGTTCGCTGGTCGGCTGTTTTACCTACATCAACCTGCATTTGGCCGAAGCACCTTACCGCCTCGACAGCGGCAGCTTGGCCAATATTTTCACCGTGTATTTAATCGGTATGGTGATTACGCCTTTATCGGCCAAACTGATTAACCGCTTCGGCAGCGCACGCACGGTTATGACAGCGGTGGTGTTTTCCATGACCGGCGTGCTGGCTGCGTCGGTTGAGCCGCTGGCGGGGATTGTCGTCGCTCTGGTGCTGATGTCGTCGGGTGTGTTCGTTACGCAGGCGGCCACCATCAGCTATATCGCCGTCAACGTAAAAGAAGGGCGCTCGCTGGCTTCGGGCCTGTATTACATGGCTTACTACGGCGGCGGCACCTTCGGCGCGTGGCTGTGCGGGCTGGCATACCGACAAAGCGGCTGGCACGGCGTAGTATGGGTGCTGCTGGGCGTGCAAGCGCTGGCTTTGCTGATTGCAGGCAAAGGCATGGAGAGAACCAAAATAGTGAAGGAGGCCGTCTGAAAAAGACTGCACAATTTACCTTGAGAATTTAAACCCTAAGAATGCCGCAATTTTGAATATCCGAATAAAACATGATGCCCAAAACCGTATTTATCGCTGATTTGCATTTGTCCGACGATACGCCGGAATTGAACCGTTTGTTTTTCCAAGCGCTGGAAAACTGGCGGGGCAACGCGGATGCGCTTTACATACTGGGCGACTTGTTTGAAGTATGGCTGGGCGATGACGTATTAAGCGACACCGCTGTTCAGACGGCCTCGGCTTTAAAAGACTTCGGCCGAACCGCACCGGTATATTTTATCTGCGGCAACCGCGATTTTCTGCTCGGAAAACGTTATGCCGTCCAAGCAGGCATGACGCTGCTGCCTGAAAACCAAACCGTCGAACTTTACGGCAAAACCTATCTGATTACCCACGGCGACGAAATGTGTACCGACGATATTTCCTACCAACGCTTCCGCCGCATCATCCGCCGGCCGTGGCTGCAAAAACTGCTGCTTGCCCTGCCGCAAAGCCGCCGCCGCAAAATCGCCGCCAAAATCCGCGCCGCCAGCAAACAGAAAAAGCAGGCGATGGGGCATACGCCCGTTTCCGACGTAACCGAGCAAGGCGTTCAGACGGCCTTAAACCACTACCCGCAAACCGAAGCGCTTATCCACGGCCACACCCACCGGCCGGCGGTACATGAACATAGTTGCAACGGCCGCACGGTAAAACGCTATGTGCTGCCCGATTGGTACGGCGGCAGTGGCGGCTATTTGAAAGTATCGCCCGCAGGAGTGGAAATGGTGGTATTAAAAACAGAGGCCGTCTGAAATTCAGACGGCCTCTGTTTTTAATAAAAACTCTTAAGGCTTTTATCCTGCAACGGCTTTATAAATCATGGTACACATGATCAAGCCGACAGTAACAATTAAAACTTTTTTGATAATTTCACCATTACTGTTAATGGCATGCAAGCTGCCAAAATGATTGCCGACTAAATTGGCAAGAATCATGGGGATGCCTATTAAAAAAGCCATTTTCCCCGCAAGTAGAAAAGCCACAAATGCACCGATATTAGAAGCAAAATTGAAAATCTTCGAAGTGGCAGATGCTTGTAATAGGGTTAATTTGTTGATGATAAATAATGCAATGATAAAAATACTTCCTGTTCCAGGGCCGAAAAATCCGTCATAAAAACCTACTATCAGACAAGTGATGAAAACAGCAAAAGCAGACTTTTTAATTTCGTTAGATTCACCGCTGTCGGCTTTTGCAAGCAGCTTTCCTTTAAACAGGGTGGCGAAAAGACCTATGGGCAGAAAAGCTAAAATAATGTAACTAATCACATGTGCAGGAAGCATCAAAATAACTTTTGCGCCGATATATGCGCCAATTAATGCTGAGACAATTCCTACGGGTATGATTTTCCATACAATAGAGCTACTTTTCATAAAATTTTTAATGGCAGCAAGCGTACCTATTGTGCTGACCAGTTTTTCCTGTGCCAGAGCTACTTGTGGGGGTAGGCCTACCATTAAGAAAGCGGGAATAAGGATCAACCCGGCTCCTCCGGCGATGGCATCGATATAGCCTGCAACTAAAGAAGCTAACACCAGCAGGCCTAAACCTATGTAAAAATATTCGGCAATAATGCTACCGTCAACAAAAATAGAATCCATATAAATCCTTTATGAAATGATTAAGTGAAATAATACAGGGTTATGAAGTTTTAAGATGATGTTTGCAGCTGGGCGTAACCAAACAACAATCGGAAGGCTTTTGGTATAAACCGAATACGCGTAGCAGCCATCGGTCTTTGCCATTGAAAAGAGGCTGAAATCCATTTCTGGTATGTAGTGTTTTTTGATTGTCAAATGTAACAGCCTGTCCAGGTTGGAGATAAAAAGATTTCCAAATAGATTTATCTGTTGAAATCTGTTTGAACTTGTCTAGTGCACAGATATGCTCGGGGCTGTGTTGAGTAGATAAATTATGATAGTCAAATCTTGAAATATATGAGTTATCAGACTCCTGAATCAGTAAAGGTAAGTTACTAGAAGAGTAGTTGCCTTTGAAAGAAGCAGGTCTGTTAACTGAAAATACAGGGTCTTGCAAAAGCAGTTTTTCTTCGTTGGATAAGAAAGCCAGTATATCGTTTAATAATAAAATGCTGGTTGCCACTCCTTCGTGTTGCCTTAAGCAGAGTAAGGTTAATGTATCTGGAGAAGGAGTTTTAATCGACTGTTGGAGGTTTTCACTACGAAGTCGTAAATCAGGGTTATCTACATGAGGGTAAAAAGTTTCATTTGAGCCGTAAGAGCTGATTTGCTTCTCTAAACCTTTTCGAGGCACTACATGGCGAATAAGTTGGCCATCATTTTCACCTTCGTAAACAACAGGATAAAGGTTTAAAGCATGCAAATAGGCAAGCAGGGAAATTGAGGTAGTCGGAATATCAGAATTATGAACAAATCCTGTTTCAGTTGGGGTGTCCGGTAAGAAGCTGTCAATTTCTATTTGACTGAGTGTAAAGGAATTAGATTTTAAATTATTAAGATCAGCAGAAAATTTTATATGGAAATCATGTTTTATGCTGTGAGCAACAGCTTGCTGGTATAAGGTGTTGTTATCCAAAAAAATCTCCTTGAAAAAATAATGGGATTGAGCTTAACTTTGTGAGCGTGTTCTTGGAAAAGCAGATTGTCTACAATTTTACAAATAAGGTCAATATATATTTTAAATTATTCATTATGTTATGATATTTGATTGGTGGAATATTTTTATTTCTTCCTGCGTTTGCTTGGAATAGTAAAAATTTTAAAATATTTATCCACAGAAATTTCTGCTTGGAAAAACCCCATCAAACCCGCAAAAGCGTTTAAAATTATCCCCGTTTCAAACGGCAGGCCGCGCGCAGGCCGCTTTTTTACGCATACAAAGGAAAATCCATGAATTTTAACGAATTGTTTGACAACAACGAATTCGCTTCCCGCCACGTCAGCTTTAACGACGAAGCCGCGCTGCTCTCGGCGTTGGGTGAAAAAGATATGGCGGGTTTTATCGGCAACACCGTGCCGCAAAGCATCCGTATGCCCGGGGCGCTGAATCTGCCCGAGGCGCTCACCGAAGCCGACGCGCTGGCGAAAATCAAAGCGGTTGCCGCGCGCAATAAAGTGAACAAAAGCTACATCGGGCTGGGCTATTATCCGACCCGCCTGCCGAACGTGATTCTGCGCAACGTGCTGGAAAACCCCGGCTGGTACACCGCCTACACGCCGTATCAGGCTGAAATCGCACAAGGCCGCTTGCAGGCGCTGCTCAATTTCCAACAAGTGTGTTTGGATTTAACCGGCTTCGATACCGCCGGCGCGTCGCTGCTCGACGAAGCCACCGCCGCCGCCGAAGCGATGGCAATGGCCAAGCGCGTGAGCAAAGTGAAAAATAACCGCTTCTTTGTGGATGAGCGCGTGTATCCGCAAACCTTGGACGTGATGCAAACCCGCGCCAAATACTTCGGCTTCGAGCTGGTGGTGGGCGATTTTCAGACGGCCTCGGAAGGTGATTTCTTCGGTGCGTTGTTCCAATACGTCGGCAAAGACGGCGACGTGCTGGATTTGCAGGAAATCATCGGCCGTCTGAAAGAAAAAGGCACGATTGTGGCGGTGGCAGCCGACGTGATGAGCCTGGTGTTGTTGAAGTCTCCCGCCGAACTCGGCGCGGATATTGCATTGGGCAACACCCAGCGCTTCGGCGTGCCGATGGGCTTCGGCGGCCCGCACGCGGCTTATTTTGCGTTTAAAGACGAATTCAAACGCTCGGCACCCGGCCGCATCATCGGCGTGTCGAAAGACGCTTCGGGCAAACCCGCGCTGCGCATGGCCTTATCGACCCGCGAGCAGCACATCCGCCGCGAAAAGGCGACTTCCAACATCTGTACCGCACAGGCCTTGCTGGCCAACTTGGCGGGCATGTACGCCGTTTACCACGGCCCCGAAGGGGTGAAACGCATTGCCAACCGCATTCACGCGCTGGCGGCTGCGTTTGCCGATGCGGTGGTTTCAGACGGCCTCAAAGTGGTGCATGAAGTGTTCTTCGACACCGTAGCCGTAGATTGCGGCGCGAAAGCCAACGGGATTTATCAGGCCGCCTTAAACGCGGGCTACAACCTGCGCCAAGTGAACGACAACGTATTGGCCGTGGCGTTCCATGAAGAATCTACACCAAATGAACTAGCCGCATTAATAGAAATTTTCACAAGTAAAATTGCTAACCAATTAGCAGATCCATCTTTATCAATGTCTTTAGATTTTGGTAATCGCGTAGATGATGTATACAATTTCATTACATCACAGGGTTTCAAAGTTGAGCATGGTAAGTATGAAGATCCTGATACAGGCGAAGTAGAAGATGAAGGAATTCTACGCATCAATGGCCAAGAAAATGCCGTAGGTTTTGCGATTATGTTGGAAATTGAAACAAATAGCTATGCAGAAAAAGCTATGGGAGGTAAACCAAGCCTGCCTGAAAACTTATTGCGTACCGATGAAATTTTGACTCACCCCGTGTTCAACAGCTACCACACCGAACACGAAATGCTGCGTTATCTGAAAAAGCTGGAAGAACGCGACTTGGCGATGAACCGCAGTATGATTTCACTCGGCAGCTGCACCATGAAGCTGAACGCCACCAGCGAAATGCTGCCGATTACTTGGCCCGAGTTCAGCAGCATCCACCCCTTCGCCCCGCGCGACCAAGTGGCGGGCTACATGCAGATGCTCACCGATTTGCAAGACCAGCTCAAAGCCATCACCGGATTTGACGCAATTTCCATCCAGCCGAACTCCGGCGCACAAGGCGAATACACCGGGTTGCTGTCCATCCGCCGCTATCACGAAGCCAACGGCCAGCCCGACCGCAACGTGTGCCTGATTCCCCAATCCGCGCACGGCACCAACCCTGCCACCGCGCAAATGCTGGGTATGAAAGTGGTGGTGGTGAAAACCGACGAGCAGGGTAACGTCGATATCGAAGACCTGAAAGCCAAAGCCGCCGAGCATCAGCAAAACTTGGGCGCGCTGATGATTACCTATCCCTCCACCCACGGCGTGTACGAAGAAGGCATCCGCGACATCTGCCAAATCATCCACGACCACGGCGGCCAAGTGTATATGGACGGCGCAAACATGAACGCCCAAATCGGCATCATGCAGCCTGCCGAAGTGGGCGCAGACGTGTTGCACATGAACCTGCACAAAACCTTCTGCATCCCGCACGGCGGCGGCGGCCCCGGCATGGGCCCCATCGGTTTGAAAGCGCATCTCGCGCCGTTCGCTCCGAGCCACGCCGTATCGCCCGTTGAAGGCGCAACCGACGGCATGAGCGCGGTATCCGCCGCGCCTTACGGCTCCGCCAGCATTCTGCCGATTACTTGGATGTACATCACCATGATGGGCAAAACCGGCATGGAGCAGGCCACCCAATGGGCATTGCTGAACGCCAACTATGTCGCCAAAGAATTGAGCGCGGATTACCCGATTCTCTACACCGGCAAAAACGGCCGCGTCGCCCACGAATGTATCGTCGATTTGCGTCCGCTCAAAGCCGAAAGCGGCATCACCGAAACCGACATCGCCAAACGCCTGATGGACTACGGCTTCCACGCCCCCACCGTATCGTTCCCCGTGGCCGGCACATTGATGATCGAGCCGACCGAAAGCGAAAGCAAAGCCGAACTCGACCGCTTCATCGCCGCACTGAAATCCATCAAACAGGAAGTGCTGAAAGTACAAAACGGCGTATGGCCGAAAGACGACAACCCGCTGGTAAACGCCCCGCACACCGCGTTTAACGTAGCCGGAGAATGGAGCCGCGCCTACACCCGCGAAGAAGCCGTGTTCCCGCTGCCCTATGTGCGTGAAAACAAATTCTGGCCGAGCGTCAACCGCGTCGACGATGTGTACGGCGACCGCAACTTGGTCTGCTCCTGCCCGCCGATGAGCGCGTATGAAGAGTAAACTGAAAATCGGCGGATAAGCTGATGAATCAGTGTGAAACAGCCGAAGCGTGTTTGAAGCGCGCTTCGGCTGTTGTTTTTCAAAAGGCCGTCTGAAAATCACTTTGACACATTGCAAAACTTTATATATTATTTTTCATATATTGTATTTTTCATATATAAAATCATTTTTAGATTAAAAAGCAAGGAGGGCGTTATGAAACGCAACGTGGGCGGAATCGATAAAGTATTGCGTATCGTAGCGGGAGCGGCTTTGATGATAATGGCCGCTACCGGAGTGATCGGCTGGTGGGGTTGGCTGGGTGCAATCCTGCTTGCAACCGGATTGATGTCTTATTGTGCTTTGTATTCTTTGCTGGGCATTAACACTTGCCCGCTCAATAAAAAATAAAGGAAAACGTGCCGCTTGAAGCATTTAATCCGCACCGGCCAAAACCGGTTTTGTGCGGCAAAATTGCGGCATTAGAAAGAAAGATTTATGGTTATTCCTACTATCACGGCAGCCGATGCCGCGAACAAAGTTACCCGAGGAGCGTTGTTGGTCGATATCCGTCAGCCGGACGAATATCGCCGCGAACATATTGAAGGCGCAGTATTGCAGCCTTTGGCCCAATTGCAAATGCAAGGCTTGCCGAAAGCCGCGACGCAGGCGGATTGTGTGATTTTTCACTGCGAATCGGGCATGCGTACCAACGGAGCTGCCGATTTATTGGCGCAGACGGTAAACGGCAAAGAGACCTATATTCTGGAAAAAGGTTTGGATGGCTGGAAAGCTGCCGGCCAGCCGACGCAAATCAATACTTCGCAACCGATTGAGCTGATGCGCCAAGTTCAGATTGCCGCCGGTTCGCTGGTTATGCTGGGGACGGTGCTTGGATGGTTGGTTTCCCCGGCTTTTTACTTGTTGTGTGCTTTTGTTGGCACCGGTTTGTTGGCGGCAGGTATAACCGGATTTTGCGGTATGGCCAGATTGCTGGCCGTTATGCCGTGGAATAGGGGAGTTTATTAATCTGCTAATTCAGAAAGGTTTTATTTCTTTCTTTTAGAGCAGAGTAATTAAAGGGTTGTTGATATCGGAAGCATACTGATTTACCGGTGAGGTGTATCAGTTTGTAAACTCCGAGTCGACAGCCCTTAAATCGTTGTACAATCGATTCGCAGATGGGATAAAACCATACCCTCCATTTACTGAAATACTTATGCAATACAGCACATGTTTTTGAAATTGAAGTGAAAAGAACGAATGATGGAAGATTTATTTGCCAAATGTAATGAAGCTGTTGCTTTCTTAAAACTGCTTGCCAACACCAACCGTTTGGCAGTGCTCTGCACTTTGTTGGATCAACGCCGGAATGTTACCGAGCTGGCAGAAATGACCGGGTTACCTCAAGCTGCAACATCAAGCCAGTTGGCTTTGTTACGTGAAGCCGGGTTGGTCAATTGCGAAGTACGCCATCGGGAACGCTTGTATTACATTGCTGATGGGCGGGTTAGCGAAACCATTCAGTTGCTGCATATGTTTTTTTGCGTAAATGATAATAATATTAATGATAATATTAGCGATTAAATGTGGGAGTAACCAAGGAAGTTTTGAATTAAAGTGCAATATTTGTGCAAAGTAAGAAGCTGGTGTGCGGCATCCCGGCTTTCTAATATTTTTCCTGCATCCGGTTGTACGGGAGGATTCGTCAATTTGAAATTATAATATGTTGAAAAATAAAATATCTCAAATGTGTAAAATTATTTTACGCCTATTCTAAAAGTATCTGTCAAAACAAATCAAAGTGGATCCCAACCCAATTTCAGTATGTAATATCAAAACTCAGTCCTGTCAGGATTGCAACTATTCTGTAAAAAAACGATAGCTTCGTATTACATCACTCATGCTGCCTTGCCAGTTAAAATGTACAGTGCAGATTTTCTTTGTAAATGTCATATTCAAATGTGATTTATCTCTGATTTTACTCTCGAACTGGAAGATCACGGTTTTGTATTTTATCCGCAAAAATGAAAAGTAAATTTTCAAAGGTTCCGTTTCAATTTGTGCAAAATTTTTCTTCTTTAAAGCAAAATAAGGAGAAAAATTTTGCATACCAAGTGCAAAAATTTGCATAGACATCGATAAATAAAATGCTGAAGGCATTATTGAATTTGAAAAATAAATATATAAATATTAATAAGTTGTGTTGATATTTTGTATAAATTTTATTTTGGCATATGGATTGCTTAAAATTTAATAACAGCACTTGCTGTGCAATTGTTTAATTAAATGTTTTGGAGGTCTGTTATGGCAACAAAGAGAATCAAAATATCCGAAATACAAAATCACTTATCTGATGGTATGTCGATTATGTTCGGCGGATTCATAGGTATTGGTACTCCTGCCAAATTGGTTCAAGCAATTTTGGACTCAGGCGTTAAAGATTTGACATTAATTGGTAACGATACAGCTTTGGTTGATACCGGTGTGGGTCCATTGATTGCAAATAACCGAGTAAAAAAAGTTATTGCGTCCCACATAGGCACCAATCCTGAAACAGGTAAGAAAATGATTGCAGGGGAAATGGAAGTGGAATTGGTTCCGCAAGGAACTCTGGCTGAACGCATTCGTACGGGGGGGGCTGGTTTGGGTGGTTTCTTAACACCAACCGGTATTGGTACTGTTGTGGAGGAAGGAAAACAAAAGATTGAAGTGAATGGAATCGATTATCTGTTGGAACTTCCGCTTAAAGCAGATTTGGCAATCGTGCAAGCAAAAAAAGCCGACGAGGAAGGTAATCTCGTTTATGAATTGGCCGCACAGAATTTTAACCCGTTAGTTGCATTGGCTGCGAAAACAGTAATCGTCGAAGCAGAAGAAGTTGTAAGCGTTGGTGAAATTTCACCAGATGAAGTGGTTACTCCTGCTGCACTTGTTGACTACATTGTTTATCCGGAATAAGGAGATAATTATGAATGCTAAAGAATTGATTGCCCGCAGAATTGCAATGGAATTGAAAAACGGTGATGTAGTGAACTTGGGTATCGGACTGCCGACGCAAGTTGTAAATTACTTACCGGATGATGTGGAAATTACTTTACAGTCCGAAAATGGTTTCTTAGGGTTAGCTGCTTTTGATCCAGAAAACGCAAATCCAAACATGGTAAATGCCGGCGGCCAACCTTGCGGTATTAAGAAAGGCGGTTGTACGTTTGACAGCGCATTTTCTTTTGCTCTGATCCGCGGCGGCCATGTGGATGCCTGCGTATTGGGTGGATTGGAAGTCGATCAGGAAGGTAATTTGGCTAACTGGATGGTGCCCGGCAAGATGGTGCCCGGTATGGGAGGTGCTATGGACTTGGTTACCGGTGCCCGCAAAGTAATTATCGGCATGGAACACTGTTCTAAATCCGGTAGCTCAAAAATCCTCAAACAATGCACCCTGCCACTTACTGCAAGAAAAAAAGTGCACATTATTGTTACTGAGTTGGCGGTATTCAAATTCATCGATGGCAAGTTGGTTCTCACCGAGCATGCACCGGGCGTAGACCTCGAAACTATTAAAGCCAATACCGACGCTGACTTTGTCGTTTGCGATGATTTTAAAGAAATGTGCATTAGTCGGAAAGGATTGGAATCATGATCAGCAAAGTCTCCCGCGTGATGACGACACTGGTCAGCAAATACTTGCCTGACCCGCTGATCTTTGCCGTCCTTCTCTCCTTTGTCACTTTTCTGTGTGCTTGGGGATTAACTGACAGTACCCCTGTTGATCTCGTCAATATGTGGGGTGATGGGTTCTGGAACCTACTCGGTTTCGGTATGCAAATGGCACTGATTGTGGTAACGGGCAATGCCCTTGCCACATCTCCGCTGGTTAAGTCGTTTTTGGGGCGTACGGCTTCAATAGCACAAACACCCGCACAAGGTGTCATGCTCGTTACCTTCATGGGAGCGATTGCCAGCATCATCAATTGGGGGTTTGGCCTGGTAGTAGGCGCGATGTTTGCCAAAGAAGTAGCAAGACGTATCAAGGGTACCGATTATGCTCTTCTGATTGCCTGTGCCTATATAGGTTTCATGACTTGGGGAGGCGGTTTTTCCGGTTCTATGCCGTTGCTGGCCGCCACTCCCGGTAATCCGGTTGCCCATCTCATGATTACGGAAAGTAATCCGCAAGGCATTATTCCGGCTTCCTCCACACTCTTTTCCGGCTACAACCTCTTCATTATCGGTTTGCTGGTTCTGTGTTTGCCTTTCATCACTCGCATGATGATGCCCAAAGAAGGTGAAGTAAGAAGTATAGACCCTGCATTGTTGGCTCCTGATCCGGTGTTTACCAAACAGCTTGGCCCTGATGCTACTTTAGCCGAGCGTATGGAAGAAAGCCGCCTGCTTGCTTATGCTATCGGTGCATTGGGATATAGCTACTTGGGGATGTATTTCTACAAAAACGGCTTCAATTTGACCATTAACAATGTCAACCTTATTTTTCTGATTACAGGAATATTGTTACACGGCACTCCGATGGCTTATATGCGTGCCATTGTTAATGCGACAAAAAGCACTTCGGGTATTCTCATTCAATTCCCTTTTTATGCCGGTATTCAGCTGATGATGGAGCATTCCGGTCTCGGTGGGTTGATTACTGAATTTTTCATCAACATTGCCACTAAAGATACTTTCCCGGTACTCACTTTCTTCAGTTCGGCTTTAATTAACTTTGCTGTCCCTTCTGGTGGTGGCCACTGGGTTATCCAAGGTCCGTTCGTTATTCCTGCTGCTCAAGCACTTGGTGCAGATCTTGGTAAATCAACCATGGCTATTGCTTACGGTGAGCAGTGGATGAATATGGCACAACCTTTCTGGGCACTGCCTGCTCTCGGTATCGCCGGTTTGGGTGTGCGTGATGTGATGGGTTATTGCATGACAGCATTGATCTTTACTGCTCCGATTTTTGTGATTGGTTTATATTTCTTGTGATCTATATAAGGATTTGAAAAATGGAAAATATTGTTATTGTAAGTGCAGCCAGAACCCCTCTGGGAAGTTTTAATGGATCATTTGCGGGCGTTGGCGCGGTAGATCTTGGTGCGGTAGTAATTGAAGATGTTTTGAAAAGAGCAGAGGTGGATAAAACTGCTGTTGATGAAGTAATTATGGGAAATATCCTGCAAGCTGGAATTGGTCAGAACCCTGCGCGTCAAGCAGCGTTAAAAGCAGGTATTGAAGAGCATATTTCTTCTTTTACTATTAATAAGGCCTGTGGTTCAGGCATGAAAAGTGTAGTGTTGGCTGCACAGGCGATTGCCAATGGTGATGCTGAAATTATTGTAGCCGGCGGCATGGAAAATATGAGTCAAGCTCCTTTCTTATTGGATAGTAATGTTCGCTTAGGATGCCGTATGGGCAATCAACAGCTTCGTGATTCGTTAATTGAAGATGGATTGACTTGTGCGATAAACCATTACCATATGGGAATAACAGCAGAAAATATCGCTGAACGATATGGTATCAGTCGTCAAGAGCAAGATGAATTTGCTTTGCGTTCACAAACATTGGCGGCGAAGGCTCTACAGAATGGAGCCTTTGAAAAAGAAATTACTCCCGTGGTGGTGAAAACTCGAAAAGGCGAGCTCATTGTTTCAAAAGATGAATATCCAAAGTTAGATTGTACTGCGGAAGGGTTGGCTAAACTAAAACCTGCTTTTAAGAAAGACGGTACGGTAACGGCTGGAAATGCTTCCGGTATTAATGATGGAGCAGCAGCGTTGCTCGTTATGAAAGAAAGTAAAGCCAAAGCATTGGGATTGAAACCATTGGCCCGGATTCGTAGTTATGCTAGTGCAGGAGTTGATCCTTCTGTGATGGGTTTAGGCCCGGTACCTGCTACTAGGAAAGCATTGGAAAAAGCCCGATTAACTTTACAAGATATCGATTTAATTGAAGCCAATGAAGCTTTTGCTGCTCAATTTCTCGGGGTAGGGCGTGAGTTGAACTTTGATTTAGATAAGACTAATGTGAATGGCGGTGCCATTGCTTTAGGCCATCCTGTAGGTGCCAGCGGTGCCCGTATTTTAGTGACTTTGTTATATGGTATGATTGAACGCGATGTTAATCTTGGTTTAGCGACTCTCTGTATCGGAGGTGGTCAAGGTATTGCCATGATTATTGAACGTGTTTAACTACTTTTTATTGTCATAATAATGGCTTATACCTGATTTGAATCAGGTATAAGCCTGTTTTATGAAAAACATGGAGATTTGCACCTGCAATGACTTTCAAAAAATCCTACTTAAAGGAGGTGATGCTTCGTTTTGGAGAGAAGCTATATCCGGAAAAATTACGCATCAGAATTATGTTCCTCAGCATATTCTTGACTTGTATTTCAATTTTTTCTATTGCCTATCTGGTTGAAAGAGAAGGTATTGCTCTCTTGTTACAAGAGAAAGAACAAAAATTATTTACCATTGCGTATGTATTGGATTTGGAATTGGGAGAAACTTTCGAGCAAATTGATTCTAAATTGCCACGAGATGAGCAAATCAAACAATTAAATAATAAGCTTTCCCCTTATTTAGAAAAAATTTTACAAAATAATCCCAAAATAGCCGCTGGGTATTACCATCGCGAACTTGATGCGGTAGTTGTGTATGGCCCGCATATTAAATATGGGGATAAAGTCGGAATCAAAATTTCAAATGACCATCCTGGGCGAATGGTTATGTCTTCTGGAAAACCGCTTGTGTGGCAAGGCCCTCAGGTGCGCGGTAATATTATGAACGCTATGGTGCCGATTATCCGTAGCGAAAAAATACAAGGATATATTTGGACTAATGAATTAGCAGAGGATATCAGTCTTCAAGCAATGGGCTTGGAGAAACGTATCGTATTGATATGTTCGCTTGGGTTGATTTCCAGTATCGTTCTGGCATGGGTGCTTTCTCATCGGATGAATACTGATATAGATATCATCAGGCAAGGATTAAAGAAACTTCCTTTAGATTTGCATATCCCTTTGCCAAACATTAAAGGGGAAATGAATGCTATTGTAGAAGGAATAAACCAACTTGCGCTAGCTCTTAATGAAAGTAAATCAACAAATGAAATGATTCTGGATAGCATCATAGATGGTGTTGTTACCGTAGATAATAATGGTCTGGTTACCATGTTGAACCCAGCAGCTGAAAAAATTTTTAGGTATAAACGCGGTGATGTTATTGGTAAACCTTACCATTCGATTATTGATGATCAAAATTATCAAAGCCCCCTTTTAGATACATTACATAATGGTACAAATCATTTAGGTATTGAAATGGACTTTCCGGTTTCAGGAAGAGTTCTTCATCTCAGTTTAAGTACCAGTCATTTGAAAAACCATAATGGAAAAATCATCGGTGCAGTGCTGGTATTTAAGGATTTATCCGAACAGCAAGAAATGCAACGGATTATTCAGCAAACTGAAAGATTAGTAGCAATTGGCGAATTAATGGCCGGAGTTGCACATGAAATCCGCAATCCATTAACTGCTATCCGGGGATTTGTGCAGTATTTACAGAAAAACGATATATCTGAAAAACATCGTAAAGAATATATTGATATTATTCTGAAAGAGGTAGATTCAATCAATGAGGTTATCCGTCAGTTATTGGATTTATCAAAACCACATAAAAACTATTTTTCTCCTGCTTCTCTTAATCAGGTGATTAAAGACACTTTGATTGTGGTAAATACATCTAAATATTCTCCGGTTATTCATTTTGAATTAATATTGGATGATTCGTTACCGCCGGTTTATTTGGATGCAGCGATGATTAAACAGATGTTGTTAAATTTAATTATTAATGCGATTCAAGCTATTTCGGGAGAGGGTACTATAACGATTAAAACATACCTTTCTGAAGACAGCCATTGCCAATATATCGAGATTATTGATACAGGGTGTGGTATTAATGAAGATCTCAAAGATCATCTGTTTACCCCTTTTTTTACTACAAAACCTTCAGGTACAGGGTTAGGGTTGGCGATGGTGGAAAAGATTGTTACTTCACACCAAGGGACAATCCAGATTAAGAATAATAGTAATAGAGGAGCCGTTGCTACGGTTAGCCTTCCTTCTCTTTGACAATAAAAATTTTGAAAATAATATATGAAGATATTGATAGCTGATGACGAAGAGAATGTCAGAAAATTACTTTCCATCGTATTGGAAGAGAGTGGCCATCAAATAGAATTGGCAAAAGGCGGTAAAGAGGCCGTTGATAAATTTGATGAAACTATTGATTTGGTTTTGTTGGATATCCGAATGCCAGAAATGGATGGCCTACAGGTATTGCAGCATTTGAAAAATGCAAGGCCGGATGTTCCTGTCATTTTGATGACTGCTTATGCAGGTGTAGATACAGCTGTTACGGCACTTAAATCCGGTGCATTTGACTATATTATTAAGCCGTTTGATTTAGATGAAATACAAGCACTGGTTGCAAAAGCTCTGCAATATAAAAAGTCGTCTCAAGAGGAAAATTTTATTATTGATAAATTGGAACTCTATGACGAAGAAGGAAATCCCCAGAGAATCTTGACCAGTAGTCCGGTAATGATGGAGTTGTGCCGACAGATTGCTAAAGTTTCCCAGACCAATGCAACTGTTTTAATTACAGGGGAGAGTGGAACCGGTAAGGAATTGGTAGCAAAAGCAATTTACCATTACAGTGAGCGGGCGGCAGGGCCTTTCATTAAAATCAATTGTGGTGCATTGCCGGAAAGCCTGCTTGAAAGCACCTTGTTCGGGCATGAAAAAGGTGCTTTTACGGGAGCGCAAAGCCGCCAGCAGGGATTATTTGAAAGGGCTCACAACGGAACCTTGTTTTTGGATGAAGTAGGTGAAATGTCCACTAATCTGCAGGTGAAGTTACTGCGTGTTTTGCAAGAAAAAGAATTTGAGCCGATTGGAAGCAGTAAAACCATCAAAACGGATTTTCGCCTTATTGCGGCGACAAATCGTAATTTGGCAGAGCTTGTCGAAGAAAATAAATTTCGTTTGGATTTATTTTATCGTTTAAATGTTATGCCGCTGGTGTTACCGCCGCTACGTGAGAGACCTGAAGATATCACATTATTGGCCCGGCATTTTGTGCAGAAATTTTGTGTCGAGCACCAACATAATTTTTTAGAATTGGATGAAAGTACAATAAAAGTTTTAAAATCTTATACTTGGCCGGGGAATGTTCGCGAGCTTTCCAACACAATCGAACATGCAGTAATCATGTCGACGGGGCTGTCTATTTATCCGGATGATTTGCCTCCGATTGTATTGGGGGAAAGTAAACGCCTTTTTTCAGAGCCAGATCCTATGGATGAAGAGGGAGTAAACCAAAAGACATTACGGGAGTCGATGAAAAATTATGAATGCAGCATGGTTCGCGAGGCTTTGAAAAAACATAATGGTAATCGGGAACGTACGGCTAAAGCTTTGGGTATCAGTAAACGGGCTTTGATGTATAAAATTCAAGAATACCAAATTGAATTGTAAAGAGTATTTAATCAGATGTATGATAGGAATAGCTTGTATTTTTTGAAATAAAAAATTTAAAACGGAAAAGCCGACATATAAAAATATGTCGGCTTTTCAACAAGAAAAAATAATATATCAAAAGACCAAAGTAGTTTGATATGGTTGTCGATTGACCTCAATTTCTAATTTTTTAAGGAGTCTTTGTTGATGATCCCCAAATGGCGTTAGCCTGTTCATTAATATTCTGTAAATCCATCCAACCTATCTGAGTGAACAAGAATATCAATAAAGATCCGAAAAACATCAAAGCAATCAGATAAACAATATAACCCAGTAATACTTTCCAAGCGGATTGTCGTCCCATCTTCATGAAACCGATGGCCTGCACCCAAAAAGTCCATACTTGCCAAAAAATACCGATTGAACCGAGAGCGGGTATATAAAACACGAGCAGCGCAGGAATAACCAGTGCTTCCGTTGCCAACACAAATCCCCAAAATGGCAGTTTGGGGGAGCCGTAATAGTGGAGCACTCCGCTCATCACGCGGCTAAGCAGCAGCCATTTAAAAATACTCAGTAATACGGAAAATACGATTGCCGCCGTGCTTTTGCCGAACAGTTGCGACATTCCGGCAGCATTAACTAGGCCGATAAGCAGCAATACGGCCGATAATACAGGCAGAGTATAGAGATATTCGGCGGGAGATCTATAGCGTAAACGTAATATGTCCCACATATCACGCAATAATTGATACAGCATGTTTTTGAAAATCATTATTAAAAGAAGCTGCATTGTAACGTAAAACAAAGTATTCCAACGAATAAGTTTCAGACGGCATATGGTATGTCGGACAAGGGCGGATTAATCTACCAATAAATCCGAAATGGCCCGAAACCGTGGCGACAATACCGTTTACGATATATTTCTGCGTTACGAGGGAATATTGGATAAGCAAACAGGCCGTCTGAAAATATTTCAGACGGCCTGTGTATACAAGGTAGTTCGTATCGGAGGACTATCAGGATTCTTCACCATGCTCCGTCTCAAATTCGAATCCCATTTGGTCCGGCAGCTCTATAACTGGTTGTTTTTTCTCCCAAGCGAGTTTTTCAAGTTTGTGCCGCCTCATTCTTATCAGGTGCATAACATGGTGCTTTTGCGTGTCGGTCATATTCAACCAATAAAGCCGCTCTTCTCGGCTGCGTAAACAACCCTTGCAAAAACCTTTGCTGTTGGCTTCGCAAACGCCGATACAGGGGCTGGGAATGGCGAAGAATTCAAGTTGTTCCATGTGCGGTTATAGGCTGATAAATGAGAGGTTTTTTTACGTGAAGGCAATATTACGTAGCCGGCTGTCACAACCGTTGCATTGTGCTTGAAAAGGTAAATGTTTTCAACGAGCAGGAGGTGTTTCGCCTACACATAATATACTGAGGCCGTCTGAAAATAGTAGTGCTTTGTTTTCAGACGGCCTGCTTGCTGAGGGCTGTTTCATTATACGGTTTTCGAATATTGCGCCGTAGTTTCTTTATGCCGCAGATGGTAGTCGAATACCATTGCAATGTTACGGATAAGGAAGCGGCCTTTTGGAGTTACCCGTAATCTTTTCGAAGTTAGGTGCAGCAGACCAAGTTCGGCCAGTTTTTGCAAATCGGCCAATTCGGTTTCGAAGTAACGAGCAAACGGAATGCCGAATACGCTTTCATACACTTGAAAATCCAATGAGAAACGGCACATCAAATCTTGAATAATATTGCGGCGCAGCAAGTCGTCACGATTCAATTGGTAGCCGCGCATTATCGGCAAATGCCCGGCATCGATGGCGGCGTAATAAGCATCGATATCGCGTTCGTTCTGAACGTAAGTTGTGCCGATTTTACCGATACTGGAAACGCCGATGGAAATCAAATCGCAGTCGGCATAGGTCGAATAGCCTTGGAAATTACGTTGCAACCATCCTTCTTTCAGAGCCAGAGCAAGCTCATCGTCCGGTTTGGCAAAATGATCCATGCCGATGAATACGTAGCCGCGTTCCGTGAGGGTTTGCACCGCATATTGCAGAATATCGAGCTTTTCTTCGCTATCCGGAACAGTTGCCGTATCAATGCGGCGTTGAGGTTTGAAAATATGCGGCAGATGGGCGTAGTGATACAGCGCAAGGCGGTCGGGATCGAGTGAGAGTACGGTTTCAATGGTCGGTTTGATACTTTCCAAAGATTGATGGGGTAGGCCGTAAATCAAATCGACACTTACGGATTTGAACCCTGCTTCCCTTGCTGCATCGATCACTTCGCGGGTTTCTTCAACAGTTTGGACACGGTTTACTGCTTTCTGTACTTTAGGATCGAAGTCTTGTATTCCGACACTCATACGGTTGAAACCCAGCTTACCCAAATGCAGCACGGTTTCCCGGCTGACCTTGCGAGGATCAATTTCAATCGAATACTCGCCGTTTGGAATCAACTGAAAATGTTGACGTATCAAGGCAAAGACACGTTCGATTTGGTTGTCGTTTAAAAACGTAGGTGTGCCGCCGCCGAAATGGATCTGGGCAAGTTGGTGGATGCTGTTCAAATGAGGAGCGAGCAGTGCCATTTCTTTGTCGAGATATTCTATATAAGCGTCAGCACGTAATTTGTCTTTTGTAATGATTTTGTTGCAACCGCAGTAGTAGCAAATAGTGTTACAAAAAGGAATATGGACGTAAAGAGAGAGCGGTTTATTGAGTGCCCCCATCCTGCGTAATTTCAAAGCATGAATATAATTGGCTTCGGTGAAGCCGTTATGAAAACGATCGGCAGTCGGATACGAAGTATAACGGGGGCCGCTGGAGGGCAGGGAAGCAATCAGTTTTCGGTCAAATTCAGGTTGTGTGTCATTTTGTATGGTAATGATTTTCATGATGTTTTGTTTGTTCTGTAATGAAATAGGCAAATTTGCCGTAAGTTTGGTAGAATAGCGATATTACGATCATCCCGCCTTGATGTTGGTCAATACTCAATACGCAGGGTCTAAGTATAAAAGTTGCTAATTATAATTAAAGGTGCTTAATCTTATGTCTGCACACACACCACAACATCAGATGAAAACGTTGTGTTCAAATTGTTCATTACGTGAATTATGCCTGCCGGTGGGTTTGATGCCGACAGAGTTTGCGCAATTAGACGCTGTTATCCGCCAAAGCCGCCGCTTGAAAAAAGGTGAGTATTTGTTCCGGGCGGGAGATCCGTTTGCATCGCTGTTTGCCATACGTACCGGTTTTTTCAAAACTACTGTGGCCAGTCAAGACGGACGTGATCAAGTAACCGGATTTTTCATGTCGGGAGAACTGATCGGCATGGACGGTATTTGTGCACATACGCACAGTTGTGATGCGGTCGCTTTGGAAGACAGCGAAGTGTGCGAGCTGCCGTTTTCACATATGGAACAATTGGGGCAGAACATTCCCAGCCTGCAAACCCACTTTTTCCGTTTAATGAGCCGTGAAATCGTGCGTGATCAGGGAGTAATGCTGTTATTGGGAAATATGCGTGCAGAAGAGAGGCTGGCGGCGTTTTTGTTGAATTTGTCCAACCGTCTCTATTCGCGCGGGTTTGCCGCCAATGATTTTATTTTGCGCATGTCGCGTGAAGAAATAGGAAGTTATTTAGGTTTGAAACTGGAAACAGTTAGCCGTACGTTGTCCAAATTCCACCATGAAGGCTTGATTTCGGTAGAACATAAACATATCAAGATTCTTGAACCGCAAGCATTGAAGAAAATGGTTTCCGGTTGTGAGCATGCCGTTTAAATGTTGCTGAAAGATGTTGAGGCCGTCTGAAAGAAATTCAGACGGCCTCAATTTTTGAAATACCGAATTAGATAGAGAAATCTTCTTCAATAGGCGCGTAAAGCATCTGATCGATCCGTTCACGTGTCAACTGAGGTGCAAACAGGCTGATGAAATCATAAATATAACCGCGGAGGTATGTATCGGAGCGTAAGGCGATGTAAGTAGAAGAAGTTCCAAATAAGTGGGCCGCATCAATCAGTTGTAAATCATGATCAGTTTGAGGGTCGTATGCCAGTTTCGCCATCAGTCCCACACCCAACCCTAATCTCACATAGGTTTTCAAGACATCGGTATCCGCAGACGAAAGCGCTATTTTAGGGAGTTTCAAATGGGCTTTTTGAAAAGCGCGAAAAATATTACTGTTGCTGTTCAAGGCAAATTCATAAGTTACTAAAGGATAGGCGGCTAAATCATTAATACTCAAAGGATGCCGGCAATCTAGTAGGGGATGGGTATGTGGGACGAGAATCGCATGAGTCCATTCGGAACAAGGCAGTTTGCGTAAGTCCGAATAGTCATCCAGAGGGATGGTAGCAATGGCAAAATCCGCGTCTCCGTTGCTGATCATTTGTGCGATGGTGTGTGTGCTGCCTTCCTTAATACTTAATTGTACTTTCGGATAGCGCTTCACAAATTCCGCTACAATTTTCGGCAAAGCATAGCGGGCTTGTGTGTGTGTAGTCGCAATAGTAAGCGAACCGCTGTCTTGACCGGTAAATTCGCTACCTATATTTTTGATATTCTGCACATCGCGTAGAATCCGTTCAGCAAGTTCCAATACTGCTTTACCAGGCTGTGAAACCGAAACTACACGTTTGCCGCTACGGATAAATATCTGTATACCTAATTCTTCTTCCAAAAGCCGGATTTGTTTTGAAATGCCCGGTTGGGAAGTAAACAGCGCTTCGGCAGCTTCCGATACATTTAGGTTTTGGCGGTATACTTCAAGGGCGTAGCGTAGTTGTTGTAATTTCATATGATAAGAACGGGAAGTGGTGTGTATTCTGTACGACAAGTCTTTTTTAAATGTAGCATAGATTGAAAAAAAAAGCCTTATTTGCAAATTTGCCCCAAGAAAACATTTGTTTTTTCAGGAACTATCTTTGTGAAGTATTAACAAAGCATTGAATGCTGTAAAAAGTTGTTGTTGCTTTTGTACAACGACCATGTAATAGGAAGTGGGTTTTGCTTGTAAATAAATGACACAGGATTGATTTTTCGGCATGATTCGTAATTAGGAAGCGGGCCGTTTATCCGTTGTGTGCGGGTAGTGTGCTATTGACAGTTTGCCCTTGGCTTCTTTATAGTGCAAACCTGAAATATCCTACTTGCCGCCGTTTTACAATAGTGGCCTGTATATTTGGTGATTTGTGGCGGTTGCGCTCTTGGTGCCCGTTGCATAACAATCTTTGATGAGGGAATAAAATGACCAAACAGCTGAAATTAAGCGCCTTGTTTGTTGCCTTAGTAGCTTCAGGCACTGCAATGGCCAGCGAACCGCATACTAAACACGGTTACACCGTTAGCAGCAAGTCACAAACAGTTGTTCGCAACAACTATGGTGAGTGCTGGAAAAATACTTATTTCGACAAAGCCACTCAGGGCCGTATTGAGTGTGGTGATGCTGTGGCGGTGGAAACTGCTCCTCAATTTGCTGAAGAAACCGTTTCTCTGTCTGCTAAGACTTTATTTGGTTTCGATAAGGATAATCTGCGTCCTGAAGGTGCCGAAACTCTGAATGCCTTGGCTCAACGTTTGAGCAACACTAATGTAGACGGTGTACGTGTTGAAGGTCATACCGACTTCATGGGTTCAGAAGAATACAACCAAGCTTTGTCTGAGCGTCGCGCAAATACTGTAGCTAACTACTTGGTTGGCCAAGGTGTTGCTTCTAACAAGATTTCTGCTGCCGGTTTGGGTGAGTCTCAAGCTCGTATGACTGCCACTTGTGAAGCTGAAGTAGCCAATTTGGGTAAAAAAGTTTCTAAAGCTAAGAAACGCGCAGCTCTGATCGCATGTATCGAACCTGATCGTCGTGTAGATGTTAAGATTCGTACTTTAGTAACCAAACAAATTGCTCCTGGTCATGTTGAAGGTGAGCGCCCTGCTGTTGATGAAGGTTGGATTCCAGGTCCGGCTTCTCAAATTCACGGTTATACCCGTCCTTAATCAACAGATTATTTGGATTTGAAAACCCCGCTTGATAGCGGGGTTTTTATTGTTTTTTCGACATTAAGATTACTTTTCGACGGTTAGAGATGAAGTCGAATGGCAATATATACAGCATCAGCATGGTTTTAGTAAGCAAGATAAGGTTTGAAATAACACACTAGATAATCCGGTGTTGTTGTGAAAATATAATAGGCTACGCAATATGGCGCGATATTCTCTTCTCTCAGGTCATTTGGATGATTTCGCTATATAATGTGTGCCTCTCTTTTTCCAAACGGCCTCTGATGACTGAATTTGATTTTATCCGCCGTTATTTACAAAAGCAGCAATCTGATTCGGAAGTGTTGCTGGGTATCGGCGATGATGCAGCTGTTATCCGCCCCAGAGCAGGGTTTGATTTATGTTTCAGTAGTGATATGTTTCTGAAAAATAGGCATTTTTTTGAAAATGTCCACCCCGCTGACTTGGCATACAAGGTATTGGCCGTTAATATTTCCGATATGGCAGCAATGGGAGCCAAACCTCGTTGGATATTATTAAGTGCCGGCTTGCCTGATTTGCAGGAAAATTGGTTGGAGGATTTCTGTACCAGTTTGTTTTCTCTGGCACGGCGATTTGGCATTACGCTGATTGGCGGGGATACAACCAAAGGCGATATGGTTTTTAATATAACGATCATCGGTGAATTGCCTCAGGGAAAGGCTTTACGGCGTGATGCTGCACGAGACGGCGACGATATATGGGTTTCCGGGCAAGTAGGGTTGGCAGCAGCAGCGTTAAACCATCATTGGCAGCTTTTAAAATTGCCTTCCGATATACTGGAAATTTGTGAACAAGCTCGCCTGCGTCCGAAGCCTCGGGTTGCTTTAGGGCAGTTATTGTTGCCGTTTGCCCACGCTGCGCAAGATATTTCAGATGGCCTGGCTCAAGATTTAGGGCATATTTTGAAGGCTTCGGCTATGGGGGCGGAAATTTTTGTGGAGCAACTGCCTACCTTGCCGCAATTGCGTGGGATATTGCCTGAAAAACAACTATACGATTGTCTGCTGGCGGGTGGAGATGATTATGAACTGGTGTTTACTGTACCGGAAAGCCAACGTGAGGCGGTAATGAAAGCCGGCAAAATAAGTAATACGCCTGTTTGCCGTATCGGTAAAATTAATCGTTCGGGCCGTCTGAAAATGACTTTGGCAGATAGTTCAGAATTACATTTAAATTCTTTAGGTTTCGATCATTTTGGCTGACTTTAAACCAACTTTTTCATGGCTGAAACAGCGGCCTTTGTGCATGCTCGGTTTTGGTTTTGGCTGCGGGCTGGCTCCGGTAGCACCGGGTACATTTGGTACGCTGCCTGCTTTGCCGATGGCGTTTGTATTGTATCTGGCCGGTATTTCCGGCTGGTGGTTGGCTGCTTTGTGTGTAATATTGTTTGTATGGGGTGTGAGAATTTGCAGCTATACCGAACATGAGCTGGGTATTCAGGATTACGGCGGCATCGTATGGGATGAGATTGTCGCCATGCTGTTTGTGTTGGCTTTTGTGCCTTTCAAGTGGGGCTGGTGGTTGGCGGCCTTTGTTCTGTTCAGGCTGTTTGATGCATTGAAGCCTTGGCCGATTAAATGGTTTGATTTGCGTGTGCACGGTGGTTTGGGCATTATGTTGGATGATGTGATTGCTGCCTTGTTTACACTGGCGGTCTTGAAGATAATTGGGTTATTGATATAGGCCGTCTGAATCGATAGGGAAAGAGTAATGGAAGAAATCGAAATTATTGTAGAACCGTGTTTTTTAGCAGAGCAAAGTAATGTTGCTAAAGACCGTTACGTGTTCAGCTATGATATTACCATTCATAACCATAGTGATGATGTTGTTACTTTGCGGAACCGTCATTGGGAAATTACCGATGCGCATGGGGAAGTGGAAAAGGTATCAGGTGTCGGCGTGGTTGGTGAGCAGCCAGTACTGTATCCGGGTGAACATTATCATTACAGCAGCGGGGCACATCTGGCCACTCCGTGGGGCTGTATGGAAGGCAGTTATGAGTTTGAAGACAGCTATGGCGACCGTTTTTGTGTGCCTATTCCCCGATTTGATTTAAAAGCGGATTTTACTTTGCATTAAAAATAGGGTGCGCCGATTCGATTGCTTATGCCAATACAGGCCGTTTGAATCTTTGAACCGGCTTTTTAAATTTTGAATACGGTTGAATTATTCGAGCAGTTATAAAAGACCGAGCTCTGTAAGTTACGGAGCCCGGTCTTTCCAATTTCAAATCACACTCTTATTAAGTTGAGGGTAGAGTGCTTAACTTTTAGGGTGCAGCTTAATTAGGATGCAGCTTAATGTTTTCAGACAGCCTGCCGGTTTGAAAACATGAAATATGCTTTTGCTTATTTCCAAGTTAACGCCAAGTCATATAAAGCCTTTTTACTTTCTCCGGTAATCTTTGCCGCTAAATCCGCCGCTTGTTTGGTCGGCAGGTCCGCCGCCAGCACTTTCATTACCTTTTGTGCCGAATCGGGCAGTTCGCTGTGTTTTTCGCGAATGGCTGGATGCAGCACTAAAACCATCTCGCCGCGGCTTTGGTTGCTGTCGTTTTTTAAGGCCGTCTGAATGTCAACAACGCTACCGGTTAGAAAAGTTTCGAAAGTCTTGGAAATTTCCCGTGCCAGTATCAACCGGCGTTCAGGAAAGAGCGAAGCCATGTCGAAAAGTGTGGCTTCAATGCGGTGAGGCGTTTCAAACATTACCACTGGGAAATCGGCATCTGCCCATGAGGCCAGCAATTTTTGCCGTTCGCCTGCTTTTGCCGGCAGGAAGCCATTGAAGTAGAAGTTGGGTTCGGTAACGCCTGCCACGCTTAAGGCTCCTATTACTGCGCTGGCTCCGACTACGGGAACCACACGGAATCCGGCTTCCCGCACACGGGCGGCGAGTTTCGCACCGGGATCGCATACGGCGGGCGTGCCGGCATCGGATACTTGGGCGACAATCAGGCCGTCTGAAAGCGCACCAATGATTTTGCCCGCCATTTGCTGCTCGTTGTGCTCGCGTACGCTCACCAGCTTGGCCTGTATGCCGTATGCGCTCAGTAATTGGGCGGTTACGCGGGTGTCTTCCGCACAAATGATGTCGGCACGGTGCAATACGGCTAATGCACGAAGGGTAATGTCGGCCAAATTGCCGATGGGTGTGGCTACAACGTATAATGTTTGCGCCGCGATACTGTCGCAGGCTTTTTGATAATGTTTTTGCATCATAAAAATCATTCGGGCCGTCTGAAAACGGCGGATGGATAAATTTAAAACGGCATTATAACGGGGTTAGATAATATGCGCTTAAACCACGGCAGCGGTGCGGCAGGAGAAGATGCCGCACTGGTATTCCTGCAAAAACAAGGCTGCAAACTGCTGGCACGTAATTGGCATTGTCCGTACGGTGAAATTGATTTGATAGTCAAAAATGGCAGCATGATTCTGTTTGTTGAAGTAAAATACCGTCGGCACGGCAGCTTCGGAGGCGCAGTATACGGTATCACGCCGTCCAAACTTTTAAAGCTGAAAAGAAGTGCGGAACATTATTTGCAACAAAACAGTCTGAATCACGTTCCCTGCCGTTTAGATGCTGTGCTGATTCAGGGAAAAGAAGCCCCATATTGGGTGCAGAACATCACAGGGTAACCTCACATGACAACTTTACAAGAGCGCGTAGCTGCACATTTCACTCAAAGCATTGAAGCCAAACAACAAGCTGCCGATATTCTAAATGAACCCACCGCGCAAGCTGCCGAGCTGATGCTGCAATGCCTGATGAACGACGGTAAAATTTTAGCTTGTGGTAACGGTGGTTCGGCTGCCGATGCGCAACACTTTGCCGCAGAGATGACCGGCCGGTTTGAAAAAGAACGCATGGAATTAGCTGCGGTGGCTTTAACCACCGATACTTCCGCACTTACCGCCATCGGTAACGACTACGGTTTCGATCATGTATTCAGCAAGCAGGTGCGGGCGTTGGGGCGAGCGGGCGATATATTGATCGGTATTTCCACTTCGGGCAATTCGGCCAATGTTATCGAGGCCATTCATGCTGCTCACGAACGCGATATGCATGTGATTGCACTGACCGGTCGCGACGGTGGAAAAATCGCTGCTCTGCTGAAAGACAGCGATATTTTATTGAATGTGCCGCATCGACGTACTGCCCGTATTCAGGAAGTCCATATTTTGTTGATTCATGCATTGTGCGATTGCATTGATTCCATGTTGCTCGAAGGCATGTAACCTTTGAGTTGCTGGTATCAGCCAATAATCAAGCGGTATGCATACTTGAAAATACTTATGACATAATGTGTTCGCGGTATTTATACGCGCTTTTCAGACGGCCTCTACCATGCTAACGGCCGTCCGCAACATACATCGAAAGGACGTTTTATGAACATCAAACAATACGCTAAAACCCTGATTGCTGCCGGTATTCTTGCTACGACATTAAGCGGTTGTGTGGGCGCAATTTTGGGTGGTGCGGCTGTAGGCGGGGCGGCCGCGATTGACCGTCGCAGTGCAGGCGCACAGGCTGATGATAATGTAATGGAAGTCCGTATCAAACATACGGCTTTGAGTTATCTTCGCCAAAACAGTAAAGCTACAGGTTTCGAGCCGAAATTGGCCGTGGTCAGCTATAACCGCCATATCCTGCTTTTGGGCCATGTGGCTACTGAAGGAGAAAAAGCGTTTGTCGAACAAGTGGCCCGTTCAGAGCAGTCGGCACAAGAAGTTTACAATTACATCAATGTAGGCACTCAACAGCGTACATTCGGCAATGTTACCGATGATACTTGGAGCACTTCCAAAGTGCGAACTACCCTTCTGGGCGTTCAGGGTGTGATTCCCAGCCGTGTGAAAATCGTTACTTATGACGGCGTAACCTATGTAATGGGGATTCTTTCTCCGGCGGAGCAAGCTGCCATTACCGAGCGTGTCAGCACCACGTCAGGTGTCAAAAAAGTTGTTACCCTTTACCAAAACTACAATAACTAAGTACAAATGGGCCGTCTGAAAACACAGTTTGTATCGTTTTCAGACGGCCTTAGGAATTTCGACAAAACCATATGGATGATAACAATATGCCTGCCAAAAAAGGTTTCAACCTCAAACCCAAGCACTTGCTAATGGCGGTATTTGTATTGACGGCTGTCGCCGTAGGCAGCTTGATTGTAGGTATTCTCCAAACTATGAAAAAACCCGCAGAGGCATCGGTTTCCGCTCCGGCACCACAAGTAGAAAATACAGTGGAAGTATGGTCTCCCCGCGGTGCATCGTCTACTATAGCTGCGGTATCGCAGCAGGTCGTAGTTGCCCAAGCATCCGCGCCGGAGGAGGTGGCTGCTTCGGAAGCTCAAGCGGCTTCTCAAAATGAAGATGAAACCGGTGAAACTAATCTTACGATAGCTGCGGCTTCGGCAGCTGAAGCCGCAGCAAATACAGAAACACCGATACTTCCAAAATCCACGGAAGAGCAGCGTTCGCACAACACACAGCCGAAATCAAAATCCAAACCGAAAGAAGTGATAGACAACTTGTTTTAACGGCTTTGCATCGCTATCTTGACTTAAATCATCTTAACTCTTTATACCGTTTCAGACGGCCTTTCGGAAAAAATGCGAAAGGCCGTCTGAACGCACCGACACGAATCGAAGGATATTTATGGCAGTTATCATCAAAACCCCCGAAGAAATCGAAAAAATGCGCGAGCTGGGCCGCTTGGCAGCCGAAGCATTGGATTATATCGGCCAATTCGTTAAACCCGGTGTTACTACCAATGAGTTGGACAAATTAATCCACGATTATCATATCGACGTTCAAGGCGGCTATCCGGCTCCGTTGCATTATGGCAACCCTCCTTATCCCAAATCGTGCTGCACCTCCGTCAACCATGTTATTTGTCACGGTATTCCGGATGACAAACCGTTGAAAAACGGTGACATCATCAATATTGACGTTACCATTAAGAAAGACGGTTTTCACGGTGATTCAAGCCGAATGTTTGCAGTAGGGCAAATCAGCCCGCAGGCACAACGCTTAATAGATGTTACCCATGCTTCCATGATGGCCGGTATAGAAGCAGTGAAGCCCGGTGCAACCTTGGGGGATGTAGGTTATGCCTGTCAGCAGGTTGCTGAAAATGCGGGTTATTCGGTAGTACAGGAATTCTGTGGGCACGGCATCGGTCATGATTTCCATGAAGAGCCGCAAGTGTTGCATTATGGCAAAAAAGGACAAGGGTTAGTATTGAAGCCGGGTATGATTTTTACAGTAGAACCCATGATCAACCAAGGTAAACGTCATCTGCGTATTTTGGCTGATGGATGGACGGTAGTTACTAAAGATCGCTCTTTATCTGCCCAATGGGAACATGAAGTTTTGGTTACCGAAACAGGCTATGAAATTCTTACAATTAGCCCTGAAACAGGTAAACCCTGATTTTGTTACGTTTTTTTATGTAAAAATTTTTCAACTAGAATCTTTGCTTTAAAAAATAACTGATTGTTTTTTAATGATTATATAAATAGGATGTTACGTTTATCGGAATAATTGACCGCTTGATGGAAAATAAAATAAAACTTATCCTGATTCTGCTGTCTAAGCGATTATGCTTATTTGTTCATAATATTCTCACTGTGGGTATTATTTCGGAGTAATATTATGTTCGGATAAGTGATTTGCCAGATTGAGCTTTAAAACAGAGAAGGGAATTTCATGAAGTCGTTCGAGAAAATCGAAAATATCCGCGATATCCGCAAAAAACTCGGTTTAAACCAAATGGACTTTTGGAGCCGTATCGGTGTTACCCAATCAGGTGGTTCACGTTACGAGTCAGGCCGCAACATGCCCAAGCCGGTACGCGAATTGCTCCGTTTGGTACATATCGAGAAAATTGACTTGGCAAAGGTAAACCGCGACGACCTCGCGATTGCTTCGCTGCTGAAAAGCCGCCAGCCGGATTTATATGCCTCTTTGAAAAAAGAAGCCAAAGCCGAAGCGAAAAACAAATGAGCCAAGACCGAACGGCTGCCCGTTAATCAATAACGGGCAGCTTTCTTTTGACCGTCTGAAAGTCATCTAAAAAATTTGAAAAGAAAACCTTAAAAATTTTATAGCATATTTATGGGATTTTGAAACTGCTTACGGTCTTGCTTTTCAAACACCACAAGCAGCTTTAAGGTTCTATATCCGGTAGATCCAATTTATTTGTTCGATAAAAAAACGAAAGAACAAATGTTGTTAGCCCAGAGACAACATTTCAATCTGTTCCATACTGCGGCCCAGAAAACGCTCGCCGATGGTGCGGAATCGCAAAGGAATATCGCTCACATAAAAGCGATAATCGGCAGAGGCATTGTCGGTATTCAACAAATCGGCTTCGGCCAAAGCGTTCGCCGTGGCCTCTGCGGTTGTGATTGCGGAATCCACCAATGCCACGCCTGGAGCCTCTTCGCGGAATAAAGGTTTTAGCAACGGGTAATGCGTACATCCTAAGACCAACGTATCAATATCATCGGCCAGCAGCGGTTTGAGATATTCACGGGCAGTCAAGCGGGTTACTTCATGGTCAAGCCAACCTTCTTCCACCAAGGGTACCAACAAAGGGCAGGCTTGCGACTGTACCCGAGCATTAGGGTTGCGGCTGTGGATGGCACGGGCATAAGCATTGCTGTTAACCGTAGTGCTGGTAGCAATAATGCCGATATGGCCGTTTCGTGTGGTTTGTAATGCGGCTTCGGCACCGGCGGTAATCACATCAAGTACCGGCATGTTGCCCGCTATTGTCCGCACTTTATGGCCGGCTACCGCCGCGATGGTATTGCAGGCAATTATCAGCGCTTTAACATCATTTTGTAGCATAAAATCAACAATTTGAGAGGTGAAAGTCTCAATGGTTGCACGGGATTTTACACCATACGGTACGCGGGCGGTGTCGCCGAAATAAACAATGTTTTCCATCGGCAGGCGTTCCATTAGGGCGCGTACATTAGTCAAGCCGCCTACGCCGGAGTCAAAAACCCCGATGGGGCGCTGTTTGGTGTCGTTCATAGTCATTTTGAAATTGAGGCCGCCTGAAAAGATTTCAGACGGCATATATTCGAAGAAAACCGATATTGTACACCGTTTCAGACGGCCTAGAGATGCCTGTATTCGTTGTATCTTTGACTTAATTCGCACTTAAGAGCAAAGATTTGGATTTGAGTTCTGCAACGACGGTGTTTCGGTAAAGCTAAGTTATAGCATGTATCAAATTTCATGCGATTTATCAGCAGATAAGGTTTGCAAAGCAAGATAATTGCCGCATAATTCAAATTTGATTATCATTCTAAGGGGCTGTATATGACCCAAAATACCCAGCTAACACGTTTTTTGCCCGACGAAGAGACTACCCTGCGATTAGGCAGTAGTTGGGCAGGTACTATCATGGCACCTTTGGTAATTTATCTGCAAGGTGATTTAGGAGCAGGGAAAACGACGTTTACTCGCGGATTATTGCAAGGTATGGGTTATAAAGGTGCCGTAAAGAGCCCGACTTATACTATCGTCGAATCTTATCCGTTGCCCAAATTTACCTTACTGCATCATTTTGACCTCTATCGTTTTGCTACGCCTGAAGAATGGGAAGATGCCGGTTTGGATGATCTTTTTGCCGGCAACTGCCTATGTTTGATCGAATGGCCCCAACAAGGCGGAACTTTTGTGCCGCCGGCTGACCTTACCGTTAAACTCGAAAATGCCGAATCAGGCCGTATGTGTACTCTTACCGCCCATACAGACAGGGGCAGAAAAAGTTTAGAAACATGGTTAAATTAACACGTCGCCAAATTGTCCGCCGTGCAGCAGGTTTGTTATTCACTTTGACGCCCATCAGCGTGCTCGCTAAAGTTGCTGCCTTCCCCCAATTCGTTGCCGTACGTATCTGGCCCGCCAATGCCTATACCCGTATCACGTTGGAATCCTCCCAAGCCCTGAAATACAAACATTTTGCACTTGAAAATCCCTCACGGTTGGTGGTGGATATTGAAGGTGCTACGCTTAATAGCGTTTTGCAAAGTATGACGGGGAAAGTTCAGCGCAATGACCCTTATATACGTGCCATTCGTGTCGGTCAGAATACTTCTACCACTGTGCGCGTGGTTATCGATTTAAAGCAATCTGCCAATCCGCAAGTTTTCACTCTTGCTCCTGTGGCTAATTTCCGACACCGTTTGGTTATGGATCTTTACCCTTCGGCTGCCACGGCGTTGGCTGCCGAATCGGATGACCCTCTGATGGCATTGCTGAACGACTACTCCAAAGGCAAAATCCGCAGCGATGGTACTGGCAGCAGTTCTACTCCTCCTGTGCGTGAGCGCAAACCGACTATTATCGACGATACTCCGCTTCCTTCATCGCCGCGCCGTCAAGACCGCCGCCCGATTATTGTGCTGGACCCCGGTCATGGCGGGGAAGACCCCGGTGCTATCAGCCCTCGGGGGATACGCGAAAAAGACGTAGTATTGTCTATCGCACGTGAGGCCAAAAAACGCCTTGATGCAATGGGCTATAAAACTTATATGACCCGTAATGAAGACGTATTCATCCCTCTGGGTGTGCGCGTTGCCAAGGCCCGTTCGCTCAAGGCCGATTTGTTCATTTCTATTCATGCAGACTCTTTTACCAACCCTACTGCACGCGGTACAGGTGTATATGCGTTGAGTACACGCGGAGCTACCAGTGCGGCAGCCAAATTTTTGGCTCAAACTCAGAATAGTGCCGATTCAATTGGCGGAGTACAGAAAGTCGGTAACCGTACGGTGGATAATGCCATCCTTGACATGACCCAAACCGCCACTATTAAAGACAGTATGGTGTTAGGCGGCCATGTATTGAATGAGCTGGGTAAGCTGAATAAATTGCATAAAGGCCGTGTTGATCAGGCCAATTTTGCTGTTTTAAAAGCACCTGATATTCCGTCGATTTTGGTTGAAACCGCCTTCTTATCGAATCCTACTGAGGAACGGTTGCTTGCCAGCTCATCGTTCCGCCAAAAAAGTGCGCAAGCCATTGCGAATGGTGTCAAAACCTATCTCAATAATGCTATTTTGGCACGCCGCTAAATATTCAGACGGCCTTCATTGATTTTGAAGGCCGTCTGAATATTTCGATAGTTAATCTCAGAGCAAAAGGCAGGTGTGTACCATATCTAATCGTTTTGACTTCATTGCTTTCATACAGACTTTCACAGAAGTGGTTTTTTACTGGGAAAATCCCTGCTATCTGTAGAAGCTTTCTGGTATGGAAACGGTTATTTTAATTAATGTTAACCGAATCTCCTTAAATTTTGATAGCTTGTAATTGTTTGTTAAAGGCTGAGTATGGTTCAAGTCAGCACAAAGGCCGTCTGAAATGTTTTCAGACGGCCTTTGTGCTGCTTTTACCAGCCTGCTTCTTCAGCGCAAACTTAAAAGTAAATTGCGGAATGTATTTGGGTCTTTAATAAAGGTTATTTCACCTTTTTGAGGAAAGTGAAAATCCAATAGACGAGATACCCAAAAACGTATGCAACCCGCACGTTGGGCAATTGGATAGTAGTCTTTTTCATCATTACTCAAAGGGCGCACACTTTCATAGCCTGCGATAAATGATTTTTCCAAAATTGGATCCAATTTATTATCAGCAGTTCTAGCCCAATCGTTGACAGCAATAGCTAAGTCATACATAAAGTTACCGTTGCAAGCATAATAAAAATCGATAAAGCCGGCTACTTGGTCTCCGTCCAATAACACATTATCTTTAAATAAATCAGCATGTATGATACCGGAAGGCAAATGATCATCAGGATTATTATCCAGATAAGCAATTTCATTTTCCAGTAGAATAGCATCATCTTTATCAAGTAACGGCAATAGCTTAACGTAAGCCTCATGCCACCATTTACTATAACGGGGATTGTCCATTTGCAGAGGGAAACTTTGTCCAGCCAGATGCATTTTGGCCAGCATCCCCCCTGTATGGAAACATTGGTTTTCAGTCGGCCAGCTGGTGTCAGAACCTTTCAAGCGGGTTACGATACATGCAGGCTTCCCTGCCAGTGTTGAATCAAAGCGGCCGTCTTTGCGGGAAACGGGGGAGGGGCAGGCTACACCGTTGTCGCTTAAGTGTTGTTTCAGCAGTAAAAAGAAAGCCAGTTCTTCTTGTTTCAATACTTCAAAAACAGTTAAAACAAAACGCCCTGCGGTTGTAGTTAAAAAGTAGTTACTATTGGTAATTCCTTGTGCAATGCCTTGTAGAGAAACAAAATTGCCTAAGTCGTATTCCATTAGAAACTGATGCAGTTCATCATTAGAAATACTGGTATAAACAGACATAATATTAAGATTACTGTAAAAAAATTAAACCGCATCATATCAAACAATATGCGCGGATTGTTGGTAAATATATTTGAGCAGAGAGTGGTAAATTTAATTGAAAGAATAATTGAGAATAATAGCAGGAGCTGAAAAGCAGTAAATACAGCAAACGAAGTGTAATTAAATTTTAAATAAAAACATGTATATAGTAATTTTTATTTAAAATTTTTTCACCAGAGAGTTGACGTTATTGGGGGAGGGCGGGTATAGTTCGGTTCTTCGCTGCTTCGGCGGTGTTTGAAAGCGAATATTCATTATAACAGATTTTGCGTTAGGCAGTATTGGTTGTGATGATGTTCGGGACGCTCTTTAACAGAACAGATTACCGATAAGTGTGAGTGCGATTGGGCCTCACACTGCGACAAAAACAGACAAGATAAATATCTTTGTCGGTTTCTTTGAAGCAGACCAGAAGTTAAAGTTAGAGATTGAACATAAGAGTTTGATCCTGGCTCAGATTGAACGCTGGCGGCATGCTTTACACATGCAAGTCGAACGGCAGCACGGAAGAGCTTGCTCTTTTGGTGGCGAGTGGCGAACGGGTGAGTAATACATCGGAACGTACCGAGTAGTGGGGGATAACTGTCCGAAAGGATGGCTAATACCGCATATTCTCTGAGGAGGAAAGCAGGGGACCTTCGGGCCTTGCGCTATTTGAGCGGCCGATGTCTGATTAGCTAGTTGGTGGGGTAAAGGCCTACCAAGGCGACGATCAGTAGCGGGTCTGAGAGGATGATCCGCCACACTGGGACTGAGACACGGCCCAGACTCCTACGGGAGGCAGCAGTGGGGAATTTTGGACAATGGGGGGAACCCTGATCCAGCCATGCCGCGTGTCTGAAGAAGGCCTTCGGGTTGTAAAGGACTTTTGTCAGGGAAGAAAAGCTTGAGGTTAATACCCTTGGGTGATGACGGTACCTGAAGAATAAGCACCGGCTAACTACGTGCCAGCAGCCGCGGTAATACGTAGGGTGCGAGCGTTAATCGGAATTACTGGGCGTAAAGCGGGCGCAGACGGTTACTTAAGTCAGATGTGAAATCCCCGGGCTCAACCTGGGAACTGCGTTTGAAACTGGGTGACTAGAGTATGTCAGAGGGGGGTAGAATTCCACGTGTAGCAGTGAAATGCGTAGAGATGTGGAGGAATACCGATGGCGAAGGCAGCCCCCTGGGATAATACTGACGTTCATGCCCGAAAGCGTGGGTAGCAAACAGGATTAGATACCCTGGTAGTCCACGCCCTAAACGATGTCAATTAGCTGTTGGGGTACTTGATGCCTTAGTAGCGTAGCTAACGCGTGAAATTGACCGCCTGGGGAGTACGGTCGCAAGATTAAAACTCAAAGGAATTGACGGGGACCCGCACAAGCGGTGGATGATGTGGATTAATTCGATGCAACGCGAAGAACCTTACCTGGTCTTGACATGTACGGAATCCTCCAGAGACGGAGGAGTGCCTTCGGGAGCCGTAACACAGGTGCTGCATGGCTGTCGTCAGCTCGTGTCGTGAGATGTTGGGTTAAGTCCCGCAACGAGCGCAACCCTTGTCATTAGTTGCCATCATTAAGTTGGGCACTCTAATGAGACTGCCGGTGACAAGCCGGAGGAAGGTGGGGATGACGTCAAGTCCTCATGGCCCTTATGACCAGGGCTTCACACGTCATACAATGGTCGGTACAGAGGGTAGCCAAGCCGCGAGGTGGAGCCAATCCCAGAAAACCGATCGTAGTCCGGATTGCACTCTGCAACTCGAGTGCATGAAGTCGGAATCGCTAGTAATCGCAGGTCAGCATACTGCGGTGAATACGTTCCCGGGTCTTGTACACACCGCCCGTCACACCATGGGAGTGGGGGATACCAGAAGTAGGTAGGGTAACCGTAAGGAGCCCGCTTACCACGGTATGCTTCATGACTGGGGTGAAGTCGTAACAAGGTAGCCGTAGGGGAACCTGCGGCTGGATCACCTCCTTTCTAGAGAAAAAAGAGGTTTGGTCGCATTCACACTTATCGGTAAACTGTGTATTAAAGATGCAAGACTGGTTGGGAGAATCCCGACGAAGTTGGAGTAATCTGGGTTTGTAGCTCAGCTGGTTAGAGCACACGCTTGATAAGCGTGGGGTCGGAGGTTCAAGTCCTCCCAGACCCACCAAGAGATTGGGGGGCATAGCTCAGTTGGTAGAGCACCTGCTTTGCAAGCAGGGGGTCATCGGTTCGATCCCGTTTGCCTCCACCAAATACTTTGCAAATCAAAGTATTTTTGTTTGTCTTTAGTCTTTAGATGTTTGGCATCTGAATAGATAAAGATGAAGTAAAGAATATTTTAATTTGTGTAGGTTAGAGAAGGAAAAGTTTACTTATTCCTTTTTTTAAGAAGCGCATCGATCTTTAACAAATTGGAAAGCCGAAATCAACAAACAAAGACAATGTCGGCTTGCCGTAACAGGTAAGCCGCAGTATTTGGGTGATGATTGTATCGACCGGGCTGTGAAAGACAAAAGGCACAGTTCGGTACACAACAAGCAGTAAGTTTTATCAAAGTAGAGGCCTTTAAGTTGCGAAGGTAGTCAACACTGTAGCAACGAAGTCAAAAAGGTACTTCAAATGATAGAGTCAAGTGAATAAGTGCATCAGGTGGATGCCTTGGCGATGATAGGCGACGAAGGACGTGTAAGCCTGCGAAAAGCATCGGGGAGCTGGCAATAAAGCTATGATCCGGTGATGTCCGAATGGGGAAACCCACCGTATTTTGTACGGTATCCTTATCTGAATACATAGGATAAGCGAAGCGAACCCGGAGAACTGAACCATCTAAGTATCCGGAGGAAAAGAAATCAACCGAGATTCCGCAAGTAGTGGCGAGCGAACGTGGAGGAGCCTGTATATGATAGCTGTTGAGATAGGAGAACAAGCTGGGAAGCTTGGCCATAGTGGGTGATAGCCCCGTATTCGAAATTTCATCAGTGGTACTAGGTATACGACAAGTAGGGCGGGACACGTGGAATCCTGTCTGAATATGGGGGGACCATCCTCCAAGGCTAAATACTCATCATCGACCGATAGTGAACCAGTACCGTGAGGGAAAGGCGAAAAGAACCCCGGGAGGGGAGTGAAATAGAACCTGAAACCTGATGCATACAAACAGTGGGAGCCTATTAATTAGGTGACTGCGTACCTTTTGTATAATGGGTCAACGACTTACATTCAGTAGCGAGCTTAACCGGATAGGGGAGGCGTAGGGAAACCGAGTCTTAATAGGGCGATGAGTTGCTGGGTGTAGACCCGAAACCGAGTGATCTATCCATGGCCAGGATGAAGGTGCCGTAACAGGTACTGGAGGTCCGAACCCACGCATGTTGCAAAATGCGGGGATGAGCTGTGGATAGGGGTGAAAGGCTAAACAAACTCGGAGATAGCTGGTTCTCCCCGAAAACTATTTAGGTAGTGCCTCATGTATCACTTCCGGGGGTAAAGCACTGTTATGGCTAGGGGGTCATTGCGACTTACCAACCCATGGCAAACTAAGAATACCGGAAAGTGCAATCATGGGAGACAGACAGCGGGTGCTAACGTCCGTTGTCGAAAGGGAAACAACCCAGACCGCCAGCTAAGGTCCCAAATGATAGATTAAGTGGTAAACGAAGTGGGAAGGCCCAGACAGCCAGGATGTTGGCTTAGAAGCAGCCATCATTTAAAGAAAGCGTAATAGCTCACTGGTCGAGTCGTCCTGCGCGGAAGATGTAACGGGGCTCAAATCTATAACCGAAGCTGCGGATGCACCTAGTGCATGGTAGGGGAGCGTTCTGTAGGCCGATGAAGGTGACTTGAGAAGGTTGCTGGAGGTATCAGAAGTGCGAATGTTGACATGAGTAGCGATAAAGCGGGTGAAAAGCCCGCTCGCCGAAAGCCCAAGGTTTCCTACGCAACGTTCATCGGCGTAGGGTGAGTCGGCCCCTAAGGCGAGGCAGAAATGCGTAGTCGATGGGAAACGGGTTAATATTCCCGTACTTTGATTTAGTGCGATGTGGGGACGGAGAAGGTTATGTCAGCGGCCTGTTGGAATAGGTCGTTCAAGCCGGTAGGTGGAACATTTAGGCAAATCCGGATGTTTATACACCGAGAAGTGATAACGATTGTCTACGGACAAGAAGTGACAGATACCACGCTTCCAGGAAAAGCCACTAAGCTTCAGCTAAATCAGAACCGTACCGCAAACCGACACAGGTGGGCAGGATGAGAATTCTAAGGCGCTTGAGAGAACTCGGGAGAAGGAACTCGGCAAATTGATACCGTAACTTCGGGAGAAGGTATGCCCTTCGATGTGAAAGACTTGCTCTGTAAGCATTGGAGGGTCGCAGAGAATCGGTGGCTGCGACTGTTTATTAAAAACACAGCACTCTGCTAACACGAAAGTGGACGTATAGGGTGTGACGCCTGCCCGGTGCTGGAAGGTTAATTGAAGATGTGAGAGCATTGGATCGAAGCCCCAGTAAACGGCGGCCGTAACTATAACGGTCCTAAGGTAGCGAAATTCCTTGTCGGGTAAGTTCCGACCCGCACGAATGGCGTAACGATGGCCACACTGTCTCCTCCCGAGACTCAGCGAAGTTGAAATGGTTGTGAAGATGCAATCTCCCCGCTGCTAGACGGAAAGACCCCGTGAACCTTTACTGTAGCTTTGCATTGGACTTTGAAGTCACTTGTGTAGGATAGGTGGGAGGCTTAGAAGCAGAGACGCCAGTTTCTGTGGAGCCGTCCTTGAAATACCACCCTGGTGGCTTTGAGGTTCTAACCCAGGTCCGTGATCCGGATCGGGGACCGTGCATGGTAGGCAGTTTGACTGGGGCGGTCTCCTCCCAAAGAGTAACGGAGGAGTTCGAAGGTTACCTAGGTCCGGTCGGAAATCGGACTGATAGTGCAATGGCAAAAGGTAGCTTAACTGCGAGACCGACAAGTCGAGCAGGTGCGAAAGCAGGACATAGTGATCCGGTGGTTCTGTATGGAAGGGCCATCGCTCAACGGATAAAAGGTACTCCGGGGATAACAGGCTGATTCCGCCCAAGAGTTCATATCGACGGCGGAGTTTGGCACCTCGATGTCGGCTCATCACATCCTGGGGCTGTAGTCGGTCCCAAGGGTATGGCTGTTCGCCATTTAAAGTGGTACGTGAGCTGGGTTTAAAACGTCGTGAGACAGTTTGGTCCCTATCTGCAGTGGGCGTTGGAAGTTTGACGGGGGCTGCTCCTAGTACGAGAGGACCGGAGTGGACGAACCTCTGGTGTACCGGTTGTGACGCCAGTCGCATCGCCGGGTAGCTAAGTTCGGAAGAGATAAGCGCTGAAAGCATCTAAGCGCGAAACTCGCCTGAAGATGAGACTTCCCTTGCGGTTTAACCGCACTAAAGAGTCGTTCGAGACCAGGACGTTGATAGGTCGGGTGTGGAAGCGCAGCAATGCGTGAAGCTAACCGATACTAATTGCTCGTGAGGCTTGACTCTATCATTTGAAGGACTTTTGCACCGTAGTGGGTGTTGAGGCTTCGAAAATAAAGCTTATATCAGTCTTGAAGACGATACCCATCACCGTTGATTGAAGAATAAAGAGAAGGGATGCATTTCCCTGACGGCTTTCCCGATTTGTACAGTTTACGTCTGGCGGCCATAGCGAGTTGGTCCCACGCCTTCCCATCCCGAACAGGACCGTGAAACGACTCAGCGCCGATGATAGTGTGGATACCCATGTGAAAGTAGGTCACTGCCAGACACTCATTGCTAACCCCTGATACTGAGAAGTATCGGGGGTTTTTACTTGGAGGGGAGGGACGTGGGTGTTGTCGCGGGAGGGCGACAGTTTGTTTATTCGTGGATTTAATTTTGAAGTACTTGCCATAATTTTTTTAACTCTATCCAAGCTTGTGCTTTCAATTGTGGCTGACGCAATAAGCGGGCAGGGTGAGGAATGCTGAAATAAGGAAGTTCAAGGCATAACTCAGTAATGATATGGGCTGGCTCGGATTGTTCAAAAAATTGTCCTAAAAACACAACGGCTTTTGCTTGTGAGGCTGAAAGTTCTGCGTGAATTTGAGGAAGTTCAGTTCGAATGTATTCAATAGGTGGGTTGTAATCAAAGGTGGCCTCTTTTATCCAACAGGTTTTATGAGTATCTGTTGGGTTTAAGCCGATTGTAATAAGCATATTGTCCAGTAGAGTTCCTGCGTCTCCGCTGAAAAATTGTCCTGATATATTGTCTTCTAAAGAGGGACAAACACTAATAATCATAACCGTTGCAGGTTGGATTTTATCGATTAATGATCGTGTTGATGGGGTAATCTCATTTTTAGGAGGTAAAGCGGCTATGCTTTTTGATTGAGGAGTAATTTTTTCAGACGGCCTATCTGATACGGGATAACCGTCTGAAGTTATTTGGGAATTGCTTACAGATACTTTAGCGGCGGTGATGGCGGCTAAACGTGCCTGATTTGGTTTCGCAGCAGAAGATGGTGCTTGTATAGCAGGCTTTTGCGGGAAAACTGATGGCTGTTCGGTATTCTCAGTAAGTTGTTGACTGGAAACGGCAGGCAGCACTTTTGCACCTTGTCTCAGCCACATCGGGCCGAGGCCAAGTGCTTCATGCAGGTGCAGATAGCGGCTGCTTAACATAATTTCTCCATTAAAACAGCATCTTCGCGCATATTTTCAGACAAGGTGTAATATAATTTCCGGCGACCATATTCGCTAAAACCGAGTTTTCGGTAAAGCGATTGAGCGGCAATATTGCTTTCCCTCGCTTCTAAAAATAAGCGCTCTACTTTATGTTCTAAGACTGATTGGAACCAGATAGACAACAAATGGGAAGCCAAACCGATTCGTCGGTATTCAGGAGCAGTAGCAATCAGGTGTAATTCTGATTCTCCACAAATGGTTTGCCATACAGCGAAGGCACTCAGTTTTTTATCTTGTTCGATCACCAAAACAGTATTGAAACGATTATTTAAGGCCGTCTGAAACTGATTGGCAGACCATGGTGATGGATTGCATTGCGCATCCAATTCTGCCAAATGGAAGCAGTCTTGGGAAGTAGCCGGGCGTATTAACATGAAGTTGCCTTCCGTTCTGCCTGCTCTTTAGCAGTTAAGGCAATTTTATTGCGAACATACAGCAATTCGGCATGTGCGGCATCAGTGGCAGGGTAATGGCCTGTTAGTGCCAGATTGAGATAATCCACGGCTGTGGGCATTTTTTCCGTGCCTTCGAATGGCGGTTTATCAACCAGAGCAAAGGCATTGCCGATGCCTATCGGGTTTTCGGCATATTCAGGCGGTGTGATTTCAACAGCTTTTCCAACTGAATAATCGCTTAGATGCCGGTGGTTTTTAGTGTCCAACCAAGTGTAGAACACTTCACCCATGCGTGCATCCGTTGCCGCCAGCACGCATGGTAAATCAGGCAATTGGTAGGCTACCGCATCTAAGCAGGGTATGCCGACAAGCGGTGTGGCAAACGGCGCAGCCAAACCTTGGGCTACGCCTATGCCTATGCGAAGGCCGGTAAATGCTCCAGGCCCTTGCGCATAGACGATTATTCCTAAATCTGCCGATCGGATATTACATTCATCAAATAATTCAGTAACTTGAGGGAGAATTAAATCGGACTGCTTATTGCCTGCCTCTGCATGGCGGCTAACGGTTTTGTCTCCTACACGCAATGCCAGCGACAGAAACGATGTGCTGGTATCAATGGCGAGAGCAGGACGGGAAAAGTCGGCTTGCATAAATCAAAGTAAACTTATTTTCAGGCGCACATTATACCCGACAACGGCGAGTGATTACCGGTTTATTGTCTTTGCGAGCGTGTTTGGCTTTGCTTTTTCAGACGGCCTTCCGTAAGCCAAAGGCCGTCTGAAATATGCTACAATTTCACGTTAATTTTTACTGAATTTCAGGAACAAACATGAGCTTAAAATGCGGCATCGTCGGCCTGCCCAACGTCGGCAAATCCACCTTGTTCAACGCCTTAACCCAATCCGGTATCGAAGCGGCCAACTACCCTTTCTGCACGATTGAGCCCAACGTCGGCATCGTCGAAGTGCCCGATTCGCGCATGGCCGAGTTGGCTAAAATCGTTAACCCGCAAAAAATGCAGCCCGCCATTGTCGAGTTTGTCGACATCGCAGGCTTGGTAGCAGGCGCGAGCAAAGGCGAAGGCTTGGGCAACCAGTTTCTCGCCAACATCCGCGAAACCGATGCCATTGTGAACGTCGTGCGCTGCTTCGACGACGACAATATCGTACATGTTTCCGGCAAAGTCGATCCGATTGCCGACATCGAAACTATCGGCACCGAGCTGGCATTGGCTGACCTTGCCAGCGTAGAAAAAGCCATTACCCGCGAAGGCAAACGCGCCAAATCAGGCGATAAAGACGCGCAAAAACTCGTTGCCTTGTGCGAAAAACTGCTGCCCCATCTCAACGAAGGCAAACCCGTGCGCTCGTTCGGCCTCGATGCCGAAGAACTCGCCATGCTGCGCCCCCTGTTTCTGCTCACCGCCAAACCCGCCATGTATGTGGGCAACGTCGCGGAAGACGGTTTTGAAAACAACCCGCACTTAGACCGCCTGAAAGAATTGGCCGCCAAAGAAAACGCGCCCGTAGTTGCCGTGTGCGCCGCATTGGAAAGCGAAATTGCCGAACTCGAAGACGAAGAAAAAGCCGAATTCCTCGCCGAAATGGGCTTGGAAGAACCCGGCCTCAACCGCCTGATCCGCGCCGGCTACGACCTGCTCGGCCTGCAAACCTACTTCACCGCCGGCGTAAAAGAAGTCCGCGCTTGGACTATCCACAAAGGCGACACCGCCCCGCAAGCCGCCGGTGTGATCCACACCGATTTCGAACGCGGCTTCATCCGCGCCCAAGTGATTGCTTACGACGATTTCGTTACCTTAGGCGGAGAAGCCAAAGCCAAAGAAGCCGGCAAAATGCGTGCCGAAGGTAAGGAATATGTGGTGCAAGACGGCGATGTGATTAATTTCTTGTTTAATGTGTAAGAATATTTAATACGTAAAAATAAATTTCAGGCAATCTTTTATCTTATTTTTATTAAGAGATCGCCTGAAATTAAGTCATTAATTTGAAATTATAAGTTCAATATAAATCAATATAAAAAATGAATGAGTTAATTAATTCTATAATTGAGAAGTTAACTGAGATTGAAAAATATATATCTGAGACTGATGTTGAACAATGGATCGATGATAATTATTCACAAAGCCTTCCTATAATTACAGTCGGAATGTTGTCCAACATACCAAGAGTTTTAAAGCGAAAAATAAACTGTGCGGACACACGAGTATTAGATGAGCAATGTAATGGGGCTTTAGAAAATATTTTAACTAGTCTGAACCATTGTATTGAAGATATATTACCAAATATGTTCACTTCTAGTTACCATGATGGTTATACGCATGCTATTTATATATACTTAGCTACACTTTCTTCAATAGATTTTGAATTATCTAACTTATTTGGTTGGTGCTCATTAGATGAGAACCAAAGTCTCGTCCCTCGTTCTATTAAAACTCGATTAAAGTCAATTAATGCTCAAATTGAAAAAATTACTCCTGATTATGAAGATCTTAAGAATAAGATTGATGTAATACGTGATGCAAGAGACTCCGCTGAAAAATTACCAATCGTTTTAGATGAGTTAAAAGAAGCTCAAAATATTATAAAAACTTTTTCACAAGAGGCGGAAAAAGCTTCCACTGATACCAAAAATCTTTTCTTGCAAAGTGAAACATATATTTCTGAAATTGAAAAACTTAAAATTGATGCTCAAGACTTAATTCAAAGAGCTGATTTGGCTTTAAAAGGCTCTACATCAGTTGCGTTAGCTAAATCATTTACAGAACAAGAGATAAATTTAAAGAATTCAATTAGATGGTGGACCGCATTTCTAGCTCTTGCATTATTACTTATTCTCATAATAGCAGTATGGAGAGCAAGTGATCTTTCCCTGTTATTAAAAGACAATAAATATGAAATTAAATGGTCATTATTATGGATACAAGCTAGTGTTACTTTTCTCTTAATTAGTGGGCCAGTTTGGTTTGCGTGGATTGCCACTAAACAAATCAAACAACGTTTTAAACTGCAACAAGATTACAGTTTTAAAGCTGCTGCTGCAACAGCATATGAAGGGTATAGTAGAGAAGCATCACAGTTTGATAATGAAACCGCACAAAGATTATTTAACGCCGCTCTTACTAGGTTAGAAGAGTCTCCAATTAGATTGGTGGATGATGATCCTCACAATACTCCTTGGGAAGAAATTCTACAAAAATTTTTAAAAGAAAAGACGAAAGTTACCAAGCAAAATGTAGAGAAAAGTTATAAAAATAACCGAAGTAGATCCTTAAATAATATAGAAACTTCAGAAATCAACAATGAAATTACTCATGAAAGAGAAGAATAAATTCTCTTTGTCATATCCATGCTGAATCCTAATTCTATTAACAGTGGAACTATAATGAAATCAATTATCCAAGACCTCCGATCGCGCGGCTTAATCGTGCAAACCACTGATGCTGAAGCCTTAGACGCTTTATTAAACGAACAAAAAATCGCTTTATATTGCGGTTTCGACCCCACCGCCGACAGCCTGCATATCGGCCATTTGCTGCCGGTGCTGGCTTTACGCCGTTTCCAACAGGCCGGGCATACGCCGGTGGCTTTGGTGGGCGGTGCGACAGGCATGATCGGCGATCCGAGCTTTAAGGCGGTTGAGCGCAGCTTGAATACGGCGGAAACCGTGGCGGGCTGGGTGGAGAAAATCCGCAACCAGCTCAAACCGTTTTTGAGTTTTGAGGGCGAAAATGCCGCGATTATGGCGAACAACTACGATTGGTTCGGCGGCATGAACTGCTTGGATTTCCTACGCGACATCGGCAAGCATTTTTCTGTGAATGCGATGTTGAACAAAGAATCGGTGAAGCAGCGTATCGAGCGCGACGACGTGGGCATTTCGTTTACCGAATTTGCTTACGCGCTGCTGCAAGGTTATGACTTTGCCGAATTGAACAAACGTTACGGCACGGTGTTGCAAATCGGCGGTTCCGACCAATGGGGCAACATCACCGGCGGTATCGACTTGTGCCGTCGTTTAAACAAAGCCACCGTTTACGGCCTGACTTTGCCGCTGGTAACCAAATCGGACGGCACGAAATTCGGCAAAACCGAAGGCGGTGCGGTATGGTTGGATGCGCAAAAAACTTCGCCTTACCAGTTTTACCAATTTTGGTTGAAAGTAGCCGATGCGGATGTGTATAAATTCCTGAAATACTTCACGTTTTTATCGGTTGAAGAAATTGATGCCATCGAAACGAAAGACAAAGCCAGCGGCGTAAAACCGGAAGCACAGCGTATTTTAGCGGAAGAAATGACCCGCTTGATTCACGGTGAAGCGGCTTTGGAAGCGGCGCAACGCATTTCTGCCAGTCTGTTTTCCGGCGACGAAAGCAGCCTGACCGAAAGCGACTACGCACAGCTCGCTTTAGACGGCTTGCCCGCGTTTGAAGTATCAGGCCGTCTGAACGTGGTGGAAGCCTTGATTACTGCGGGTTTGGCTAAGTCAAACAAAGAAGCGCGCGAGTTTGTGAAGAACAAAGCGGTTTTGCTCAACGGTGAAACAGCCGTGTTCAACAACCCCGAACACGCCGCCGAAAAACCCGATGATGCTTACCTGATTACCGACGAATACAAACGCTTCGGCAAATACACGATTATCCGCCGCGGCAAACGCAATCATGCGTTGCTGGTTTGGAAATAGGTAGTTGAAATATTTGAGGCCGTCTGAAAAGTTTTCAGACGGCCTTTTGGTATGGAGTGGCAGGGTTATTCTTCGCCCAGCAATTGTTCGCGTGTCAGCAGGAATACGAAGCCGTCGCCGCCGCTGGTCTCCAGCCAAGTGAAAGGGAGTTCGGGGTAGGCGGCTTCGAGCACGTCGCGGTTATGGCCGATTTCCACCAGCAGCACGCCTTTGGGGTTGAGGAACTTCGCTGCCTGCAAGATGATTTCGCGGGTGGCATCGAGGCCGTCCGAACCGCTGCCGAGGGCGAGCTCCGGCTCGTGCAAATATTCGGGCGGCAGTTCGTCAACCGATTCGGCATCCACATAGGGCGGGTTGGAAACGATTAAATCGTATGTGCCTTCCAAGCCTTCGAACAAATCGGTGTGTATCAGGTTGATGCGGTCTTGCAGGCCGTAGTTTTCAACGTTGATGGCGGCTACTTCTAATGCGTCCAAACTTAAATCGACGGCATCGATTTCGGCGGCAGGGTAGTGGTGTGCCATCTGAACCGCCAAACAGCCGCTACCGGTGCATAAATCCAAAGCGCGGTGAACCAGTTCTTCGTGTTCTATCCACGGTTGCAGCGGTTCTCCCAGCAGCTCGTAAATAAACGAACGCGGCACAATCACGCGCTCGTCGACATAAAAGTCGAAATCGCCCTGCCAAGCCTGATTGGTGAGGTAGGCAACCGGTACGCGGTCGGTAACGCGCCGTTCGATTAATTCCAACACTTCTACGATTTCGCTTTGCAGTAATTTGGCATCGAGATACGGGTCGAGAATGTCGAGCGGCAGATTGAGGGTATGCAGAATCAGGTAGGCGGCTTCGTCGTGGGCATTGTCGCTGCCGTGGCCGAAATGCAGCCCGGCATCGTTAAAGCGGCTGACGGCAAAGCGCAAAAGGTCGCGCACGGTGGAAAGTTGTTTGGCGGCTTCGGCGAACATGGGGTTTCCGTTCGTAAGGTAAAAACGTGATTATAGCGGAGGAACGGTTGCAAGAGTATTTCAGACGGCCTCCTGAATCATGAAGCGGCCTTCTGCTATAATCCGCTGTTCTTATCTGTTTCTTATCAACAGGCCGTCTGAAAACAGCTTTTCAGACGGCCTCGAAAGTAATCTGATGAAATACAACGATCTGCGTGATTTTATCCAAAAGCTTGAGCAGGAAAACAAACTCAAGCGCATCGGTTTGCCGGTTTCTCCCCATTTGGAAATGACCGAAATTGCCGACCGCGTGTTGCGTGCCGGCGGGCCGGCGCTGTTGTTTGAAAATCCGGTGCGGCAAGACGCTTCGCGTTATGATTTTCCCGTGCTGGCCAATCTGTTCGGCACACCCGAACGGGTGGCGATGGGCATGGGTGCGGCGGATGTGTCGCAATTGCGCGAAATCGGCAAAACGCTGGCTTATCTGAAAGAACCGGAGCCGCCCAAAGGCATTAAAGACGCGTTTTCCAAACTGCCACTGCTGAAAGATATTTGGAGCATGGCACCGAATGTGGTGAAAAAAGCTCCGTGCCAAGAAATCGTGATTGAAGGCGACGATGTCGATTTAAGCAAGCTGCCGATTCAGCATTGTTGGCCGGAAGACGTTGCACCGTTGGTAACATGGGGGCTTACCGTTACCCGCGGCCCGCATAAAAAACGCCAGAATTTAGGCATTTACCGCCAACAGCTTATCGGCAAAAACAAGCTGATTATGCGCTGGCTGGCACACCGCGGCGGCGCGTTGGATTTTCAGGCGCACAAAAAAGCCCACCCCGGCGTGCCGTATCCGGTGGCGGTGGTACTGGGGTGTGATCCGGCCACCATTTTAGGCGCGGTAACGCCGGTGCCGGATACCTTGAGCGAATATCAGTTTGCCGGTTTGCTGCGCGGTTCGCGTACCGAATTGGTGAAATGTATCGGCAATGATTTGCAAGTGCCTGCGCGTGCCGAAATTGTGCTCGAAGGCGTTATCCACCCCGATGAAACCGCGCTGGAAGGGCCTTACGGCGACCACACCGGCTATTACAACGAGCAGGATTGGTTCCCCGTGTTTACGGTGGAACGCATCACCATGCGCGAAAATCCGATTTACCACAGCACTTATACCGGCAAACCGCCCGACGAACCTGCCGTGTTGGGCGTGGCATTGAACGAAGTGTTCGTGCCGCTGTTGCAAAAGCAGTTTCCCGAAATCGTCGATTTCTATCTGCCGCCCGAAGGCTGTTCGTACCGCATGGCCGTGGTCAGCATCAAAAAGCAATATGCGGGGCATGCCAAGCGGGTGATGATGGGCTGCTGGAGCTTTCTGCGCCAGTTTATGTACACCAAATTCATTGTGGTGGTGGACGACGATGTGGACTGCCGCGACTGGAAAGAAGTGATTTGGGCGATCACCACCCGCATGGATCCCGTGCGCGATACGGTGTTGGTGGAAAACACGCCGATCGATTATCTCGACTTTGCCAGCCCCGTTTCAGGCTTGGGCGGCAAAATGGGCTTGGATGCCACCAACAAATGGCCGGGCGAAACCGACCGCGAATGGGGGCGCGTGATTGAGCGTGACAAAGCCACCGTGGCGAAAGTGGATGCGATGTGGAGCGAGCTGGGGTTGTAAGCGCAGAGGCCGTCTGAAAAGATGTTTTCAGACGGCCTTGTTTCAGCGGTAAAATGTGGTACAATAGCTGCCTTTCATAACCCGGGTCTGTAGCTCAGGGGTTAGAGCAGGGGACTCATAATCCCTTGGTCGTGGGTTCGAACCCCACCGGACCCACCAAAATACCCAACCGCATGAAGCAGTCGTTTCATGCGGTTTTGTTTTTTATCCGCAAGGTGATGAGTTCAAAAATGATGTACACCGGACGTTTCGCGCCCAGTCCCACCGGTTTGCTGCATATCGGTTCGCTGCTTACCGCCGTGGCTTCTTACGCCGATGCCAAAGCGCACGGCGGCAGATGGCTGGTGCGGATGGAAGACCTCGACCCGCCGCGTGAAATGGTGGGGGCGGCGGACGATATTTTGCGTACGCTCGAAGCATTCGGTTTTGAGTGGGACGGCGAAGTGGTATATCAAAGCCGCCGTTATGCTCTTTATGAAGACGCTTTAGGCCGTCTGAAAGACAAAGGGCTGGTGTATCCCTGCTATTGCAGCCGTAAAGACTGGCAGGCGGCGGCGCAGTTGGGGGCGGACGGTTTCGTGTATAACGGCAAGTGCGGCAAGCCCGATTACAGGCCGTCTGAAAACGATTCGGCCAAAACGCCGGCATGGAGGCTGCGCGTGCCCGACGAAGTGGTGGGCTTCGACGACGAAATCGTCGGGCATTATGAGCAGAATCTCGCCCGCGACATCGGCGATTTTGTGCTGCTTCGGGCGGACGGTTTTTGGGCGTATCAGCTTGCGGTGGTAGCGGATGATGCCGATCAGGGCATCACGCATATCGTGCGCGGGCAGGATTTGCTGGTGTCCGCGCCGCGCCAGATTTGGCTTCAACGTTGCTTGGACTATGCCGCGCCGCACTATGCACACCTGCCGTTGCTGGTTAATGCGCAAGGGCAGAAATGGTCGAAACAGACGCTGGCTCCGGCATTGGACTTAAACGCGCGGGAACGGCTGCTGCGACAGGTAACGGCATACCTGAATCTGCCCGATGCGCCGGAAGTGGACAAACCGCAAGAGCTGCTGGCATGGGTTGCGGCGCATTGGGATATGCGGAACGTGCCGCGTGAAGCGATTTGCACGGAAGGTACGGATAGGTAGATTTATCAAATCACAAAGGCAAAGGCCGTCTGAAAGCTCACAAGGTTCGCTTTCAGACGGCCTTTTTCTAACTTCGGGGCGCGTTAATCCGAGTTTTCATGGTCTTTCAGGATTTTTTGGTACACCGCTTCGGGCAGGTAGCGGCGAATCATCTCGCGCCATCCTTCGGGGCCGACCATGCCTTTGACCATAGTGGACGACACTTCGGCGAATTCGCGCGGCGGCATCAGGATAACGGTGGTGATGTCGGGCTGCAAATCGCTGTTGATGTAGCGCATCGAGCGTTCGTATTCGTAGTCGGAAGCGGTGCGGATGCCCCGAACCACAAAACGCGCACCGATGCTGTAAGCGTAGTCCACCAAAAAGCGGTTGCCGAAGATGGTTACTTTCACGTTGGGGAATTCCTGCGTAATCGCTTCCAGCATTTCGCGGCGCTCTTCGGCGGTGTAGGTGCTGCGTTTTTCAGGATTGGCACCGATGGCGATAATCAGTTCGTCGAACATGGCCTGTGCGCGGCTGATCATCCATAAATGGCCGTTGGTGGGCGGATCGAAGCTACCGGCATAAACGGCACGGCGCAGAGAGGGAGTGCTCATGTGGAAAATCGGAAAGATTGAATAAACGGCTGGCAGGATAATGCTTGGGAAAATGAATGTCAAAACAAAAAGGCCGTCTGAAAAGAACAACTTGTTTTTCAGACGGCCTGACGGTTTTTATCCATATGTTTTATTTGGGCTTATTGTAAGCCTCATAAAAAACATTGCAGCAAGTCGTTGAGAAACCGCCGCCCCAGTTCGGTCGGCCTGAAAAATTGCGGGTCGGTATCCAGCAGACCTTGCTGCTGCGCGGTGCGGATTTGTGCGGCGATGTGTGCGGGCGAGATGCCGGTGCGCTCTTGCAGCCACGCAGCAGGCACGCCGTCGGTGAGGCGCAGGGCGTTCATCATGAATTCAAACGGCAAATCTTCGGCGGCCACGGTTTTGCGTTCGATGGCATCGGCCGGGTTGCCGTGCATGGCGGCGAGATAACCGTTGGGGTGGCGTTTGCGGGTGGTGCGCTCGATATGGGTGGGGTAGGAAATTTTGCCGTGCGCGCCCGCGCCGATGCCGATGTAGTCGCCGAACTGCCAATAATTGAGGTTATGGCGGCATTGTTGCCCGGGGCGGGCGAAGGCGGATGTTTCGTAATGCTCGAAACCTGCGCTTAAAAGCTCGGCGTGAACGGCATCTTCGATATCTTGCGCCGCTTCGTCTTGCGGCAGGCCTTTGGGCGGTGTGTGGCCGAAGGGTGTGTTCGGTTCCATCGTCAAATGGTAGGCACTGATGTGGCTTGCGCCGGTGGCGATGGCGGTTTGGATGTCGGATAAGGCCGTCTGAACGGTTTGGTTCGGCAGTGCATACATGATATCGACGTTGACTTTGTCGAACAGGCCGAGAGCGGTTTCGATGGCATTCAGGGCTTCGCTGCGGTTGTGGATGCGCCCCAATGCGGTGAGTGCGGCATCGTTGAAACTCTGTACACCGATAGAAAGCCGCGTGATGCCTGCGTCTTTAAACCCCTGAAATTTTTCTTTTTCAAACGTGCCGGGGTTAGCTTCGAGCGTGATTTCGGCTTGCGGTTGCAGCCTGACAAGCGAGCGGATGCCGCCGAGCAGACGGTCTATCGAGGCCGCCTGAAACAGGCTGGGGGTGCCGCCGCCGATAAAAACCGTTTCGACGGGCCGCCCCCACACATTGGGCAGCTCGGTTTGCAGGTCGGCCAGCAGCGCATCAATATAGGTTTGTTCGGCCAAATCGCTTTTGGCTTGATGCGAGTTGAAGTCGCAATACGGACACTTGCGCACGCACCACGGGATGTGGATGTAGAGCGATAAGGGGGGCAGGGCGGTAAGGTGGCCTGCGCGGGTGAAGCTGAGTTCGGTCATGGTCGGATATAAGGCGGTAGGCGTTTTCAGACGGCCTCAAAAGGAGAGCGAAAGGGTTAAGGAGAGGCCGTCTGAAAGTTTGCGGCAAATAAACTTTGCTTCTGCTGCGGTGCTTTGGCTCGAAGAGAATGATGTTGCAGACCGCCGCAAGCGGCCGGAATCGGTTCCGTGTTCTTTACACTGGCAGCGGCTTGCCGCTTGGTATCAAAAATAAGTTTATCGGCTGTACGATGGTTTTCAGACGGCCTGTGCGGGTTTTATTGCGGATACAGCAAATCGATTTTCTTTTTCAATTCAACTAATGCCAACCCGCGGTGGCTGATGCGGTTTTTGGTATCGGGGTCAAGTTCGGCGGCGGTGCAGCCTAATTCAGGCAGGTAAAAATGCGGGTCGTAGCCGAAGCCGTTTTCCCCCGCCGCCTGCTGCTGCCAAACGCCGCGCCAGATGCCTTCGGCGATAATCGGCTGCGGATCGTTTTCATGGCGCACCAAAACCAGCACGCAAACGTAATAACAGCTTTGATCGGCTTTGCCGGCGAGTTCGGCGGATAGTTTGGCATTGTTGGCGGCATCGGATTTCGGGTTTTCGCCGGCAAAGCGTGCCGAATAAATGCCGGGTGCGCCGCCCAGAGCGGGCGCACAGATGCCGCTGTCGTCGGCCAATGCCGGTTTGCCGCTGTGTTTGCTGGCATGGCGGGCTTTGGCGATGGCGTTTTCGATAAAGGTAACGTGCGGTTCGGGGCATTCGGGTACATTGAGTGCAGATTGCGGCAGCACTTCGATATGGCGGCTTGCAAACCAACGGGTGAATTCTTTGAGTTTGCCGGCATTGCCGCTGGCCAAAACGATTTGCTTAAACATGTTTGTTTTCCTGTTGTTCTGCCTGCATGCGCGCAGCTTGAACGGCTTTATTCCGTGCCACTTGGCGGATATAGAGGGCGAGACAGGCAATCTGGCCGAACACGGCGGCAAAGGCGAATAAAAAGCCGGCGACGGCAAACTGTTTGCTTCCGATAGAAAGCAGCCAACTTCCGAGCAATACTAAAGCCATGAATAAAAGCGTAAAAAAGGCGATGCCGAGCAGATAGGTTTTGCGGGCGTTCATATGGTGTGGGGTGTGCTGTTGAAGGGAAGGATTATAGCGGAGAAACGCCGGGTGAAGGGCGGCGAAGGTGTTTAAACCGGCAGGGAGGCCGTCTGAAAAGGTTTTTCAGACGGCCTGTGATATGATGCGCCCGTGACGAATCAAGCAGATTGATATGGAAAAAACCGTTTACTTATACACCGACGGTGCGTGCAAAGGCAATCCCGGCGCAGGTGGCTGGGGCGTGCTGATGCGCTACGGCACGCACGAAAAAGAATTGTTCGGCGGCGAGGCCGAAACCACCAACAACCGCATGGAACTGACTGCCGTTATCGAAGGGTTGAAAGTTTTGAAACGCCGTTGCAGCGTGCAAATCTGTACTGATTCGCAATATGTGAAAAACGGTATGGAAAGCTGGATACACGGCTGGAAGAAAAACGGCTGGAAAACCGCGTCGAAACAGCCGGTTAAAAATGAAGACTTATGGCGCGAACTGGATACGCTGGTAAGGAAACATGACGTAACATGGGCTTGGGTGAAAGGCCATGCGGGGTATACCGAAAACGAACGTGCTGATGCGTTGGCAAACAAAGGTGCAGCGGCGTTTTCTTAAAGCAAAAGTGTTTTCAAACGGCTGGAAACCTTACCGCGATGCCGGATAAGGTTCCGGCTTTTTTTAATCTCGCTCAATACAATGGCAGTATGCTTTCTTCGCAGATTTGCGGTGTTGTATAATTACACGTTTGATTGCAAGCCGAATATACAGGCCGTCTGAAAACACATTTCCAACCGGACGGCCGTTAAACAAAACAGCACAGGAACACCAACCATGACCGAAACCATAGAACGCGACAGCATGCAATACGATGTTGTGATTGTCGGCGCGGGCCCCGCAGGTTTGTCTGCCGCCATACGGCTCAAGCAGATGGCGGAACAGTCGGGGCGTGAAATCAGCATCTGCGTGGTGGAAAAAGGTTCGGAAGTAGGGGCGCATATTTTATCGGGTGCGGTTATTGATCCGGTTGCGTTAACTGAACTGCTGCCCGATTGGAAAGAGTTGGGCGCGCCGCTTACCCGCAGCGTTACCGCCGACCAAGTGCTGTTTCTTACCAAAAACAAAGCCGTCAAGCTGCCTGTTACCCCTAATTTCGACAACCACGGCAACTATATCATCAGCCTCGGCGCGTTGTGCCGCTGGCTGGCGGAGCAGGCGGAAAATCTCGGTGTTGAGATTTACCCGGGCTTTGCCGCATCGGAAGTGCTGTATCATCACGACGGCTCGGTAAAAGGCATCGCCACCGGCAATATGGGTGTGGGCAAAGACGGCGAACCGACCGACAATTTCCAGCCCGGCATGGAATTGTGGGCGCAGCAAACCATTTTCGCCGAAGGCTGCCGCGGCTCGCTCACCCGACAACTTATTCAAAAATACGCACTCGACCGCGATTGCCAGCCGCAAACCTACGGCATCGGCATCAAAGAAATCTGGGAAGTGCCCGAAGGCCGCTGCCAACCCGGTTTGGTGGTGCACAGCACGGGTTGGCCGCTGGATAGCAAAACCTACGGCGGCTCGTTTATCTACCATCTCGACAATAATCAGGTGGCCGTCGGCTTCGTGGTCGGTTTGGATTATCAAAACCCCTATCTTTCGCCGTTTGAAGAATTCCAACGTTTCAAAACCCACCCCGAAATCCGCAAAACTTTTGAAGGCGGCCGCCGCATCGCTTATGGCGCGCGTGCGCTCAGCGAGGGCGGTCTGCAAAGCCTGCCCAAGCTCTCGTTTAAAGGCGGCGTGCTGGTAGGCGATGCGGCAGGCTTCTTGAACGTGCCGCGTATCAAAGGCATCCACACCGCCATTAAATCGGCGATGCTGGCCGCCGAGGCTGTGTTTCCGATTTTGGAAAATTTAGAAGAGGTCGAATCGTTTGAACACGGCAAAGAAGCCGTTGCTTACGAAGATTTGTTCAAACAAAGCTGGGCATACCGCGAGCTTCACGCCGCACGCAATATCCGCCCGTCGTTCAAATGGGGCTTGTTCCCCGCCATGGCTTATACCGGTTTGGAACAATATGTATTCAAAGGTAGAACGCCGTGGACGATCAAACACCACGGCACCGACCACGGTTCGCTGAAAAAAGCCGCGGCTTGCCGCCCGATCGATTATCCGAAACCCGATAATGTATTAACATTCGACCGCCTGAGCAGCGTGTTTTTGGCCAACATCAGCCATGAAGAAAATCAACCGTCGCACCTCACGCTGAAAAATCCGCAAACCATGCTTGATGTGAATGTGCAGGAATACGCCAGCCCCGAAACCCGCTATTGCCCGGCCGGCGTGTATGAAATCGTGGAAGAGGGCGGCAAACCGCAACTGCAAATCAACGCCCAAAACTGCGTGCATTGCAAAACCTGCGACATCAAAGACCCGACCCAGAATATCATCTGGATTTGCCCCGAAGGGGCAAGCGGGCCTAACTACGGAGAAATGTAGTATAGGTAAATTACAAGAGGCCGTCTGAAACATTTTCAGACGGCCTCTTGTAATTTTTGTGATTTGCAAGCTGCCAGAAATCATAAGACAATACCACATCTGAAACCCGACGCTCAAGGAAGCTGAAATGACTACGTTCCCCATCGCCCGTTCAGACGGCAACACGTTGGAAATACAAGGCAAAATGGCTAACCGCCATGGCCTGATTGCCGGCGCGACCGGCACGGGTAAAACCGTTACCCTGCGCCGTATGGCCGAAGCCTTCAGCGAAGCGGGCATTCCCGTGTTTTTGGCCGATGTGAAAGGCGATTTGTCGGGCATCGTGAACGCGGGCAGCGACAGCGGCAAAGTGGCCGAGCGCATTGCCGAATTCGGTTTGGGCAGCGGCTGGCTGCAAGGTTTTCCCGTGCGCTTTTGGGATGTGTTCGGCGAAACCGGCGTGCCCGTGCGCGTAACCATTTCCGAGATGGGGCCAATGCTGCTGGCGCGGCTGATGAACCTGAATGACACGCAGGAAGGTTTGCTCAATCTGGTGTTCCGCGTGGCCGACGATAACGGTTGGCATCTGATTGATTTGAAAGACTTGCGTGGTATGCTCAAACACGTTGCAGACCATGCCGCCGAATACCGCAGCCAATACGGCAACGTATCGCCGGCCAGCGTCGGCGCGGTGCAGCGGCAATTGCTGACGCTCGAAAACGAAGGAGCGGCAAACCTGTTCGGGGAACCTGCGTTGAATCTGGAAGACTGGATGCAGACCGAAGGCAGCAAAGGCGTGATCAATATTCTGAATTCCGAAAAATTGATGCGTTCGCCGCGCATGTATAGCGCGTTTCTGCTGTGGATGTTGGCCGAATTGTTTGAAACCCTGCCCGAAGTGGGCGATTTGGACAAGCCGAAATTCGTGATGTTTTTTGACGAAGCGCATTTGCTGTTCGACAACGCCCCCGCCGCGCTGGTGGAGCAAATCGAACAAGTGGTGCGCCTGATTCGCTCGAAAGGCGTGGGCGTGTATTTCGTTACCCAAAACCCGCTCGACCTGCCCGACACGATTTTGGGGCAGCTCGGCAACCGCGTGCAGCACGCTTTGCGGGCGTTCACGCCGCGCGACCAAAAAGCCGTGAAAGCCGCCGCCGAAACTTTCCGCACCAATCCGAATGTAAACGTGGTGGAAGCGATTGCCGAACTCGGCGTAGGCGAGGCGCTGGTGTCGTTCTTGGATGAAAAAGGCATGCCGATGCCGGTGGAGCGTGCATTGGTGTTGCCGCCGCAATCCAACCTGACCCCACTGGCCGCCGCCGAACGCGACGGGAAGTTCCAAAAAGATATTCTCTACCGCCACTACAAAGATATGGTCGACAACTACTCGGCCTACGAAGCATTGGCGGAATTGGAGCAGCAGCAAGCTGAAGCGAAGCAGGCCGAAGCAGCGGCGAAAGAGCAGGCCAAAGCGGAGAAAGCAGCCGCCGCACAGCCGCAGAAAGACGGCGTAGTCGGCGGCTTCTTGGGCGGTTTGTTCGGCAGCCGCAAAAAAGCCAATCAAGGCGTGGCGTATGATTTGGCCGATAGCGTGGGCGACCAGATCAACAAGCAAGTTACCCGTGCCATTTCACGCAGCGTGATGGGCGTAATTAAGAATATGCTGAAATAAGCTATTCGATAAAGAGGCCGTCTGAAAACACCCGAGTTGGTTTTCAGACGGCCTCTTTTTATCCGCTGTTTAAAGCAGCCCTTCAATCGGCAATATCGACAGTATTTTTACCGTTATCCGTTTCCAGAAGCCCGCTTCCGGCTCTTTGGGGTGGATAAGGCGGTCTTCCGGGTCTTGCCATTGCAGTTTGTTGTGTCGGTTTAAGGTTACTTTATAGGCGTAAGAAGGCGTGGTGTTGACCAGTGTACGCTGCATGTTTTGAGCCAATTCGGGGCTTTCGATGACCACGCCCATTTCGGTGTTCAGGCGGGCGGAGCGGGGGTCGAGGTTGAACGAACCGATAAACACGCGTTGTTGGTCGATGATGAAAGTTTTGGCATGCAGGCTGGTGGCCGAGCTACCGGTGAGGCCGCGGTCTTTGCTTTTCGGCACGGCATAGCTGGGTTTCAGTTCGTAAAGTTCCACGCCCGATTTCAGTAGTGGCTTGCGGTATTTGGCGTAGCCGGAATGCACGGCCGCCACGTCGGTTGCCTGAAGGGAATTGGTCAGCACGGTAACGCCGACCCCTTGTTTGATGAGCTCGGAAATGGCGCGGCTGCCGGCTTTGGTCGGCACGAAATAGGGCGACACCAGATAAATTTCTTTTTCGGGCGAACCTAAGGCTTCATCCAATTTTTCGCTGATGAGCGGTTTGCTGCGGTCGCGGTTGAGGCCTTTGGAAGGATCGTCGCTAATCAATTTAGTTTTGGCGTGCCTCCATGCGATTTGGTTGTTTTTAATGGCTTCAAACAGACGGGAGTTTTCCAGATCGCGGTGGTAGCCGACAAGGATGTTGTTTTTGTCGCTGTCGCTGTGGGCAAGCTCGCGGAAGCCTTCAGAAGCATCGGCACGCTTGATGATACGTTCGAGCGGGTAGGAAGAGTTGCTTGCCCAATAGCGGTCGAAATCTTCGGAAACTTCGGTAACTACATGGCCGGTGGCAAGAATGTCTAAATCGGCAAATACGGTGTCGTTGCTGATGTTGAAATATTCGTCGCCGATATTACGGCCGCCCACGATGGTGGCATGGTTGTCGGCGGTAAGCGATTTGTTGTGCATGCGGCGGTTGAGGCGGGGAAAATCGGTAAGATAGCCGAGCGCACGCCATTTGCGGGAAAGGAAAGGATTGAACAGGCGGATTTCGATGTTCGGATGGCTGTTGAGTGCGGTTAATACGTTGTCCAAACCGTTGGTGTTGTTGTCGTCGAGCAGCAGACGCACACGCACGCCGCGCTCGGCCGCGCGGTGCAGCATATTGAACAGCAGCTTGCCCGAAACATCGTTGTGCCAAATGTAGTATTGGATATCGAGCGTGTGGTCGGCCGATTCGATCAATGTCGCACGGGCAACGAATGCATCGTGGGCATCATCCAAAATATAGATGCCGGAAGTGCCGGCTTCGATACCGGTATCTTTTCCTCGGGTCGGCTTCAAGGCGGATTTCAGGCGCGGAGAAGGCGGTACGTCGAGATATTGCGTAACGGTACGGTTCTCCAAGGTGGGCAAACTCATGCAGCCGGAAAGTAAAGCAGATATCATCAGGCAGGTAAATGTAAATTTCATCTGTTTAAAAAGGTGTTTCAGACGGCTTCTGAAACAGGTTGCAAACGTTATGTATTTTACTCTTTTTTGACGCTTGTCAGGTTGCTGCCGTCCGAGTGGTGCAAACGGGTAAATATCAGACTGGAAAACAGCGTGATGATGCCGGTGCCGATAAAGGTGCAACGGAAGGCGGTATGCAGATTTTGCCCGATGATGCCGCTTTGGCTCCACCATTGCAGCATCAATGCACCTAAGGCAATACCGAAGCTCATGGCAAGCTGTTGGTTGACAGCCATTAGGCTGTTGCCGCTACCCGTTTGATAAGGGCGTAAATCGGCGATGGTCAAGGTATTCATGGCGGAAAACTGGATGGAATTGCACACCCCCACCGCCAGCAGCAATACAACCCATAGCCACAAAGGTGTTTCTGCAACCGGCAAAGCAACCGCCATAATCAGTAAACCGAGTATGCGGGTGTTGGCCACCAATACGTTACGGTAGCCGAAACGGGCCATGATCGGTTTAATTACCGGCTTGACCAGCAGCGATGCCAACGCAACCAGGGCAACCAGCCAACCTGACAAGCTGGCACTAAAGCCGAAGGCCACCTGAAAAAGGAGCGGCAGCAGAAACGGTATGGAGCTGATACCTAAGCGGCTGGCTAGGTTTCCGATAAGGCCGAGCCGGAACGTACGCACCTGAAATAAATGTGCGGCATACAGCGGATCTTCATCACGTTTGGCATGCTCGCGGTATAGCCACAAAGCCGCTATGCCGATGATGGCCGTTAAAGTGGAAAACAATAAAGCATTGGGATGCGTAACCAATTCTACCGACAAACTCAAAAAGCAGACTGCCACGGAAAACAGCAGAAAGCCGAGCATATCGAAACGGCCTCTTTCGCCTTTGATGTTCGGCATGATTTTCATAGCTATCCAAATACCCAATGCACCGATGGGCAGGTTGAGCAGGAAAATCCAATGCCAGCTTGCATATTCTACCAAATAACCGCCGACCAGCGGCCCGATTACCGGTCCGATGAGGGCGGGCATAACTGCATAGTTAATCGCATTTAAAAGCTGTGATTTGTCGTACACCTTCATCAAAGTAAGGCGGGGCACAGGGGCCAGCATCGAACCTCCTAATCCTTGCACAATGCGGGCAATAACCAACATGGTCAGATTGGGGGCGGCGGCACAGAGCAGCGAACCAGTCATAAACAAACCTATCGCCGCCACAAACACATTGCGCGTGCCGAACCGGTCAACCAAATAGCCGCTCAATGGAATCAGCAAAGCCAATGTCAGTACATAAGCAATAATCGCAGACTGCATGTTTAACGGCGATTCATTCAGATCAACCGCCATTTTAGGCAGGGCGGTATTCAGTATCGTGGCATCAAGCATTTGCATGAAAATGGCAATCGCCAACAGCATCGGCAGCCATCGCGACGGAGTGGGCATAAGCATATTATCCATAGGCTGGGAGGCCGTCTGAAAAGTTCAATTTTATTCGGAGATTGTTTTCAGACGGCCTTGGGGGATTAAGGTACCGGTAGGAGATTAACGTATTGTATAGCGGCATAAATGGTTATCAAAATTTAGAGATATTTACATTGCAGATTGCATAACTGATGAAACGGAGGCAAGTTGGAAAGGAATGCAGCATGCCGAAGTTTTCGTATTTCAGCTAAAGGAAGCCTTTGCTTTGGAGCTGATGGCAATTCACTTTATCCTGAGGTTGAATCTTTCTGATTTTGAAAGCAGCGGCAGGAAGTAATGACGATAGAAGAGATATTTGATTTTAGTTTATAGAAAAAAGCCTGAACAATTTGTTCAGGCTTTTGAATTTGGCTCCCCGACCTGGGCTCGAACCAGGGACCTGCGGATTAACAGTCCGTCGCTCTACCGACTGAGCTATCGGGGAAGAAGCGTACATTATAGCGTTGTTTGAAAATGTGTCAATGGTTATTTGGGGAAGAAAATTAATAAATTTGTAATATTCTGAATTATAAATTAATTTAGTTTGAAATGTGAGCGAAGTCAGCCGTGCTGTGGTGCTGGCAGCCGATTGGTAAATCTGTCGAATTGCTGAAAACGTGCAATTCAGCTTAATTGCAGATACAAAAATTATCTATCACTAAGTAAGCGGGGTGGCACAATGCGGAAATATACTGCTAATGAAAATTTGGCAAAGTTCGCAAATAATCGGATATTACGGTTGTTGCGATCAAAAGGAAAAGCTGGGTTGAAAATGCTTGATCGAAATACCGGCGGATTATTGCGAAAGCGTTTGAGGCCGTCTGAAAAAAGCCCTCTGCAAAAAATGCAGAGGGCTTTTTTCAGGATAAGCATCTAACAGCAGCGTCCGCCATTGCTGCCACTGCGGCGTTTGCTACAGTAATCCTGAAACTGCAACTTCGTCATCACCGGAGCATTCGGATTATGTTTACGTTGGCGTGCAACGTAATTTTCATAATCGGGCACGCCCACCATCAGATTGGCGGTTAAGCGTGCCGTTTTCCATACGCGTTTGATGCGATGCAGGATTTTATGACTCATTCTGTTGAACCTCGTTACGGTAAACTGCCGGAACTTCTTTTGCAGTCGGCCATGCAACTTTACGGGCTTTCAGTGCAACGCGCAAGCCGTATACGGCAACGATAACCACAATTGAGAGGAACAGTACGGTTAGGCTGGAGTTAACGTAGTCGTTGAATACAATACGTCCCATTTGCTCCAAATCTTTTGCCGGAGCCAAGATTTCTCCGCGTGCAGCCGCATCATTAAATTTTGCAGCATGTGCCAAGAAGCTGATTCTCGGATCGCTGTGGAACAATTTTTGCAAACCGGCATAACAGGTTACGAACAGAACCAATACCGAAGGTATCAACGGTACCCATACATAGCGTTCGCGTTTCATCTTCACAAGTACGACAGAGCACATGATGAGGGCGACACCTGCCAGCATTTGGTTGGCAATACCGAATAAAGGCCACAGGGAGTTGATGCCTCCCAGCGGGTCTGTTACACCGGTGTAGAGGAAATAACCCCAGAAGGCAACAGCTAAGAAGGTGGCGAACAGGTTAGCCGGAAGTGAATCGGTGTTACCGAAAGGTTTGTAGAATACGCTGCCTAAATCTTGGATCATAAAACGGGCAACGCGGGTACCTGCGTCAACTGCAGTCAAAATAAAGAGTGCTTCAAACAAGAGGGCGAAGTGATACCAGAAAGCCATCATGGCTTCGCCGGGAATCAGCTGGCTCATGATGTGTGCCATACCTACGGCCAAAGTCGGTGCGCCACCGGCACGCGACAGAATGGTGTTTTCACCTACTTCTTTGGCTGTGTGCAATAGAGTGTCGGCAGTAACAGGGAAGCCCAGTTGATTGGTGATAACTTGTGCGGCTTGAGCTGCGTCGGTGCCGATAAGGGCGGTGGGGCTGTTCATGGCAAAGTAAACGCCGGGGTCAAGTGATGCTGCCGCTGCCAAGGCCATGATGGCCACAAAACTTTCCATTAGCATGCCGCCGTAGCCAATCATACGTACATGGGTTTCGTTTTCCACCATTTTCGGTGTGGTACCTGAAGAAATCAGGGCATGGAAGCCTGAAACCGCACCGCAGGCAATGGTGATGAACAGGAAGGGGAACAAGCTGCCTGAGAATACGGGGCCGGTACCGTCGATAAATTTGGTAACGGCAGGCATTTGCAAGGCAGGGCTTACAATCATAATACCGATAGCTAAGGCAATGATGGTACCGATTTTCAGGAAAGTGGAAAGATAATCACGCGGGGTCAGCAGCAACCATACGGGCAATACCGCAGCCACAAAACCGTAAATCATAATCGCCCAAGTCAGTTGGATACCGTCTAAGTCGAAGAAGTGGCCGTAAGAACTGTGGGCGACATCTTCGCCGTAAACAATTGCCAACATCAGTAGGATGAAGCCAACAATGGAAATTTCGCCGATTTTACCCGGGCGGATGTAACGGGTATAGATACCCATAAACAGCGCAATCGGCATGGTGGCAGCGATGGTGAATGTACCCCACGGGCTGTGTACCAGTGCTTTAACCACAATCAATGCCAACACGGCCATAATGATGACCATAATCATCAAAATACCGATAGAGGCGATGACACCGGCAGTGGTGCCCAGCTCTTGTTTCACGATGTCTCCCAGCGATTTGCCGTCCCGACGCATTGAAACAAACAGTACCATCATGTCTTGTACCGCACCGGCGAAAACCACACCGAAGATAATCCACAGCGTGCCCGGCAGGTAGCCCATCTGAGCAGCTAAAACGGGACCGACCAACGGGCCTGCACCTGCAATGGCTGCAAAGTGGTGGCCGAACAATACACCTTTGTGTGTGGGTACATAGTCCAATCCGTCATTGTGGCGCTCGGCAGGGGTTAGGCGGTTAGAATCAAGCGCCATTACCTGTTTGGCGATATACAGGCTGTAAAAGCGATAGGCGATGCAATAAACGGAAATGGCAGCAATTACCATCCATACGGCACTAACCTGCTCACCCCTATGGATAGCGAGTGTAGTAAAGGAGGCTAAACCGACCAATACTACAATGCCCCAGATCAGAAACGTTTTGAGTTGTTTCATGACAAAGTCCTTAGGAAGTTGTTGAGAGTGAATGAATCATCATGCTACGTTTTGCCGTGCAAACATTATGTAATAATTTGTAGCATGCTTGACCTGCGCAAGATTAGCATATTTATAAAAAGACGAATATCTCATCGACTGTAAAATAACGGGCAACTTGAGTCATGTCAAAAATATGCAAAAGGCCGTCTGAAAATGCATATAGGGCAAAAACGGATGGAATCGGAAGGGTGTAAAACCAAGCAGGTCGCCCGGTAATCGCATATTTTGAAGTAGGTTCAGAAAACAAGGGCTTTACGAATGTTTACTTTTTAAAAGGAACTTATTTTATAAAATGTAAAAAATAAAACATATTTAGAAAACTTGAGCGAAATTTTTCAAACGGCACGGCTTGATTATTTTGGTACAACCTGTGTATAGCGCGGTGCTATGGGCGTTTTTTGAGGGGAGTGTTTTTCATCTGCATATCAAAAGGCTTTATAATACCGCCCTTCAATATTTGATATGGCAATGCTTTGATTTATGAATAATAAAATCCTGCCTCCGCGCCGGCTTTCCACGGCACCCATGCTTGATTGGTCTGACAGGCACTATCGCTACATGGCACGCCAGATCAGCCGTTATACTTGGCTTTACAGTGAAATGATTAATGCAGGAGCCATTATTTACGGAGATAAAGACCGTTTTCTGATGCGTAACGAATGTGAAAATCCGGTAGCGTTGCAGTTGGGAGGCAGCGAACCTTCCGATTTGGCCCGCGCGGCTAAAGCTGCGGAAGAGTATGGTTACGACGAAGTTAATTTGAACTGCGGTTGCCCCAGTCCGCGGGTGCAGAAAGGTGCGTTCGGAGCGTGTTTGATGAATGAGGTCGGGCTGGTTGCCGATTGTTTGAAAGCCATGCAGGATAGGGTACAAATCGACGTAACTGTTAAGCACCGTATCGGAGTAGACCGTCAAACCGAATATAGCGTCGTGCAAGACTTTGTCGGTACGTTGGCGGCAAAAACTTCTTGTAAAACTTTTATCGTCCATGCTCGGAATGCTTGGCTGGACGGGCTTTCGCCTAAAGAAAATCGTGAAGTGCCGCCGTTGAAATACGATTATGTTTATCAACTAAAACGGGATTTTCCCGAATTGGAAATCATCATTAACGGCGGTATTACCCGTAACGATGAAATCGCAGAGCATTTGGAGCATGTGGATGGCGTAATGGTGGGTCGGGAGGCGTATCATAATCCGATGGTAATGCGGGAGTGGGACAGGCTGTTTTATGACGGTATGGAAAATCCCATTGAATACGCTGATTTGGTGGAGCGTTTGTTTCATTACAGCAAGCAGCAGATTCAGGCAGGGCAGGGTACGATTTTACGGCATATGGTTCGCCACTATTTGGGATTGATGCACGGACTGAAAGGGGCGCGTACATGGCGGCGTATGCTTTCGGATGCCGCATTATTAAAAGATAACAATGGCGAGTTGATATTGGATGCATGGAAAGAAGTTAAAAAAGCAAATGATTGGGCGTAGTTTAAAAAAATGAGCCCAACCTAACCATAATATTTTGTTGACAGGCCGTCTGAAAATAGAAAAAACCGCTGTATTAAGTAACAGCGGTTTTTTCTATTTTCAGACGGCCTGCTTTTATTTGTTTAACTCTTTAGCCAGATACAGCCATGTTTCAATTACGGTATCAGGGTTAAGCGATACGGACTCGATGCCTTCTTCTACCAGCCATTTGGCAAAGTCGGGATGGTCGGAAGGGCCTTGCCCGCAGATGCCGATATATTTGTTGTGTTTGCGGCAGGCGGAAATCGCCAGATGTAGCATCACTTTCACGGCAGGGTTGCGTTCGTCGAACGTGCTGGCAATCGGGCCGCCGCTGTCGCGGTCTACACCCAGAGTAAGTTGGGTCATATCGTTCGAGCCGATTGAGAAGCCGTCGAAGTATTGCAGGAACTGCTCGGCCAAGAGGGCGTTGCTCGGCACTTCGCACATCATAATCAGGCGCAAACCGTTTTTTCCGCGCTCCAAACCGTTTTCTTTCAGAGCTTTAATAACCGCTTCGGCTTCGTTGAGCGTGCGCACGAAAGGAATCATGATTTCTACGTTGGTCAAGCCCATTTCGTCGCGAACGCGTTTCAAGGCTTGGCATTCCAAAGCAAAGCACTCTTTGAAATCATCTGAAACATAGCGGGCCGCACCGCGAAAGCCCAGCATCGGGTTTTCTTCATGGGGCTCGTACAAATTACCGCCGATTAGGTTGGCATATTCGTTGGATTTGAAATCGGACATACGCACAATGACTTTGCGCGGGTAAACCGAAGCGGCAAGCGTGGCCACGCCTTCGGCGATTTTGTCAACATAGAACGATACCGGAGAAGCGTAGCCCGCGATGCGGTCGCTGATTTCCGCTTTCAGTTCGGGATTCAGCGTGTCGAATTCAAGCAGGGCTTGGGGATGAATGCCGATTTGACGGTTAATGATGAATTCCATACGCGCCAAGCCGATACCTTCGTTCGGCAGACCGGAAAAGCTGAAGGCTAGCTCGGGATTGCCGACGTTCATCATGATTTTTACCGGCGACTTGGGCATGTTGTCCAAAGCGACATCAGTAACTTCCACATTCAACAAACCATTGTAAATCAAGCCTGTGTCGCCTTCCGCACAAGAAACGGTAACTTCTTGGCCGTCTGAAAGTACGCCGGTGGCATCGCCGCAGCCTACTACGGCAGGAATGCCCAGTTCGCGGGCAATAATGGCTGCGTGGCAAGTACGTCCGCCGCGGTTGGTTACGATGGCGGATGCACGTTTCATTACCGGTTCCCAATCCGGGTCGGTCATATCGGTTACCAATACATCGCCGGCCTCTACGGAATCCATCTGCGAAGCGTCTTTAACCAAACGCACTTTGCCTTGGCCTACTTTTTGACCGATGGCACGGCCTTCGCACAATACGGTGGATTTGCCGGCAATATTGTAGCGGCGCAGGCTACGTCCGCCTTTTTCCTTTTCTTGCGATTTCACGGTTTCAGGACGGGCTTGCAGAATGTAGAGCTTGCCGTCCACACCGTCGCGGCCCCATTCGATATCCATCGGGCGGCCGTAGTGTTGTTCGATAATTAAAGCGTATTGCGCCAATTCAGTGATTTCTTCGTCGGAAATCGAGAATTTTTTACGGTCGGCATCAGCTACATCTACCACCTGCACCGATTTACCTGCTTGGGCTTGCTCGGTAAAGGTCATTTTGATGAGTTTCGAGCCCATGGTTTTACGCAGGATGGCGGGTTTGCCTGCTTTCAATGTCGGTTTGTGCACGTAAAATTCATCGGGGTTTACCGCACCTTGAACCACAGTTTCGCCTAAACCGTAAGAAGAAGTAACGAATACAACGTCTTCAAAGCCAGATTCGGTATCGATTGAGAACATCACGCCCGCCGCACCGCTGTCGGAACGAACCATGCGCTGAACGCCAGCAGATAAAGCGACCACATCGTGGGCAAAGCCTTTATGTACGCGGTAAGAAATGGCACGGTCGTTGTATAAAGAAGCGAATACATGGTGCATAGCTTCTTTTACGTTTTCCAAGCCGTTGATATTCAGGAAAGTTTCTTGCTGACCGGCAAAAGATGCGTCAGGCAGGTCTTCTGCGGTGGCTGATGAGCGTACTGCTACGGAAATGTTTTCGGTGCCTGCATCGGCAACCATTTTCTCCCATGCGGCTTTGATTTCGGCATCAAGCTGCTCAGGGAACGGGGTATCCAAAATCCATTGGCGGATTTCTTTACCTACACGCGCCAATTCGGTAACGTCTTCCACATCCAGAGCAGCAAGGGCTGCGGAAATACGTTCGCTCAGGCCGTTGTGTGCCAAAAAGGCACGATAGGCATCGGCAGTTGTGGCAAAACCGCCGGGTACGCGGACACCTTTTTCGGTAAGCTGACTGATCATCTCGCCCAATGAGGCGTTTTTACCGCCTACGCTTTCGACATCGGTCATGCGCAGGTTTTCAAACCAAATAACGTAATTTGCAGCCATGTTTATTAGTCCAGTGTAAACAGGTTAAAAAAAGAAACAAATTTTCGCGGGTATTCTAACCACTCAAACGGGTAGTGTCATGTATTTTTAATAAGTGTCGGTTTCTGAGGCCGTCTGAAAAATTGCGGTAAGATGAACCTGTAATCAGATGAAACCGGCGATGAAAAATTCCCGACTTTTTGCTATCCCTTGTTAAATATGGGTTTTGAAATACATCAATAATCTTCAGGTAGATTATGCAGGATGAAATTTAAGCAATTATATTCCAATAATGTAAAAAATACATAATAAAAATGTGTATTTTTTTATTTAATTAATTTGCTTGTAGCTTGTTGTAGTTTGACGTGCGGAGGCTTTATTTGCTGTTAGGCAGTTGGTATGATACGCCTTTAAATTTAAGGCCTTCTGAATGTTTCAGACGGCATCCTACAATTGGTTATTTTGAGAGACTTTAATATGGCACGCCGTACCGCATTTTTTATTTCAGACCGCACCGGTTTAACTTCTGAAAGCATGGGTGAAGCCCTGCTGGATCAATTTGAAGGAGTGAATTTCAAACGGGCTACTTATCCTTTTGTTGATACTGCCGAAAAAGCGCGTGCTATGGTACAGATTATTAATGCGGCAGCTCAGGAAAGCGGTCTGCGCCCGTTGGTTTTTACCAGTATCATTAATCAGGAGATCCGTCAGATTATTAAAAATTGCGACGGGTTGCATTTGAGTTTTTTCGATGCTTTTTTAGGTACGATTGAGCGTGAACTTGGGTTGAGAGCCCGCCATTCGGTAGGGCGTACGCACGGTATCGGTGATACCGAACGCTATGATGCGCGTATGGAAGCGGTGAATTTTTCGTTGAATCATGATGATGGTGTCAGCGGTAAAGATTTGAAAGATGCCGACGTTATCCTGATGGGCGTATCGCGTTCCGGCAAAACGCCGACCTGCCTGTATTTGGCCCTTCAATACGGTATTCGTGCCGCCAACTATCCGCTGACTCCCGACGATTTGGAAAGTACTGAACTACCGCGTATGGTGCGGCCTTATAAAAACAAATTGTTCGGTTTAACGATTTTGCCGGAGCGTTTGCAAGCTATCCGCCAAGAGCGCCGCCCCGACTCTAATTATTCAAATTTGAATACTTGCCGTCGCGAAGTATCTGATGCACAAGCCATGTTCCGGCAGCATGGCATTCCCTTTACCAACACGACCGATAAATCCGTGGAAGAGCTGGCGGTGAGTATTATGCAGTCATGTCATTTAAAGCGTCGTTTTTAAAGGTGGTGTGCGGAATAAAGAATTTTTTTATGTTGGTTTTGGGTTGCGGTAGGCAGCTACTGTTAGCGGAGTGGCAACTTGCAGATCAGGCCGGTTTGCAGCAATTTGATTCCAATCAATGTGTGCAGGGCGGTTAAAATGTAAAATCAACTTATTAATCTATTAATAAATTATTATAAAAAGGAGGAACACAACCATGGCAACTCAATTCTTTATGCCCGTACAAAACATTTTAGGGGTGGATGCCTTGAAAGAGGCGATGGATGCTATCGTCGCATTCGGTTTTAAGAAAGCGCTGATTGTTACCGATGCCGGTTTGAGCAAGCTCGGTGTGGCAGAGCAAGTCGGTAAGCAGTTGAAAGAAAAAGGCATCGATTATGCCGTGTTTGATCAGGTTCAGCCCAATCCTACCGTCGGCAATGTCAATGCGGGCTTGGCGGAGCTGAAATCTTCGGGTGCGGATTTTATCGTTTCATTGGGCGGCGGTTCGTCGCACGATTGCGCCAAAGGTATTGCCGTTGTGGCAACCAACGGCGGAAAAATCGAAGATTATGAAGGGGTAAACAAGTCGAAAAAACCTCAATTACCGCTGATTGCCATCAACACCACCGCAGGCACGGCATCTGAAATGACCCGCTTTACCATTATTACCGATGAAACCCGTCATGTGAAAATGGCAATTGTCGATAAAAACGTTACGCCGATTCTTTCGGTGAACGATCCTTTGTTGATGGAAAATATGCCTGCGCCTCTAACGGCAGCCACCGGTATGGATGCGTTAACGCACGCGGTTGAGGCTTATGTTTCAACTGCTGCCGATCCGATTACCGATACTTGTGCCGTTAAAGCTATTGAGCTGATTGCGCGTTACCTGCCGACTGCCGTTCACGAACCGAAAAATAAAGAGGCCCGTGAAAAAATGGCTTATGCACAATTCTTGGCAGGTATGGCATTCAATAACGCTTCTTTGGGTTATGTGCATGCAATGGCCCATCAATTGGGCGGCTTCTATGATCTGCCGCACGGTGTCTGCAATGCTTTGTTGCTGCCGCATGTCGAGCGTTTCAACCAACAGGTTGCAAAAGGGCGCTTGGATGAGATCGGTGCAATTTTGAGCAAAAACAACCCTGATTTGGCTGGTTTGGAAGTGATCGATGCCATTACCAAATTGGCGCGCATTGTCGGCATTCCGAAATCTCTGAAAGAATTGGGCGTGAAAGAAGAAGATTTCGGCGTGTTGGCAGATAATGCGCTGAAAGACGTATGCGGTTTAACCAACCCGATTCAAGCGAATAAAGAGCAGATCATCGGTATTTTCAAAGCAGCTTTTGATCCCGCTTAATCGTTTTTACTGATTGAGATAAGGCCGTCTGAAAAATTTCAGACGGCCTGTTTTGTATAAGGGCACATTGCGGTTATACCGGTTTTTCTCATTTTCTTTAAACCATTATCCGGCTTGCCGGTTGTAAGCAAGCACGCTGAACCGAACCGTTTTCAGACGGCCTATTCTGTTAATGCAGGAATCGCTTCCGTAAATCCTGATAACTTCCGTGGTTGACCACATTGGTATAACCGAGTTTTTTCAAGGCTTGCAAGGCGGATTCGGCACGTCGGCCGCTATGGCAGTAAAGATTCACTTGTTGGGTTTTGTCGGTGCTGATCGAACGGATTTTTTCGGCGATTTGGTCGTGGGGAATATTAACTGCACCTTTCAGATGGCCTGTATTGAATTCTTCCAACGTGCGGACATCGATCCAAATGCTTTGGGATTTTTGAGCGGTTTGCCCGGCGGCAGACTGTGCTGCCGCAGCATAAAGCGGGGTAACGGAAATAAGGGTGGTGCCGATAAATAGGATTTGAAACAGTTTGGACATACGTATCTCGGTATTTTTTAAGTATATAACAATCAAAAGGCTTTTTAATTTAAGACGGCCGTCTGAAAGTGCGGTTCTAACGAAAAACCGTCGAAGGCTAAGCCGCAACGGTTTTGTTGATTAAAAACAAGTGGCAATGTTAATTGCAGACAATCTTAATTGCCAAGCCGCCTTGCGAGGTTTCACGGTATTTGGCATTCATGTCTTTACCGGTTTCATACATGGTATCGATCACTTTATCTAAGTCGACACGCGGCGTGCTGGCGCGGCGCAGAGCCATGCGTGCGGCGTTGATGGCTTTTACCGAACCGATGGCGTTACGCTCGATGCAGGGAACCTGCACTTGGCCGCCCACCGGATCGCAAGTGAGGCCGAGGTTGTGTTCCATGGCGATTTCCGCCGCACTGCAAACACGTTCGGGCGTGCCACCTAAGATTTCTGCCAATCCTGCCGCTGCCATTGAGCAAGCCACGCCGACTTCGCCTTGGCAACCCACTTCGGCTCCCGAAATGGAAGCATTCATTTTATAGAGCGAACCGATGATACCGGAAGTCAGCAAATAACGGTCGATGATTTCGGGAGTGAGCGGTTCTACGAATTTGTCGTAATACATCAAAACGGCAGGCACGATACCGCACGCACCGTTGGTCGGGGCTGTTACCACGCGGCCGCCGGCAGCATTTTCTTCATTTACCGCCAGTGCATACATATTTACCCAGTCGATAATCTGCATGGGGTCGTTGCTGAGGTTTTTATTGGCGGAAAGCCAGCGGTAAAGCCCTGCGGCGCGGCGGACGACTTTTAACGGGCCGGGCAGCACGCCTTCGGTGGCCAAGCCGCGCTTCATACAGTCGGACATGGTTTGCCAGATATATTGTAGGTATTCTTCAACCGCTTCTTTTCCGTGCAGCGCCACTTCGTTTTGGTACATCAGATTGGAGATGGACAAACCGTTGTCGCTGCAGTGTTTGATAATGTCTTTGGCGTTTTTATAAGGGAAGGGGACTTCGACGGCTTGTTTTTCTTCAACGCCGAAATGCGCTTCGTCAACGATAAAGCCGCCGCCGATAGAATAATAAGTTTGTCGGTAAACTTCTTTTTCGTTGCCATCGAAGGCCGTGATGGTCATTCCGTTTTCATGCAAAGGCAGAAAATCGTTGTGGAACAACATATCTTCGGCATATTGGAAGCGTACTTCGTGTTCGTTCAACGCCACGGCCAGTTTGCCGCTTGCTTTGACGTTTTCGACAAAAGCCGGAATCAAATCAATATCGACGTTATGCGGCAAGTAACCGGCCAAACCCGTGATGATGGCGGTATCCGTTCCATGACCTAAGCCGGTCATGGATAACGAACCGTATACGTCGACACGGATGTGTTCCACCTGTTTCAGTTTGCCTTGGGTGCATAAGTCGTCGATGAATTGTTTACCTGCCTTCATCGGGCCGACTGTGTGCGAGCTGGAAGGCCCGACACCCACTTTGAAAATATCGAATACGCTGATCATGGTTACTGCTCACTTATCTTTTTTGATGAACCGCCGGCTTTTCTAAAGCCGTGCTTGTATTTGTCTGAGAGGCCGTCTGAAAAGCCGCCTTGGTTTGTTTGCAGGCAAACATTCGAGAAGACGGTTTTCAGACGGCCTGAGTAAGAATTCAGATTATTAGGCAATTAAGTTGTAGATAATATTGGAGATTGCAACCAACCCCATTATTACTACAAACACATTGCTGAATTTACCTTGAAACCGTTTCATGGCCGGTACTTTTCTGATGGCGTACATCGGCATAATAAACAGGATCATAGCAATAATGGGGCCACCCAGTGATTCAATCAAGCCCAAGATGCTCGGGTTGATGATGGCAACAGCCCATAAGGTAATCAAGAAAAACAGTGCAGAGTAGAGGTTTAGTTTTTTATGGCTGATGGTTGCATTGGAGCCCGCATCACGTTTGAGTTTGATAAACAAGCCTTCCAGACCTTCGCGTGCACCCATGTAATGGCCGAAGAAGGAACTGGTAATGGCTAAAAACGCAACAAACGGACCTAAATACGAGATATAGGGGTTATCGAATTTATTGGCAAGAAACGACAAGATGGAAATATTTTGTTCTTTTGCCAAGGCCAGTTCGGACGGGGTTAAAGTCAATACGCAACTGAATACGAACAGCATCACGAAAACCAATAACACGGTGGCAGTGCTGCGCAGAGTGCGGCTGGCGTGTCGGTCTGTTAATTCGGCATCTTGGTATTCGCGTTGTTGGGATAAAACGAAAGAAGAGATGGCCGGTGAATGGTTGAAAGAGAAAACCAACACGGGGATGGTAATCCACAAGGTAGTTAAAAACGCGCCTGCGCTCGGAATGTTGGTAAGCGAAGAGGTGTTCCATTCGGGAATCAGGTATACCGATAAGATAAACAGAATAAATACTAGCGGATACACTAACCATTCGGTTACTTTCAATACAATACGTTCACCCAATAGCAATACGCCGATTAACGAAGCAATCAAAATGAACGACAACAAGGCCCGTGGAGGAGAAGCCGCGCCGAGCTGGTTGACGATAAAAGAATCAACGGTATTGGTAATCCCGTTACCGTAAATCAGCAGGATGGGGAAAATGGCAAAGAAATAGAGCAAGGTAATCAATTTTCCGGCGGTTTTACCGAAATGCTCTTCCACTACTTCGGTAATATCGCTACCCGGTTTGGCAGAAGAAAGTACGAAGCGCGCCAAACCGCGGTGTGCAAAATAAGTCATCGGGCCGACAATAACAGCCATAACAACAAGAGGCCAGAATCCGTTCATCCCTGCGTTAATGGGGAGGAACAGCACACCGGCACCTACGGCAGTACCGAATAAATTTAATGCCCAAACCAAATCAAATTTATTTAATTTTGAAGAAGCTGTCTGCGAGTGGTCTGTGTGTTTTGATTTCATATCATGAACCTCTGGACAAATGATAGTTTAATGGCGGCTAAGATCAAAAATTCTTTTATGTAATTTTTAAAAATACGGCTTAATTCTGATTTTAATAGAGTGTAGTAAAAATAATATTTTTTGAAACATAACGTTTTGACTTGGGTAAAAGATTTGCTAATAAATTTTAAAATAAATAAAAAGTTTAGGAAAAAATTCTTTATGACATAAGGAAAATATGCGATTGAATCGCATGTAGAGAAGAACTTGATAGCATTGTTTTGCCATAACCGGTTTGTAAGAGTATTTCAATGCGGCCGAGTTTTGAAGTTGGTTTTGCAAAAGTTTCCATAATACGAAAATACAAAATTTCCAAGCCGGGAGGCCGTCTGAAAAACTTTTCAGACGGCCTCCCGGCTTGGAAATTTCAGTGTTTTCTAGTTGCGCACAACGCGGCGCACATGCGGAATAGCATGAAGGGCTCGGATGATTTCGTCCAATTGAGCCGTATCCTTAACTTTGATGAAGAATTTGAATTCAATAAAACCTTCGGTTCCGGCTTGTTTTTGCGACGGTGTTTCCACCGATTCGATGTCGGCGTTTGCTCCTGAAATTGCTTGAGCCATGGCAGCAAGCAGACCGTGTGTGTCGCGGGAACCGACGGTGAGCGAAGTGCGGAAACTACGGTCGCGTATGCTGTCCCAATTTGCATCAAGTTGTTGCTCGGGGTCGGTTTTCAATACATTCGGGCAAGTATCGCGGTGTATAACCATACCTTGATCTTTAATCAATACGGCACGGATATTATCACCCGGGATAGGGGTGCAGCATTGTGCCAAATGCACACGGCCGGTTTCGTTGCCGTTGATTTTAATCGGACTGAGGCGAACTTCATCGCCGAAATGCTCGCCGGCGAGTTCTGCAATATGCATGGCAACGGATACCGGTAAAGTATGTCCCATGCCGACGTTGTACAACACGTCTTCGAAAGTAGTTTGCTTATTGTTGAGATCAGTAAGATATTTCTCTTTGAGGTCATCTGAAAGCAATACATTCTGCGGCAATAAGCTGGATAGGGCTTTTTGCAGCAGGTTTTCGCCAAGTGTAACCGCATCTTGGCGGTTCATGTTTTTAATATAATTACGGATGGCGCTGCGTGCGCGGCTGGATACGGCAAAGCTCAACCAAGCAGGGTTTGGTTTGGCTTGCTCGGAAGTGATGATTTCAACCGAATCTCCTGTCTTCAACTTGGTACGCAAAGGCATCATGGTGTTGTTGACACGGGCGGCAACGGTGTGGTGCCCGACATCGGTATGCACGGCATATGCAAAGTCAATGGGGGTGGCACCCTCCGGCAGGGCCAGAATTTTTCCTCTGGGTGTAAGGATATATACTTCGTTGGGAAATAAATCGACTTTAACGGCTTCGAGAAACTCGATGGCGTTCGCGCTGCCGGCTTGAAGATCAAGGATGTTTTTAAGCCATTGGTTGGTATGCAGGGTGGCTTGGTCAATCGTATTCTCACCCGATTTGTAAATCCAATGGCCGGCTACCCCACCTTCTGCTACGGCATCCATTTCACGGGTGCGTATCTGCACTTCAATTGGCAGGCCGTAAGGACCGACTAAAGTAGTATGCAGGCTTTGGTAGCCGTTGCTTTTCGGAATGGCAATATAGTCTTTAAAGCGTCCCGGTTTGGGCTGATACAGGTCATGTAGCGCTCCGAGGGCGGCATAACATGCGGGAACGCTGTTGACGATAACACGGAAGCCGTAGATATCCATCACATCGGCGAAGCGCAAGTTTTTTGCCTGCATTTTCTGGTGAATGCTGTAAAGGTTTTTTTCGCGGCCTTTGATTTTCGCTTCAATGTTGGCGCCAACCAGACGTTGACTGAATGCACGTAAAACTTTACCTACTACATCTCGGCGGTTGCGGCGGCTCGCATTCATCGCTTTTTGCAATGTTGCATAGCGGCGCGGGTGGAGATTTTGGAATGATAAATCCTGTAATTCCTGATAAGCATTGTTCAGGCCGATACGGTTGGCAATTTGTGCGTATATTTCAAGGGTTTCTTGAGCAATGCGGCGGCGCTTTTCGGGACGCATCGAACCGAGTGTACGCATGTTGTGCAGTCTGTCTGCCAATTTAACCACGATCACGCGCACGTCTTTGGTCATCGCCAGAATCAGTTTGCGGAAACTTTCCGCTTGATGCTCGGCCTGACTGCCGTATTCGAGCTTTTCGAGTTTGGAGAGACCGTCTACCATTTCGGAAATGGTTTCGCCGAACTCGGCAGCCATTTCGACTTTGGTTACGCCGGTATCTTCTAGAACGTCATGCATGACGCCCGCGCACAGACCTTGTATATCCATATGCCAGACAGCCAACTGGGTGGCTACCGCAAGCGGATGGGTGATGTAGGGTTCGCCGCTTTTACGGGTTTGGCCGTCATGGGCGTGAAAAGCGAAGGCACAGGCTTTTTCAAGTAACACCTTTTCTTCACTGTTCAGGTAAGAAGCGGTGCGGAAAAGTAATTCGCGAGCCTCTGCTGTGAGCGGATCGTAAGGGGCGGTAGGCTGGGGGGCAAGCATTCAGACGGCCTTAGTGCTTGTTTTGTTGTATTTATTTGCCGCGTTTGAGCAATTCCACGCCGATTTCACCGGCAGCGATTTCGCGCAGGGCGGTAACGGTGGGTTTATTGTTGCGGATGTCGTCAACCAGCGGGGTGTTGCCGTTTTCGAGCTGGCGTGCACGGCGTGCAGCAGTCAGCGTCAGGTCGAAATGATTGGGGATTTTGGTAATGCAGTCTTCTACGGTAATACGGGCCATTTTGGTAGTACTTTCTTGTGTAAAAATGTTATTGTCGCTGTTTTTTAAGATTTTTCCAACAGATTTTCAATAAATACTTGTTGGGAAGGCAATTTCAGGCGGTGTGATTTGATGATGTGCAGTAAGTCGGCTTCGGCGGTAACGACATCATTATTGACAACCACATAATCAAACAGGAAAGCCTGTTCGATTTCATTACGGGCTTTGCTTAGGCGTTTGGAGATAATCTCGGGGGTGTCGGTGCCGCGTCCTTTCAGACGTTCGGCGAGTTCTTGGAATGACGGCGGTAAAATGAAAATGCTGCATACGTCAGGCAGTACCCGTCGTACCTGCTCTGCGCCTTGGATATCGATTTCGAGAATCACGTCGTAGCCTTGTTCGCGTAAGATGTTTACGCCTTCTATGCTGGTGCCGTAATAATTGTCGAAAACTTTGGCGTGTTCCAGAAAAGCACTTTCACCTATTAAAGCTTCAAATTTTTCGTTATCGACAAAATAATAGTGTTTGCCGTGTTCTTCACCCGAACGAGGAGGGCGGGTGGTATGGGATACGGAAACGCGTATATCGTCGTGATGCTTTACCAGGCGGGAAACCAGTGTGGTTTTGCCGGTACCCGAAGCGGCAGATATGATAAAAATATTGCCTTTTTTAGATGCTTGCATGGTGTTCTGATAAGGGAGGGAAAATTGCCGTTTATTATGCCACACTGTGTTATGCAGCGACAACGTACCACGGCTTCGGAAAGAAGGCCTGCTATGAAGGAACGGACAGATATTTTTTGAGGCGGTTTAGTGTACTTATCCGCTTTTTTCGCTATACAATTATATGTTCGGTTTTTTAAGATGCGGCCGGGCCGCAATGATTTTGATAAAGATAAAAAAGGGGATCTTATGTTGATTCACCCAGAAGTGATGGGCGTGGCGGCATTGGCCGAGAAAATTCGGAAAATACCTGATTGGCCGAAAAAAGGTATTTTATTTCACGATATTACGCCGATTTTGCAAAGCCCCGAGTATTTTCGTTTGCTGGTTGATTTATTGGTGTACCGCTATATGGGTCAGAAAATCGACGTTGTGGCGGGGTTGGATGCTCGCGGGTTTATTATCGGTGCCGCGTTGGCATATCAATTGAATGTGGGTTTTGTACCCATCCGTAAAAAGGGCAAATTGCCGTTTGATACTGTATCTCAAAGCTATACGTTGGAATATGGCGAGGCGGCGGTAGAGATCCATACAGATGCTATCCATAAAGGGGCACGGGTTTTGCTTGTTGACGATTTGGTGGCTACGGGAGGAACGATGCAGGCAGGTATTGAGCTCATTCATAAACTTGGCGGCGAGGTGATTGAGGCAACGGCGATTTTGGAATTTACCGATTTGCCCGGCGGTGAAAATATCCGTAAGCGAGGAGTGTCGTTATTTACTTTGTATCAAAATGAAGGTTCTATGTCGTAAGCCAATAACATCGCCGAAGTTGTAAAGAGGCCGTCTGAAAACAGTTTTTCAGACGGCCTCTTTACTGCTTTTTCAATAATGTAGGCGGCTTTATTCTTTGCGTAAAGCTTTGGGCAGCACAAACACGATACTTTCTTCCACACCTTCGCCTTCGCGTACGGTATCGTGCCCCCAATTTTGGATGGTGGTGATTACTTCCTGTACCAATACTTCGGGAGCGGATGCGCCGGCGGTTACGCCGACTTTGTTTTTGCCTTCAAACCATTCGCGTTGCAGGTAGTTCGCGTTATCCACCATATAAGCATCGACACCGCGCAAGGCGGCCACTTCGCGCAGGCGGTTGCTGTTGGAAGAGTTGGGGGAGCCGACTACGATAACGATGTCGCATTGCGCGGCCAACTCTTTGACTGCTTCTTGGCGGTTGGTGGTAGCGTAGCAGATGTCTTCTTTATGCGGGCTGCGGATATGGGGGAAGCGTTTCTGCAGGGCTTCGATGATGTCTTTGGTTTCGTCTACCGATAAGGTGGTTTGGCTGACATGCGCCAGCTTTTCGGTATCGTGTACTTCCAGTTTGGCAACGTCTTTTACCGTTTCAACCAGCAGCATGCTGCCTTCGGGTAATTGCCCCATCGTGCCTTCCACTTCGGGGTGCCCGGCATGACCGATCATGATGATTTGATAACCTTGTCCATCCAAGCGGGCAACTTCTTTATGAACTTTGGTAACCAGCGGGCAAGTGGCATCGAATACTTGAAAGCCACGCTCGGCGGCTTCATCCTGCACTGCTTTCGATACGCCGTGCGCCGAGTAGATTAAGGTTGCGCCTTCCGGCACATCGGCCAAATCTTCGATAAAAATAGCACCTTTTTTACGCAGGTTGTCGACGACGAATTTATTGTGTACCACCTCGTGGCGCACATAAATCGGTGCGCCGAATTCTTCCAGCGCACGCTCTACGATGCTGATAGCTCTGTCTACACCGGCACAAAAGCCGCGCGGGTTGGCTAATAAAATGGTTTTTTTTGTCATGGTTTGAAGTTTGGGTATGTATGTTTTCAGACGGCCTGTTTGTCGTCTTTTTTATGTTTGAATCCGTCGATAACCAGCATCACCGCGCCGACGCAGATAAAACTGTCGGCGACATTAAATGCGGGATAATACCAGTTTTTCCAGTAAAACAACAAAAAATCAACCACATGGCCGTGAATCAGGCGGTCGATTACATTGCCGAATGCACCGCCGATAACCATTGCCGCACCGAGCTTGCCCCATGTGCCGAAATCGTCTTTTACAATCGCACGGGCCAGATAAAAGCTGATAACCGCAGCCAGACCGAGGAAGAAATATTTTTGCCAACCTCCCGCATCGGCCAAAAAGCTGAAGGCGGCACCGGTGTTGTAAACCAATGTCAGGTCAAAGAAATTCGGAATGATATTGAGCCGTTCGGTATATTCGAAGCGGTTGAGTATGGCGGTTTTGCTGACTTGGTCGAGGATGATGGCAATAATAGCCAACAGCCAGTATTTGGTTTTGGAAGTTTTTTCGATAGTCATGTGTGTGTGGCGGCAATAAATGAAAGTGCTGCATTTTACCTGAATCGTGTAGCTGTGGGGCAAATTGAATGTAAGAGGCCGTCTGAAAAGGTTTGGTATTTTCAGACGGCCATTGGGTTGAGGTGGCTCGGAGATCAAACAGGATGAATGAAGTTTTCGATTTCCTGCAGGCTGATTTCGGGTGTCGCACCGTGGTGTGCTGCAACCAGTGCTCCCAGAGCACAAGCGAAGGTTAAGGCTTCTTGGGGTTGTGCTTTGTTGAGCAGTTGGTAGGTTAAACCAGCCAGAAAACTGTCGCCCGAACCGACGGTGTCGGCCACTTTAACGCGGAAACCGCAGTGGTGATAGATTTTTCCATCGTCAAAATACACGGCACCATGGCTGCCCAGCGTTACGCAGATTCGCGATATGCCGCACAGTTCGGCGAGATAGCAGATGTTTTGCTCGAGAGAGTGCTGTTTTGAGCCGTATGCCTGTGCCAATTCGTATAGTTCATCGTCGTTCAGTTTCACTAGGTCGGCCTGTTTGATCATAGAAAGCAGGCGGTTGCTGTCGTAGTGGGGCGGGCGCAGGTTGACATCGAAGATTTTAAATTTGGCTTTCTCTAACAGTCGTTCCAGTGTGTTACGGGAAACTTCGTCGCGGGTCGACAGGCTGCCGTAAATAAAGGCATCGGATTCCGCTACACATTTGAGCGCGGCCTCTTCAAATCGGATTTTGTCCCAAGCGCAAGGATAAACGATGTCGTAAGACGCACAGCCTGATGAATCAAGCGTTACTTTTACTAAACCGGTGGCCTGTTCGTCAGAAACCTGTAGCAAGTCAGTAGCGACGTTTTTGTTTTCAATTTGCCGCAATAGTTCTTCGCCGTCCGCATCGTTTCCCCTGCAGCTGATGATACTGCAATCGATACCCAGCGAACGTAGGCGAACGAGCACATTGAGCGGCGCACCTCCCAATACTTTGCCACCGGGGAGATCGTCCCATAATACTTCGCCGAAACTGGTTACTTTCATGATACGTTTTCCTTAATCAGTGATTGAGAGAGTTCTTCCAACGGTACACCTTTGGTTTCGGGCATCATAAATATCACGAATACCAGTTGCAGCACCATCATAACGGTAAAGCCTACGAATACCCATGCCGCACCGATGCTGCCGAATAAAAACGGAATCATGGCGGGAATGGCCGCAGCAAGTACCCAGTGGGTGGAGCTGCCGAGGGATTGGCCTTGGGCACGCAGATGGCTGGGGAAAATCTCGGAAATAAATACCCAGATTACCGTACCTTGGCCGATGGCGTGTGCGGCGATAAACAGGAAGAAAAACAAGGGTACGGCCATGCCTTTCCATTGCAGAAAGAATGCCAATGATACCAAACCTAATGAGATGATATAGCCGAAAGAACCGATATACATCAATTGGCGGCGGCCGAACTTGTCGATTAATGCCAAACCGACGAAGGTAAAAATCAGATTGATCAAACCGATGCCTACGCTGCTTAACATGGCAGCGCTTTTTTCCAAACCGGCGATTTCAAAAATACGCGGGGCATAGTACAGAAAAGCATTGATGCCCGACATTTGGTTAAAAAAAGCAATCAGAAAAGCCAGCAATACCGGCAGCCGGTATTTTTTCAGCCACAGGCTTTCCTTTCTATGCCCGCTGTCAGCTTTGGCAGCCGCCATCAACTCATTGATATCCGCATGGGGGTTTACCTGTTGCAATACCGAGCGTGCTTCGTCATAACGCCCTTGCATCATCAACCAGCGCGGCGACATCGGGATGGTGAATACCATCAGTGTATAGATTACGGAAGGAACAACTTGTACACCCAACATCCAACGCCAAGTGTTTGCACCAAGCTCCAAGCTGCTGAATAAAAAATTGGAAAGATAGGCTATCAAAATGCCGAATACGATATTAAATTGATACATGGCTACCAAGCGGCCGCGTTTTTCCGGCGGAGCTATTTCAGACACATAAGCCGGGGCCGCAATCGTGGATGCTCCCACCCCCAAACCACCGATAAAACGGAAAAATGCAAACTGCCACGGGTTGGAAACCAGCGCAGAACCGAGCGAACCGACGATATATAAGAAGCCGATGAAAATCAGGGTTTTTTTCCGGCCGAGTTTGTCGGTAGGGATGCTGCCGAAGAGGGCACCGATAACCGTCCCCCATAAAGCCGACGACATGACAACGATTCCGTGAAACCAATCGGGGCTGTTCCACAGTTTTTGAAGGGCTTGATCCGCACCTGAAATCACTACGGTATCAAAGCCGAATAGAAAACCTGCCAAAGCCACCGTAATCGACCAGAAAAGAAGTTTTGACTGGTTCATAAGTATCCTCGCTTTGTTGAGTTGAAAATAAAAACTTTTTGAATGCAAATATTGTGAAGCGTGACATAGACCGTGCAAAGGAAACTTCAGGTTTCTCGGTAAGCGGAAGAAGGCTTTTCAGACGGCCTGTGGGATGGCTATCGGTAAATCATGCGGCCGCCAGCTTTAAAAAATGTTAGGGTGAAGCCGCATTTCGCATAACTTTGACAAGGAATGAATATAGAAGTTTGATAGGGAAGGATATTTATTTAGTGTACCGTAGGGGTGATGAATGCAGATTTTTATGCGCAAGGCAAAGATAAAACTACAGACATTTGCTTTCTGTTTTCAGACGGCCTCAGATGTTTGCCCGAATCGGGCAATACAAAAACGGCCTGTTGATTAAACAGGCCGTTTTTGTATAAGCAGGAGTGCTTTATCCTTCGGTTTCGTCGGCAGTTTGGGTTTCCGGAAGGGGAACTTCGCCGGTAGGTTGCGGTGCCGTTTCATTTTGGGTTGCTTTGCGTTCGGCTTGGGCGGCCAAAGCCTGCTGCACGGCAGGGTGCTGTTGGGCTATAGCCTGTTCTTCGGGGCTTACTTCGCCTTTGAAGCGGTTGTTCAGGTCGAAGCGTTTGCCGCCACGAGCCAAAGCTTTGAGGTAGCGCGGGCGGCGGCAGTGATTGGCCAATACGCGGGCAATCAGAGCCGGATCGAATTGGGGCAGGGCGGTAGCAAGGTCTTGGTCGATACCGACGGCTAGCGGCTTGAAACGCTTGAACACATCGTATTTATTGTAGATGTGGTCGGCAATCATATCGGTTTGTTTCTTTTTGCTCATGGTTTGTACTGCGGATTTCAGTGCAGCACCCAAAGCGGTTTCTTTCGTCATGTCTGTATTCCTGTGAATAAACCCGTTGCCCTGTGTAGAGGGCTGAAAATTGGGGGCATTTTAGTATAAAGTGAGTGTTTTGGCTAAGGTTTTATCGGCATATACTTGAATTTTTCTGCTATCTCACAGCGTTTCGGGTTATGGTTTGTTGTTACGCAGCATGATGTTGAAAAGGCCGTCTGAAAAGATATTTTCAGACGGCCTCACTCGGTTTGGATTTTAACGGCGGGCGATATTAGGCGTAGCCACGCTCACATCGGCATTTTGTGCACGGTGGCGCAGGACATGATCGATCAGCACCAGGGCAAGCATGGCTTCGGCAATCGGAGCGGCGCGCAGGCCGACGCAGGGGTCGTGGCGGCCGTGGGTAGCCAATTCGACAGGGTTGCCGTGTATATCAATCGAGCGGCGCGGGGTGGCGATGCTGCTGGTGGGTTTGACGGCGATGTTTACCGTAATGTCTTGTCCGGTGCTGATGCCGCCCAAGATGCCGCCTGCGTGGTTGGACAAGAAGCCTTCGGGGGTGAGTTCGTCGCCGTGTTCGCTGCCGCGCTGGGTAACGCAGCCGAAACCTGCGCCGATTTCTACGCCTTTGACGGCGTTAATCGACATCATGGCATGGGCGATGTCGGCATCCAAACGGTCGAATACGGGTTCGCCCAAGCCGACGGGTATGTTGCGGGCTTCGATAGCGAGTTTGGCCCCGACCGAATCCAGCGATTTGCGGATGCTGTCCATATAGCTTTCGAGTTCGGTAATTTGGCTTTGGTTGGCGGCGAAAAAGGGGTTGTTGCCGATGTGTCCGTAACCTTCGAAGGCGATGGTTTTTTCGCCTACTTGGGTAACGTAGGCGGTGATTTCGGTGCCGAATTGTTCTTTCAGCCATTTCTTCGCCACTGCTCCGGCGGCAACGCGGGCGGCGGTTTCGCGGGCGGAGCTGCGGCCGCCGCCGCGGTAGTCGCGGATGCCGTATTTGTGCCAATAGGTGTAGTCGGCGTGGCCGGGGCGGAAACTTTGGGCGATGTTGCCGTAGTCTTTGCTGCGCTGGTCGGTATTGCGGATGAGCAGGGCAATCGGTGTGCCGGTGGTTTTACCTTCAAATACGCCGGAAAGGATTTCCACCTCGTCGGCTTCGCGCCGTTGGGTAACGTGGCGGCTGGTGCCGGGTTTGCGGCGGTCGAGATCGGTTTGGATGTCGGCGATACTTAATGCAAGCCCGGGCGGGCAGCCGTCGATGATGCAGCCCAATGCGGGGCCGTGGCTTTCGCCGAAAGTGGTTACGGTGAAGAGTTGTCCGAATGTATTGCCTGCCATGATTTTTTATGTGGGAAAATGGATACAGGCGGCAAGTGTAACATAAAAGGCCGTCTGAAAAAGAAGGTTTGCCGGCTTTGGGTTATTCGTCTTCCTCTACTTTTTTGCGCACGAATGCTTCGGCGATGTCTTTCAGGGTAAAGCGGTCGGTTTCGGGGCGTTCGTCGGGATAAACCGGCTTGGAGAAATCGACGCGGATATGCAGTTCGGGCATGGAAACCACGCGCCAGATGGAATGCAGCAGGCTCACGTTGGCATAGGAAGGCTCGGTGGTGCGGTTGCCCAAATGGTCGTAATAGCGCAAAGCCATAACCTGAACCGGTGCGTTGCTGTCGATGGCGGATTGAAACAACGCGGCTTTAAACGGCAGAACACTGGTGCCTGAAGAGGTTTTTGCTTCGGGAAAAAAGCTGACGTTTTGGCCGGATTTTAAAGCGGCGGCAATGGCTTGGTTGATGGGTTCGACATCTTTGCGCGAATTGCGGTTGATGAAAACCGTGCCGGCGTTACGCCCCATTTTGCCGAGCACGGGCCAGTTGCTGATTTCTTGCTTGGCGATAAAACTGCTGGGATAAAGTGCGCTCATGGCGAAAATATCCAGCCATGAAACATGGTTTGCCACCACCAAATTGCCGTGCGTGTGGAAATGTTCGGGCGGGGTGGAAACATCCAATTTGACGCCCAGTGCCTGCAAAGCGGTGGAGCCTAGTGTGATGATGGCGCGGTTGCGCTGCTCGGGGTCGCTGCCGTCTATCCGGTTCAGGTTACGGCCTGTTTTAAACAGCCAGACTACCAGTTTGAATAGGCGGGCAAAGCGGAGGGTGAGGGGGGCTTTTTGTGCAGGCATCGGGGAAGTGTTCTTTATCAAAATGCAAGGCGTGGATTATATTACAAGTGTTTGCTTTGCTGTGAGTCGGAAAGCGGTTTTCAGACGGCCTGTTACCAAGTCTTTGCAATAGGCCGTCTGAAAATTATTTCTGACAGCGGCTGCAATAGAATGTGCCGCGCTGCCCGAGGGTTTCTTTCTGAATCAGTTCGCCGCATTGTACGCAGGGCTCGTTGTGTCGGCCGTATACGGTGTATTCCTGTTGGAAATAGCCGCTTTGTCCGTTGCTGTCGACAAAATCGCGCAGAGTGCTGCCGCCGGTGGCAATGGCGCGGTTTAAGACGGCCTGTATCGTTTCCACCAGCTTTACGCATTCTTGCTTGGTGATTTTGTCGGCGGGGCGTTTGGGGGAAATGCCGGCTTTAAACAGGCTTTCGTTGGCGTAAATATTGCCAATACCGACTACCACGGCATTATCCATCAAAGCGAGTTTGACGGCCCGCTTTTGTGCGTGCAGTTTCGAGTACAGATAAGCAGCATCGAATTGCGGTTCGAACGGTTCAGGACCAAGGGCGGCGAGCAGGGGGTGATGTTCGGCGGCACCCGCAAACCATGAAACCATACCGAAACGGCGCGGATCGCGATAACGCAGCACGGTGCCGTTGTCGAAAACAATATCGACATGGTCGTGTTTGCCGGGATTGTCGATATCGGGATTTTCAGCGGTGAGGATGCGCAGGCTGCCCGACATCCCCAAATGGATCAGCAGCACGCCGGTATTGAAACCGACTAACAGATATTTGGCGCGACGGGTACAGCTTAAAACGGTTTGGTTGTGCAGGATGCCGGCTAAATCAGGTGTAACCGGAAAACGCAGTTTGGGTTGGCGTACGACAGTGTTTTTAACGGTTCGGCCGCTGATATGCGGGCTGATACCGCGCAATGCGGTTTCGACTTCGGGTAATTCTGGCATGGTATTCTCGCTGGCAGGTAAAAATATGGCCGGCCAATAATGGTTTTCAGACGGCCTTATACAGGGAAGAAAACAGTTTACAACATCTGTTTGCCGGTTTCCGATAAAACCGTGCAAACTTTAATAAGCTGTGGCATAATCCGGCTCTCGTTATTAACGAATTCAGGAGTTTGCACGGGTTTAGGCTTGGCAAACTTGTCCGAACCGAAAGGTTCATTTTATTTATCGGAGTTTATCCATTATGGCATTGACCGTAGAACAAAAAGCACAAATTGTTAAAGATTTCCAACGCAAAGAAGGCGATACTGGTTCTTCAGAAGTTCAAGTAGCTCTGCTGACCTTCCGTATCAACGATTTGACTCCACACTTCAAAGCAAATCCTAAAGACCACCACAGCCGTCGCGGTTTGCTGAAAATGGTAAGCCAACGCCGCCGCCTGCTGGCCTACTTGCGCCGCACCAAACCGGATACTTACCGCGAGTTGATTACCCGTTTGGGCTTGCGTAAATAATCTGATTGCTTTAAACGCCGTTCGTAAAGAGCGGCGTTTTTCTTTGGCGTGAGGCCGTCTGAAAAAAAGCGCAACAAAAGGAAGAAAGATGAACTTTTACGATTTCAATGTGAAAGATGCACAAGGCGGTATTGTGGCGTTGTCGGGCTATCGGGGCAAGGTGCTGCTGATTGTGAATACGGCCACCCGCTGCGGGCTGACACCGCAATATAAAGAGTTGCAGCAACTTTACAGCCGTTATTCGGGGCAGGGGTTGGAAATTCTCGATTTCCCGTGCAACCAGTTTCGGCATCAGGCACCGGAAAGCGGCGGGGAAATTGTGCAAATATGCCGGACCAAGTTCGGCACGCAGTTTAAGATTTTCGACAAAATAGAAGTAAACGGGGCAAACGCCCATCCGCTTTATGTCTATTTGAAGTCGCGGCAGCCGAACGACCGAAGCGGCCATAGGATAAAAGATTGGCTGTTGAAGCTGGCAGCTACCGGTATGGGGCATGAGGATGCCGATATTAAATGGAATTTCACAAAATTTTTGATAAATCGCGAGGGTGAGGTGGTGGGGAGGTTTGCTCCCACCGTAACACCGTTGGAAATGGAAAAAGAAATTCAGGCTTTGTTATAAGCATTTTGCGGAAGCATCAGGCCGTCTGAAAAGACAGGGAACACCCCGAATAATCTTTTCAGACGGCCTGATGTTTTTATATGTTTGTAATTTTTTTACCGGATATGTACGGATATGAAAGAAAAGTAGGTATGTTGAAATTAAATAGCCGGTTAGGCGGCAATGAAGAAAACCGACGGTTTTATATTTTTATGTTTATAGTTAAGATATTGTCTTTTCAAAGTTTATAGATTAATTTTGAAGACGGGTAAATGTTGCGGAAAACAGTTTGACGAAGCAAGGCTTTCTGATTTAGGTCAATATATTTTGTAGTAATATTACTTATACTGTTTCGTAAGTGAGATTTTTTATTTGTACACTATCAGGAGACAACCACATGAACGCATCTGCCGATACCGCCGTAAGCCCAGCAGTGGCCGAGGTAAACAGCTTGGTTGAAAGAGGTTTGGTTGCGCTGGAGGCTTTCCGTCAGTTAAATCAAGAACAAATCGATTATATCGTTGCCAAAGCGTCGATTGCGGCACTGGCCAAACACGGCGAGCTTGCCATGCATGCGGTGGAAGAAACCGGCCGTGGAATATTTGAAGACAAAGCCACTAAAAACCTGTTTGCCTGCGAAAACGTAGTGCGCCGCCTGCGCGATTTGAAAACAGTGGGAGTCATCAGTGAAGACGATGTAACGGGTATTACCGAAATCGCCGACCCTGTGGGCGTGGTATGCGGTATCGTGCCGACGACCAATCCCACTTCTACTACGATTTTTAAGGCATTGATTTCTTTGAAAACACGCAATCCGATTGTGTTTTCGTTCCATCCTTCCGCCCAGCAATGTTCCGCACATGCCGCACAGATTGTGCGCGATGCCGCAGTTGCGGCCGGTGCGCCTGAAAACTGTATCCAATGGATTGAAAAACCTTCTATGGAAGGTACGTCTTCATTAATGAAGCATCCGGGTATCGCCACTATCCTGGCTACCGGCGGCAATGCGATGGTGGAAGCGGCTTATTCCTGCGGAAAACCTGCACTCGGTGTGGGTGCAGGCAACGTGCCGGCTTATGTGGAAAAATCCGCCGACATCTGGCAGGCGGCACACGATATTGTGATGTCGAAAGCGTTTGATAACGGCATGATTTGCGCCAGTGAACAGGCGGTAATCGCAGATAAGGAAATTTACGACGAGCTGGTTGCCGAGATGAAGTCTTACGGCGTTTATGTTGTCAACAAAAAAGAAAAAGCGCTGTTGGAAGACTTTATTTTCGGTGTGAAAGCCGACAGTAAAAATTGCAGCTTGGCCAAATTGAACTCCGCCGTGGTAGGCAAATCCGCCGCATGGATTGCCGAGCAAGCCGGTTTCAGCGTGCCTGAAAAAACCAATATCCTGATGGCGGAATGCCGCGAAGTGGGCCCCAAAGAACCGCTCACCCGCGAAAAACTTTCTCCCGTGCTGGCTCTTTTGAAAGCAACCAGTAGCGAAGAAGGCTTGAAACTTTCCGAGCAAATGGTGGAATTCGACGGTTTGGGCCACTCCGCCGCCATTCACACGGCCGACAGGGATTTGGTTAAAGAATTCGGCGCGCGCGTGAAAGCCATCCGCGTTATTTGGAATTCTCCTTCGACTTTCGGCGGCATCGGCGACGTGTACAACGCTTTCCTGCCTTCTCTGACGCTCGGTTGCGGCTCTTACGGCAAAAACTCGGTCGGCAACAACGTCAGCGCCGTCAATCTGTTGAACATCAAAAAAATAGGCCGTCGGAGAAACAACATGCAATGGTTTAAAGTGCCCGCCAAAATTTATTTTGAACGCGACTCCATCCAATATCTGCAAGATATGAAAGAGTGCGAAAAAGTGATGATCGTTACCGACCGCTCTATGGTGGATTTGGGCTTTGTCGATAAAGTAACCCATCAATTGCACTTGCGTAAAAACAAAGTAACCGTACAGTTGTTTACCGATGTCGAGCCGGATCCCAGCGTGCAAACCGTATACAAAGGCACCGATCTGATGCGCAGCTTCCAGCCCGATACCATTATCGCATTGGGCGGCGGTTCGGCTATGGATGCGGCCAAAGCCATGTGGCTCTTTTACGAGCAGCCCCAAGTCGAATTTGAAGATTTGGTGCAAAAATTCATGGACATCCGCAAACGCGCCTTCCGCTTCCCCGAATTGGGCCGCAAAGCCAAATTCATCGGCATTCCGACGACTTCGGGCACCGGTTCGGAAGTTACTCCGTTTACCGTAATCAGCGACGGCGACAAAAAATACCCGATTGCCGACTACTCGCTCACTCCGACCATTGCCATCGTAGACCCCGCATTTACCATGACCGTGCCCGCGCACGTTACCGCCGATACCGGTTTGGACGTATTGACCCACGCCGTAGAAGCCTATGTTTCCGTGCTGGCCAACGACTTTACCGACGGTTTGGCATTGCAGGCCATCAAGCTGGTGTTCGAATTCTTGGAGCGTTCGTACAAATACGGAGCCGAAGACCCCGAAGCCCGCGAGCGCATGCACAATGCCTCGACCATTGCGGGTATGGCGTTTGCCAACGCGTTTTTGGGGATGAACCACTCATTAGCGCACAAAATCGGCGGAAAATTCCACACGCCGCACGGCCGTACCAACGCGATTCTGATGCCGCACGTGATCCGTTACAACGGTACGCGTCCGCAAAAAACCGCCACTTGGCCGAAATACAACCACTACAAAGCCGACGTGAAATACCAAGAAATCGCCCGTACCCTCGGCTTGCCTTGCAGCACTCCGGCCGAAGGCGTGGAATCTTTCGCCAAAGCCTGCGACGAGTTGGCACGCAAAGTGGGCATCAATATGTCGTTTAAAGAACAAGGTATTGATGAGAAAGCCTTCATGGCTGCCCGCAAAGAGTTGGCGATGATGGCTTACGAAGACCAATGTTCTCCCGCCAATCCGCGCCTACCGATGGTGGCCGATATGGAAGAAATCTTGACTAAGGCTTATTACGGGGAATAATCCTCACCGGGTAAGTTGTTGGGAGGAGAAGAGGCCGTCTGAAAATATTTTCAGACGGCCTTTTTTTGTATGTCGGAGATAGGGTGGGATTCCCGTAACCGATACGAAGGAGTCGATATAGCAGGGAATGCCAACGCACGCTGCTGCGGCTGCGTTGCCGTATGCCGGTATCGGATACGTGCCGCAAATACAGAACCTTCAGTAAAAGTAACGGTCGTTACCGGACGGATCTGTGTTCGGGCGGCTTCGGTTTTTCAATGCCTGAACCGTTCTGCTTTTATTTTTCAAAAAGGATGCTTAATGAAAAAAGGATACTATCTCAAACTTTCCATCGCTTTCTTGGTGCTTTCGGTGGTGAATTTTCTGTTGTCTCCCAAGCAGGATGGCATTCCCTTTATCAGCATTTTCTTCATTATCGCGGCGGTAGTGGCTTTCTTTATCCACCGCAAAAAAGGCTGATTGGCAAAAGGCCGTCTGAAAAGTTTCAGACGGCCTTCTTACAATGGCAAAGGCAGGATTATTTCTGTTGCGCCAAAAACGCTTCCAACTCCGCCAAAGTGGGCATGCCGCCTTGCGCACCGGCTTTGGTTACCGACAAGGCTGCGGCGGCGCAGGCTTTGCGCACGGCGGTTGCCATTCCTTCATGGAGGAAGACGGCAAATGCGCCGTTAAAGGTATCGCCCGCGCCGGTGGTGTCGACGGGGGTAACTTTAAAGCTCGGTTGTCTGTGCAACGTGCCGTTGTCGTCGTTGTAGACCACGCCTTCGCTGCCGCGCGTCATCAGCACGGGGCGGCCTGCCTGCCGGATTAAGGTTTCGACCGGCGTGTCTTCCGGCAGCCCCAAGCTGATGGCGAGTTCGTAGGCGTTGGGGGTGAGCAGTGTAACCAATTCGAGCAGCCCGGCGGGCAGTTTTTGGGCGGGGGCGGGGTTGAGCACGAACGGCTTGCCGTGTTTGCGGGCGAGCTTGGCGGCGGTAATCACACATTCCATCGGAATTTCAAGCTGGCTTAAAACCACATCGGATTCGGCAATGCGGGCTTCGCAGGTTTCGATGTCGGCGGGCGTGATACCGAAGTTTGCGCCGGAAACCACGATGATGTGGTTGTCGCCCCCGGCCACGGTAATGTTGGCCATGCCGGTGGGCAGATGAGGCAAGATTTTGACGTGTGCGGTATCAACGCCTTCCTGCTTGAGATGGGCGAGCAGTTCGCTGCCGAAGCCGTCGTTGCCGACTGCACCTATCATGCACACGTCCGCCCCCAAACGCGCGGCGGCCACGGCTTGGTTGGCTCCTTTGCCGCCCATGAAGCGGTTGAACGACGTGCCCAAAAGCGTTTCGCCCTGTTTGGGGAAGCGGGGCGAGCCGGTAACCAAGTCCATGTTGATGCTGCCGACAACGGTGATTTTTTTAGGATTCATATTGCTTCCTCGATTGGTTGGGGCCGTCTGAAAAGTTATCTGTTGCTGCGGCAGCGTCGTGCTTTTGCTGCCGTATGTTTCAGACGGCCTTTGATAAAGGTTGGCAGGTAGTAAAAGCCGTAATCTGTTTCAGACGGCCTCTTGTACCGACAAGGCCGTCTGAAATCAAATATCTACTTCCGCCGTATCGCCTTCGGCTTCCATCCACGCGCGGCGGCTGGCGGCTTCGCCTTTGCCCATCAGTTTGACAAAGATGCTGTGGGTTTGTTCGTGAGCCGTTTCGGGAATCTGCACCTGCAACAGGCGGCGGGTATCGGGGTGCATGGTGGTGTCTTTGAGCTGGTCGGGGTTCATCTCGCCCAAGCCTTTGAAACGGCTGATGGAATAGGCGGTTTCTTTCACGCCTTCTTTTTGCAGCCGCTCCAAAATGCCGTCCAATTCGCCCTGATCGAGTGCGTAGAATTTGCGCGCGGGTTTGCTTTTGCCTTGCGCGTTCACGTCCACGCGGAACAGCGGCGGTTGGGCGACATAGATGTGGCCGTCTGAAACCAGTTTGGGGAAGTGGCGGTAAAACAGGGTGAGCAGCAGCACTTGGATGTGCGAGCCGTCCACGTCGGCATCGGAGAGGATGGCGATTTTGCCATAACGCAGGCCGCTTAAATCGGGGTTGTCATTCGCACCGTGCGGATCAACGCCGATGGCGACGGCGATGTCATGGATTTCGGCATTGCCGAACAGTTGGTCTTGATGCACTTCAAAACTGTTCAACACTTTGCCGCGCAAGGGCAAAATGGCTTGGGTGGCTTTGTCGCGCGCGAGTTTGGCCGAGCCGCCCGCCGAATCGCCCTCTACTAAGAAGAGTTCGTTTTCGCGGATGTCTTCGCTTTCGCAATCGGTGAGCTTGCCGGGCAGCACGGCCACACCGCTGCCTTTTTTCTTCTCGATTTTTTTTACCGAACGCATCCGCGCCTGTGCCTGCTTGATGGCGAGTTCGGCGATTTTTTTACCGGCTTCGACGTTTTGGTTAAGCCACAATTCCAGCGGGTCGCCCGACACGGCGGCGACGAGCTTGAGCGCGTCGCGGTTGGTGAGCTTGTCTTTGGTTTGGCCTTGGAATTGCGGGTCGAGCACGCGGGCGGACAACACGAATGCCACGCGGCTGAATACGTCGTCGCTCTGCACTTTCACGCCGCGCGGCAGCAGGTTGTGGTGGTTGATGAAGTTGTTTACCGCTTGGAACACCGCCTGTTTCAAACCGGCTTCGTGCGTGCCGCCGAGCGGGGTAGGAATCAGGTTTACATAGCTTTCGCTGTTGCACGAACCTTCTTCCAGCCAAGTGAGTGCAAACGCCGCACCTTCGCCCGCGCTGAAATCGCTGTCGTGGCCGTCTGAAAGATAGTTTTCCGAAGCGAACACCGGCACGGCTTCCTGCGCCTCGCTGATTAAGTCGAGCAGATAGCTTTTCAGGCCGTTGGGGTAATGCCACGTCTGCACGTGCGGCTCGGGCTGGCCTTTAACGGGGCGGGTGAGCGACACGGTAACGCCCGGCAGCAGCACGGCTTTGGCGCGCAACAGGCGTTCGAGTTCGGCGATGCTGTATTGCGGGCTTTCAAAATATTTGCCGTCCGGCCACACGCGCACTTCGGTGCCGCTGTCTTTCACCGCACATTTGCCGACTTCGGCCAGCGGCTCCACCACCGCGCCGCCCGCAAACACGATGCGGTGGATTTTGCCTTCGCGCTTCACGGTCACTTCGAGGCGTTTGGAAAGCGCGTTGGTTACCGACACGCCCACCCCGTGCAGGCCGCCTGAAAAAGCATACGCACTGCCGCCGTCTTTCTTGTTGAACTTACCGCCCGCATGAAGCTGCGTGAACACCAGCTCCACCACCGGCAAACCTTCCACCGGATGTAGCCCCACCGGAATGCCGCGCCCGTTGTCGCGCACGGAAAGCGAGCCGTCTTCATGGATTTCTACTTTGATTTCATCGGCAAAACCGCCGAGCGCTTCGTCGGCGGCGTTGTCGATCACCTCTTGGCAGATATGGGTAGGGCTGTCGGTGCGGGTATACATGCCCGGCCGTTCTTTTACCGGCTCCAAGCCTTTGAGGACGGTGATACTGGATTCGCTGTATTGGGGTGTGGTCATGAGGGTTACGCAGTCAAATGTTTAAGCGGTTTCAGACGGCCTATTGCGGCAGGTCGTTTGAAAAGATAGATCAATGTTGGATTCGGGCTGGATTTTAGCATGATTTAAACGGGGTTTCAGACGGCATCGGAAAAGCAGAGCGGGTATTGAAGCAGATGAGGCCGTCTGAAAAAGATTTCAGACGGCCTCAAGCTGTTTTCACAACCAATCAACCGTTCCATTCTGCGGCACGCACCGCTGCGGGACGTTGGGCATGGTGCTTGATGTAGTTTGTGAGCACAGGGTCGGCAGGCAATACGCCAACACGGTTGACCAGCCAATCCAACAAACCGGCGTAGTAAAGGTCGAGCGCGGTAAAGTGGTTGCCGACCATATATTCGCGGCCGTCGAGGTGCTGGAGCAAGGTATTTAAGGCGGTGTTTAAGTCGCCGTAACCGATGGCCCGGCTGATGTTGCCATCGTTTTCAAGGCCGCGCCTTTTGTCCATGCCGGCATATTCGAGATGAACGGCAAACAGCAGCCAGCGGTAATATTGCCCGCGCTCTTCGCTGCCCGCTGCGGGAATCAGATTTTTTTCGGGAAATTGTTCGGCAAGGTAGGTAACGATGGCGGCAGATTCGGTTAGTACTTCGCCGCGGTGTTTCAAGGCGGGTACCTTACCCATGGGGTTAACGGCGAGATAGTCGGCAGATTTGAGGCTGTCGAAAGAAAGCAGCACGGTGTCGTAATCGGCTCCGCATTCTTCAAGCATCCATAAAGCCATGCCGCCGCGTGATTGGGGGACGGTGTAGAGGGTAAAGTCTTTCATGTTGTTCTCCAAGTTCGGGAAGGGTAGGAAGATTTTATGGGCAGTGTGTTTGTGGCAGGTTTTAATCAGTGAGGCCGTCTGAACATAAAAAACGCTTTCAGACGGCCTGAAAGCGTTTGGAGGGATTATTTGAGTTCCAGTTGGCGGCGGGTGAATTCTTCCAGCGTTTCCAAACCGCGCAAAAAGCGGGAAAGCTCGCTCAATGCGCCTTCGTACACGCCGCGTTTGAAATCAATCACTTCGTCTATCGGTGCCCAATATTGATGCCAACGCCAGCCGTCGAATTCGGGGTGGCTGGTCGCGCGCAGATGCACGTCGCTTTCGCGGCCCACCAAGCGCAACAGATACCAAATCTGCTTCTGCCCGCGGTACGAACCGCGCCATTCCCGCCGCACCCAATGGGTAGGCACGTCGTAACGCAGCCAGTCGCGTGTCCGGCCGAGTATCTTAACGTGATGCGGCAGCAGGCCGACTTCTTCCAAAAGCTCCCGATACATCGCCGTTTCGGGGCTTTCGCCCGGTTTGATGCCGCCTTGCGGAAACTGCCACGAATGCTCGCGCACCCGTTTGCCCCAGAATACTTCGTTGCGGTCGTTGGTCAATATAATACCGACATTGGGGCGATATCCTTCTCTATCCAGCATTTCGTGTCGCCCTTGCATAAAATTCAATCATAGGATTTTCCCATAAATGCAGCTGATTTGACAAATTTGCAGGCCGTCTGAAGATTTTTTCCCATACTTGGCCGGGCCGTCTGAAAAAATTTGTTGTTTATGATGAAAAACCTATCGGAATTTGTGTTAAAAAATGTTTGTTTTTACCTTGTAAGGTATTGCATCTCAAAGGATTTTGCCGTTTAATTCGCCCTGTTGCCGAATGCTCGGTGCTTGCTGCATGCAGCCCGCTGCCGTTGCATGATTAATATTTTTTTGTACTTTTTCCGGTACGTTTTTTTGAAGGATAAGAAGATGAAAAAAACTTGGTTGGTTTCTGCCATGGCAGGCCTGTTTTTAGCGGCGTGCGGCGGTTCGGGGAACACCGATACGCAACAAACGGCAGAAAACACGGCGGCAAGCGGCGAACGGCAACAAACGGCGGCTGCTCCGGCAACGGGTAATCTGAATATTTATAACTGGTCTGATTATGTCGATCCGGTAACCGTGAGCGGGTTTGAAAAGGCCAACAAAGTCAAAGTCCGCTACGATTATTACGACAGCAACGAAACGCTGGAAGCCAAAATGCTTACCGGTAAATCGGGCTATGATTTGGTTGCTCCTTCGATTGCCAACGTCGGCCGTCAGATTAAAGCGGGTGCTTATCAGGAAATCGATAAAAGCATGATTGCCAATTACGGCAATATCGATCCCGATCTGTTGAAAATGATGGATCAGGTTGATCCGGGCAACAAATATGCCGTGCCTTATTTCTGGGGCATCAACACACTTGCCATCAATAAAGACCAAGTAACCAAAGCCTTGGGAACCGACAAACTGCCTGAAAACGAATGGGATTTGGTATTCAATCCCGAATATACCGCCAAACTGAAATCATGCGGCATCAGTTTCTTCGACAGCCCCACCGAACAAATTCCGCTGGCTTTGAACTACATTGGCAAAGACCCCAACAGCGAAAACGCTGATGATTTGAAAGCGGCTGTGGAAATGATGAAAAAAGTACGCCCCGACGTGAAACGCTTCAGTTCTTCAGGCTATATCGACGATATGGCGGCAGGTAATCTTTGCGTGGCAGTCGGTTACGGCGGTGATTTGAATATTGCTAAAAACCGCGCCAAAGATTCCAAAAACGGTGTAAACATCGAAGTGCTTACCCCGAAAAGCGGTGTAGGCATCTGGATCGACTCGTTCATGATTCCAAAAGGTGCGCAAAACGTTGCCAACGCGCATCAATACATCAGTTATACGCTTGATCCGCAAGTGGCGGCGAAAAACGGAAATTTCGTTACTTACGCTCCCGCCAGCAAACCTGCCCGCGAGTTGATGGAAAAATCATTTGCCGAAGACAACTCGATTTTCCCGAGCGAGGAAGTGAAGGCCAAGAGTTTTGTGGTTCTGCCGAAATCGCCCAATGCGGTGAAATTGAGCGTACGTTTATGGCAGGGTCTGAAAGCGGGCCAATAAGCATAAGCATCCGTAACCGGCAGGCCGTCTGAAAAGCGGTTTGGCATAAAAAGCACCGTAGAGATACGGTGCTTTTTTGTTTCAGACGGCCTCTGCTTTGTTTTTATGGTGATCAGGCCGTCTGAAAAGTATTGGGAAACTTTTCAGACGGCCTGTCGAACGTGCCGCATTATTCAATATGTTTTTCAAGAGGAAACGCACAGAGTGTGTTGTTCGTAGCGTTCGGCCAAATCATACAAAATTGTAGCGGTCAGTCCCCAGATGTCGTAGTGCAGATACGGCAGAGTAGGCGTGCTGAGGGTTCGACCGTTATAGTGAAGCTCGCGGCTTTGGTAATTGTTTTTATCAAGCACAAAAGCGAGCGGCACATAAAATATTTCCGCTACTTCATCGGCATTGGCTTGTGTGGGCGGATTGTCCCTACTGAGGGCGGGGACGGGAAATACGGCGTAACCCGACGGCGTGTAATAAGGTTCGAAAGGCGGGAAAGTTTGCCATTGTGCAGAGGCAATGCCGGTTTCTTCGGCCGTTTCACGTAAAGCAGTGCAGGTGGGGCCATTATCTTGCGGATCGCACCGGCCGCCAGCCAGAGCAATCTGCCCGGTATGGTGGCGTAAGGTGTCGGAGCGGCGTGTCAGTAAAACTTCCCACTGCCTGGAGCGGCAAACCACGGCCAGGAGCACTGCTGCCCGGAGTGGCTGCGTTGCGGCAAACAGATGGTTACGGAGGCTGCCCGTTAGAGCAGGATAGCGTGCGGCTTCCTGAAAAAAGTGGCTGAGTTCGTTGTAAGTCATGATGCGTAGGCTGGGTGGAATGAGTTTTCAGACGGCCTTGTTTATTTCGATGTTGTGTTACATTTACGCCCTTGCAGATATGACTAACGCAAATAATCAACAAAGCGGCAGGCTTGTGATAAAGTATCGCACATTCGGTTACAGGCCGTCTGAAAAGTTTGCGGCCGTAACTTTTGAAGATTTGAGGAAATGTTTATGTTTTTTGGGAAAACCCGTGTTCATGCCGCAGTTTGGGCGGTGATGATGCTGTTTGTCGGCAATAGTTATGCCGCTACCAATGAAGCACCTAAACAAATGCCGAAGAAGGTGCAGGCCGTTACGGTAAAAAAGAGCTTTTATTCTCCAGAAGAGCATGAGCGGGAATATGCGCGCCGGGCGGGTATAGTCGAACGCGCGAATGAATTGTTTACTTTGCTGGGCGGCGAAATGGCTTTGCAAAAAGGCGAGGCGGGGTCGGCATTGGCAACTTATGTAATTATACTGAACCGCACCAAAAAGCCCGAAATTGCCGAGCGTGCGATGGAAATGGCCATTTCCCTACATGCTTACGAACAGGCCGAACAAATTTATCAAATTTGGCGGGAAATCGAACCCGTTCCGGGCAATGCTCAAAAACGCATGGGGTGGGCGCTCGATTTGGTGCTGGGTAAGACCGAAAAAACCGCAGACGGCCTGCAAGACGTGCTCAAAAATGCCGACGATGTCCACGCCCGCCGGGTGTTTCTGCTGTTGGCGCAGATGAGCATCCTGCATACCGATCTTGCCGGAAAAGCAGGCAAGGCGGTGCACCGTGCCGCCAAAAAATATCCCGAAATGCCGGAAGCAGCGATTGCCGATTTGATTTTCAGCGCCCAAAACGGTAAAGACAGAAATGCCGTTGCCGCTTTGCAGAAATTGTCGAAACTGGATGCCGAAATCCTGCCGCCTACCGAAGCCACATTACGTTTGGTGGCACAACGCAGCCCGCAGATTCTGAGCCGTTTCTTTACCGAAACCGATACCAGCAACCTTTCCCCCGTATGGCAAGAAATGGAAATCAGCAGCCTGATTGCAGACAATCAGCACGATAAAGCATATGCGCGTTTGCAAGCCTTGCTGAATCAGAATCCGAATGCCAATTTGTATATTCAGGCGGCGATCTTGTCGGTAACGCGTGAGGAAAACCTTTCGGTAACCGGCAACTATCTCGATAAAGCCTATCGTACGGGTACCAGTGAGCAAAAGAGCAGGGCGGCGGTTATCGGTGCCATGCGTTATGCCGATGTCAAACAATACAAGCAGGCTAAAGTATGGGCGGATAAAATCACCTCTCCCGATTATGTGTTCGACAAAGCTGTATTGCGCGCATCTATTGAAGCCGAAACCGGCAACGGCCGCGCGGCACTTGCAGAAGCTCGTCGTGCTCAACGTCTGCCCGAGCAGCAGGGCCGCTTCTTCAACAGCAACGATTTGCAACGGGTTTACCTGTTTGCTTTGGCCAAACACAACAATCCTCAAGAAGCATTGGCTGAATTGAATGCATTGGCTGCCAAAGCCCGCAGACAGCCCGACGGTGCGGAGCGGTTGCCCGATATTCTTTACCAACGCGGTATGGTGTATGTAGATCAGTTGAAACAGCCCGAAAAAGGCATAGCCGATTTCCGCCATTATCTGCGCTTGAATCCGAACAGTGCCGCAGGCATGAATGCGCTCGGTTACACGTTGCTGACATTGTCGCAGTCCGATAAAGAAGAGGCATTCAGGTTGATTCAGGCGGCTTATCAGCAAGAACCGGAATCCCCGGCCATTAATGACAGCATAGGATGGGCATATTATTTGAAAGGCGATGCTCAAGCCGCACTGCCTTATCTGCAATATGCGTTTGAGCAATATCCCGATCCTGAAGTAGCCGCACATTTGGGTGAAGTGTGGTGGGCGCTTGGCGAGCAGGAAAAAGCCAAAGACGTATGGCAAAAAGGTTTGAGGAAAGAAGGCGATAAAACCGCATTGAGACGCACCCTGCAACGTTTGGGTGTGAAACTGCCTGTTCCGGCCAAGAAAGCGAAAAAGAAGAAGTAAGGCTTAACTTGTCAGGCCGTCTGAGCAGCTTTTGCTGTTTTCAGACGGCCTTCTCCGAAATCACAGCTTATTCGGATGCCGCCGAACTTATCCCTCTTTCGACAGGTCAAGTTTGAATGTCCTGATACAAAACAGGCCGTCTGAAACCGGCTTAAAGCCTTTCAGACGGCCTTCCCTTATCATTCAAATCTACTCTACATACAGGTAACAGCATGAAACTCGATGTTTCTAAAATTTCATTGTGCACTGCCGTATTGCTTGCAGCTTGTGCACAGCCGCATATGCCGCAGCAAGAAAGCTGGCGCGAACAAACCAATATAGCCGACTTCGCCGCAGGCGGCCGCTTGGCAGTAAAAGTTAACGAAAAAGGCTCTTATGCCAATTTTGACTGGACTTACCAGAATCAAGTGCAAACCATCAACGTAAACACCCCTCTGGGCAATACCCTCGGCCAACTTTGTCAAGACAGCCGCGGTGTGCTGGCCGTCGATAACAAAGGCAAAGTCTATCAAGCCGGTACTGCGCAAGAGCTAAGCGAGCGTTTACTCGGCTACTCGCTTCCTGTGCAATACCTGCATGTTTGGGCAAACGGCCAGTGGGTCAAAAACGCCCCTTACCAACTTCTTTCAGACGGCCGCCTGCAGCAATTCGAGTGGACGATTTCACGTACCCTGAAATCAGACGGTTCGCCCCGCACTTTACTATTGGAAAGTTCCAAGCTGACTTTGCGGTTGGTGTTTGACCAAATGTCTCCCGCAAAAGACGGTAATGCACCCAAACAATGTGCCGCACGCAGATAACGGATAATTTGCCATGAGTATCCATATTCCACAGCATGCACAAGCTTTCTCCGCACCGGCCAAATTAAATTTGGATTTACGGATTACCGGCAGGCGTAGCAACGGCTATCACAATCTGGAAAGTATTTTCTGTTTGATCGGTTTGTACGACACTATCTATCTGGCCGTGCGTAATGATGGGAAAATCGTCCTGCATACCCCGCTTGACGGTGTAGAGCCTGAAAAGGATTTGGCCTATCGTGCCGCTGCCGCTTTGCAAATCCATTCAGACGGCCTGAGCGGTGCGGATATTTGGATGGAAAAGCGTATTCCCATGGGCGGAGGATTGGGAGGGGGCAGCTCCGATGCCGCAACCGTATTGCTCGCATTGAACCGTTTATGGCATTGCGGGCTGACAAAATCACAATTAATCGATATCGGCGTGAAACTTGGCGCAGATGTTCCTTTTTTTATCTTCGGAAAAAACGCGTTTGCCAAAGGCATCGGTGAGCAATTGGAGGAAATTTTTGTTCCCTCACAATGGTATGTTGTCGTCAAACCGCCCGTACATGTCAGCACGGCAGTGATTTTTTCGCATGAATGCTTGACACGGGATTCCGAACCCAGCATAATGCCGACTTTCCAAACGCTGCAGCCGTTCAGAAATGATATGCAGGCAGTCGTTTTTCAGGAATATCCTGAAGTTTTACAGGCTTACCAAACACTTCAGCAATATGGAAATCCTTTAATGACAGGCTCTGGTGCCTGCTTGTTTTTAAGGTTCAAAACTGAAGAAGAGGCCGAGTCTGTATACCGGCAAGTTTCAAATATATATGAAGCATATTGCGTGAAAGGTTTACACCAACACCCTTTGTTTGATATATCAGGTTGAAGTGTTGGGGAGTCGTCAAGCGGTTAAGACACTGGATTTTGATTCCAGCATGCGAAGGTTCGAATCCTTCCTCCCCAGCCAAGCTACCACCCTTTATTGGGGAGTCGTCAAGCGGTTAAGACACTGGATTTTGATTCCAGCATGCGAAGGTTCGAATCCTTCCTCCCCAGCCAGTTAAAAAGCGTGTAAGTTACCTTGCACGCTTTTTATGTTGATATACCTCTAAATTAAAATACTGAAAAACTACTTCGACAGATGCCGATAAACCTGATAATTTTTTTATGATATCCGCTCACTTTGGCCCATTCAGCCTATTGTGTGTAGCTTGGTATTTTTTGTATGATTATCCGGTTTATCTGCTATAAAGCCGTTCTAAAGGCTTTGATTGGCAGAGTAGGGCGCGTATAATGGCGGTTCTGTAAAAAAACGGTCACTGGCGAAAGGAAGCATGATGTTTTCTGAGCGGAACCCTAACATAAACCCAGGTGATGAAGATATGGCTGCATACGACAGTTTGATGGTGTTTACCGGTAACGCTAACCCCGAGTTGGCACAAAGAGTTGTTAAACACTTGGATATTTCTTTAGGCAATGCTTCCGTAGGCAAATTTTCAGACGGCGAAGTGGCCATTGAACTTTTGGAAAATGTGCGCGGACGTGACGTATTCATCCTGCAACCGACCTGTGCACCTACCAATGATAATTTGATGGAAGTGTTAACGATGGCTGATGCGTTGAAACGTGCTTCCGCCGGCCGTATTACTGCTGCCATCCCTTATTTCGGTTATGCCCGCCAAGACCGCCGTCCGCGTTCCGTGCGTGTACCGATTTCAGCCAAGCTCGTTGCGAATATGCTGTATTCAGCAGGTATTGACCGCGTATTGACCGTTGATTTGCATGCTGACCAAATTCAAGGTTTTTTTGATATTCCGGTGGATAATATTTATGCGACACCGATTTTGATTAACGACATTCAACGTCAGCGTATTGAAAACCTGACTGTTGTTAGCCCCGATATCGGCGGTGTGGTGCGTGCTCGTGCTGTGGCTAAAATGCTGAATGTGGATTTGGCTATTATTGATAAACGCCGCCCTAAAGCCAATGTGGCCGAAGTAATGAATATTATCGGTGATATTCAAGACCGTACTTGCTTGATCGTCGACGATATGATTGATACGGCAAATACTTTGTGTAAGGCTGCTTCCGCTTTGAAAGAGCGCGGTGCATCAAGAGTTTTGGCTTATGCCACCCATCCGGTATTCTCGGGTGAAGCAGTATCGCGTATTGCTTCTTCGGATATTGACCAAGTTGTGGTCACTGATACTATCCCGTTATCGGATGCCGCACGTCAGTGCGAACGTATCCGTCAGGTTACGATTGCCGGGTTGCTGGCGGAAACGGTACGCCGTATCAGTAACGAAGAATCTGTTTCATATCTTTTCAATGAAGATGTGTTGACAACCGGCAGCGTATTTCTGCCATAACCCTTATCGTTTGAAGCTGGTCGCGGTGGAAAACGATTATTTTGTTTAATTTTGGAGTATTTTAATATGTCATACGAAATTCAAGCTACGCTTCGCGATGCACAGGGCACTGGTGCGAGCCGCCGCCTGCGTCGTGAAGGTAAAACCCCTGCCGTTCTGTACGGTGAAAATCAAGAGCCGGTAGCGATTGCCGTAGATCACAAAACCGTGTACTACGCACTGGAAAAAGAATCTTTCCATACTGCGTTGATTAAATTGACTTTGGACGGCAAAACTCAAGAAGTTATTGTGCGTGATTTCCAAATGCACCCGTTCCGTCAAGAAGTTCAACATATCGATTTCCAAGTTGTTGATGCTGCCAAACCTTTGAAAATCCGTGTTCCTTTGCATATCATTAATGCGGAAACTTCTCAAGCGGTTAAATTACAAGGCGGTCGTGTTTCTTTGTTGAACACTACTGTTGAAGTGGTCGCTCTGCCTAAAGATATTCCTGCTGCTTTGGAGTTGGATTGCGCTTCCGTTGTGGCCGGTGATATTCTGCACTTGTCAGACATCAAATTCCCTGAAGGTGTGCAAAGTGTTGCCCTGAAACGTAATGCAAACTTGGCTGTTGCTACCGTAACCGGTAAAAAACGCTAATGAGCTAAAAGTAAAAAAATCCCACTGTATTTACAGTGGGATTTTTTTACTTAATATCGTTGTTTTCAGACGGCCTAATCTTTCAGATGGCCTAATCAATAAATTGAAAAAGATCGATTTGAGGCAGTTATTTCAACATTCACTTGTTTGAATCTTCATCCAGTTTTTTCAGCCAAGCCAGTTTTTCACTGATTTTGATTTCCAATCCCCGCGGTGCAGGTTGGTAAAAATCAGGTTCGGGCAAACCGTCGGGCATATAGGTTTCGCCTGCGGCATAGGCGTTAGGTTCATCATGGGCATAACGGTATTCGTGCCCGTATCCTAATTCTTTCATGAGTTTGGTCGGAGCATTACGTAAATGTACAGGCACTTCATCGCTGGCATTTTTTTTCACAAATTCACGCATTTGGTTATAGGCTTTGTATCCCGCGTTGGATTTTGCGGCCGCAGCCAGATACAACACGGCTTGCGCAAGGGCAAGTTCGCCTTCAGGGGAACCTAAGCGTTCATAAGTAGCGGCGGCCTCGTTGGCGATTTGCATGGCACGCGGGTCGGCTAAACCGATGTCTTCCCAAGCCATGCGTACAATGCGGCGGGCAAGATAGCGCGGGTCGGCTCCTCCGTCGAGCATGCGGCAAAACCAATATAGTGAAGCATTGGGATGGGAGCCTCGCACGGATTTGTGTAATGCGGAAATTTGATTGTAGAAACTTTCGCCGCCTTTATCGAAACGACGGATTTGCGTGCCGAGGCTGTCGGCAAGGAATTCCGAGCTGAGTTCGGTAATATTTTGTGTTTGGGCGGCACGTAAGAGTTGTTCCAATAGGTTGAGCAGACGGCGGGCATCGCCATCGGCCGTATTAATCAGTAACTCAAGGGCATCTTTGCTGATACTCATGTCGGCGTATTCGGGCAGGGCAAAGACTTTATCGGTGAGTTGTTGCAAATCGGCAGGGCTTAAAGATTGCAGCACATATACTTGGGCACGGCTGAGCAAAGCGGGGTTAACTTCAAATGACGGGTTTTCCGTAGTGGCCCCGATAAAGGTAAGCAGGCCGCTCTCGACATGCGGTAAGAAAGCGTCTTGTTGGGCTTTGTTGAAACGATGTACTTCGTCGACAAATAGAATCGTCGATTGCCCTTGTTGCAAAGCGATTTCTGCTTTTTCAATGGCTTCGCGGATATCTTTCACACCGGAAAATACGGCGGATACAGGCAGAAACTGGGCATGAAAACTTTGTGCCAAAATCCGTGCCAGAGTGGTTTTGCCAACACCGGGCGGCCCCCACAACAACATGGAATGGGGCTTGCCGCCTTCAACGGCGACCCTGAGCGGCTTGCCTGCGCCTATAAGGTGTTGTTGCCCGATTACTTCGTCCAATGTATGCGGGCGTAAGCGTTCTGCGAGCGGCGCGTCGGGTTGACGGGAAAATAAATCCGGCATGATGATTCTTTCTTTTCAGACGGCCTGATTATATAGCAAGGCGATTGAGCCATTATACCGAGTCGAAAGGCTTAAAACGATTTGCTTGTTTTGCAGTATATTGTTTTACCTAAAATTAAACTGCTGCGGTACAATGCCTGCCAATATATATGGATGCCGCCGGTGCGGCAATTATTTTATATATTGCAGAAAATAAAGGATAAATGATGAAAAAAATTATGCTGACGGCAGCCGTTTTGTTAACGGGGGCCTGTGCGACGGACGGCACTTTTTCAGGCAGTGGCATGGGTATGGCGGATTCGTTGGTTAGAACAGCCATAGACAATCAATGCAGGGTGGAACTGAACAACCGCAATGAATGGCGTATGGCTGCATTGGTAATGACGGCAAAGCAGCAGCGCGAATGGGAAGATAAAATCTGCGGTTGTGCCAGTGAAGAGGCTTTAAACCAGATGACTACTGCTGAAATCATGAAGGTGGTCAGCCCTGCGACGCGCAATCAAGCCATTGCTTCGATAACGGCTAAAACGGTAACGGCCTGTGTGAAGCGGGTGTTTCGCCAATAACTTTTCAGACGGCCTGTTATGGAAGAGGCCATCTGAAAAACATCAACGGCAGTTAAAGTTGAATACATGCTAAAACCCTACACCCTGAGGTAGAGAGGTATGTGTGTGTCCGGCATAAATGAGTGTTACGAGTATTATAATGAAAACTTATTCGCTTCAAGACGTGCCGTTATTTTGTTTACGGTTTACAATATCGGCTATTTGAAATCTGCCTCTTCTGATTTTTTCAGACGGCCTTAAAACACAAAAACATATTTTTCAATCATTTAAATAGAGAAAAAACATGAAATACATCAGCACCCGCGGCGAAACTGCGTATAAACCGTTTAGTGAAGTTTTACTGATGGGGCTGGCACCCGATGGCGGGTTGATGCTGCCGGAAACCTATCCGCAAATCGATGCGGTTACTTTGGAAAAATGGCGAGGTTTGAGTTATTCTGAATTGGCTTTTGAAATCATGAGTTTGTTCGTAACCGATATCCCTACCGACGATTTACGCGGCATTCTCGACCGCACTTACACCTCCGAAGTATTTAACGGTGCGGAAATCACACCTGTGCGCACACTTTCAGACGGCATCAAGATTCAAGCACTTTCAAACGGCCCGACCCTTGCGTTTAAAGACATGGCCATGCAGTTTTTGGGCAATGCTTTCGAATATGTGTTGGCAAAAGAAGGCAAAACGCTGAATATCCTCGGTGCCACCAGTGGTGACACCGGTTCGGCGGCCGAATACGCCTTGCGCGGCAAAAAAGGCATTAACGTTTTCATGTTGTCTCCCGAAGGCAAAATGAGCGATTTCCAACGCGCGCAAATGTTCAGCCTTCAAGATGAAAACATTCACAATATTGCAGTGGAAGGCATGTTTGATGATTGCCAAGACATTGTAAAAGCCGTTCAAAATGATGCCGAATTTAAGGCCGAATACCAAATTGGTACTGTAAACTCGATTAACTGGGGCCGTATTGTGGCTCAAGTGGTGTATTACTTCGTCGGTTATTTCAAAGCTACACAAAGTAATGAGCAAAAAGTAAGTTTCTGCGTGCCGAGCGGTAATTTCGGTAACGTGTGTGCAGGCCATATCGCCCGCATGATGGGCTTGCCGATCGGCCGTTTGATTGTGGCAACCAATGAAAATGACGTACTTGATGAGTTTTTTAAAACCGGCCGTTACCTGCCGCGCACGGCCGAGCACACTATGGTAACGTCCAGCCCTTCGATGGATATTTCCAAAGCCTCTAATTTCGAGCGCTTTATCTTCGATTTAACCGATAGGGATGCTGCCCGAGTGCGTGCTTTGTGGGCGCAAGTAGGTGCGGGAGAAGGTTTCGATTTAAGTGCGCAGCTTGATAAAATCCGCCATCAATACGGTTTTGTATCCGGCAAAAGCACGCACCAAGATCGCCTGCAAACCATTGCCGAGGTATATAAAACCGATGGCGAGTTGATTGACCCGCACACTGCCGATGGCATCAAAGTGGCGCGTGAAGTACGTGAAGTGGGCGAAATCGTCGTATGCTTGGAAACGGCGCTGGCCGCGAAGTTTGAAAATACCATCCGCGAGGCCGTGGGAGAAGTAGCCGTGCCGCGCCCCGCTGCGTTGGCAGGGTTGGAAAAATTACCGCAGCGCGTTCAGGTGGTACCGAATGATACTGATGCGGTCAAAGCCATCATCAGCAAAGTTTGTAAAAAATAAACAATTGCTGTGGTAACGGAAAAAAGAATTTAGATACGATGACGGATTATACGGCACAGTTAAAAACACTTGCGGCAAGTCAAAATGATACTGTTGCGCGCCATGTGTTGCCCGACGGTAAAGCCGTGTGGATACGAAAAGCCGGCAGGCATAATGCGGCATGGCGTTATCGGTTGCTTGGTTTAGTTGTAAAAGTTTTACATTTGGGTGTGCTTACGCCCGTTCCCAACTTAGGTGGGACTGCCGCTATTGCTATCGAAGCGGCACGGCTACACGAATTATCGGCGGCCGGAATATATGTGCCGGAGCTTTTGGCGCAGCAGGAAAACGCCTTGATGATGAGTGAGCTGGACGGACAAACGCTGTTGGATCATATTACTCGGGAAGCAGAACAAAAAAAGTTGGACAGCTGGTTGGCCGGAGTGCATGCCATTGCGGAAGTACATCGCAAAAAACAGTTTCTTAGCCAAGCGTTTGCACGCAATATCATGTCGGACGGGGAGCGAATCGGCTTTATTGATTTTGAAGACAATCCGTTTACCGTGCTCACTTTAGAGCAGTGCCAAAGTCGCGACTGGCTGTGTTATCTGCATTCCACGGTGCTGGTACTTCAGCGGAACGGTTTGTTGCCCGAAGCAGTGGAATTGCTGAAAGAATGCCTGCAACAGCAACCTCAAAACATCCAAACCTTGGTAAAACAGACAATCCGCCCCATATTGTGGATGCGGGTTTTGCAGCACCGCCGCTGGGGGCGTGATACTTTGCAATTGTCTGCTTTGGCCGGACTGTTTTATTTATTTGATTTATAAATAATATATGAACAATTAGGTATATAATGCAGAAGGCCGTCTGAAATGGTTTTCAGACGGCCTTCTGAAGTTTGGACAATTTGTTGCCGTTATTTCATCGGTTGCGCAGCTATAACAAATATTGTGATGAGAAAAGTTTTTGTTTAGAATCGTGCGGCTGCTCTAAACCGAATTTATTGATTACTCGCGAATTTTATATTATGCATATATCGAAAAAGCAGTCGAGTTGGGAATTATACAAACGGCTGTTTGGCTATTTAAAAAGCTATTGGAAAGTTTTTTCCGTTGCTATTGTATCTATGTTGCTGGTGGCTGTAACCATGCCTGCATTTGGTTATCTTCTTAAGCCTTTGATTAATGAAGGTTTTGTTGATAAAAACATGCAAAAAATGACTTGGATGCCGCTGGCGATTGTCGGTTTGTTTTTGGTGCGCAGTATTTTCAACTTCATCAACGAATACTGTACCACTTACCTTTCCAGCCACCTGGTGCAGCGGATGCGTGGCGAAATGTTTGTCAAGTTGATGCGCCTGCCGTCAAATTATTTTAGCAGTAACAGTAGCGGCCGCATTATGTCTCGCGTGCTCAATGATGCGGGTCAGATTACCGATGCCGGTTTCAATGTGATTACAGTATTGGCGAAAGACGGTGTCAGCGTTATCGGTTTGCTTGGTTTATTGTTTTATTTGGATTGGAAACTGACGCTGATTACATTCGCTATTTTGCCGGTGGTTGCTTTCAGTGTGCGCCTTGTCAGCCGCCGTTTGCGTGATTTATCTCTGCATAATCAACGGTTTCTCGGCCAAATGATGCAGGTGCTCAATGAGAGCATCGACGGTGCGCGTGTGATTAAAGTTTACGGCGGCCAAAAATACGAAACCAACCGTTTCAACCATGTTTCCGATAATGTCCGTCGCAATAACGTCAAACAATCCGCAGCCAGCTCTATCGGCACCGGTTTTACGCAATTGATGGCATCGGTTGCATTGGCCATAATTGTTTACACTGCCGCTTCGCAAGCGCATTCGTCTGATTTCAGCGCAGGCGATTTCATGGCCTTTCTTTCCAGCATGATCATGATGTTTGATCCCATCAAGCGCATGACTGGCATTATGCAATCTTTGCAGCGCGGTTTGGCTGCGGCAGAAAGTGTGTTCGGCTTTTTGGATGAGGCCGAAGAAACCGACGGTGGCGTACAGACGTTGAATAACCGTCCCGGCGATATCGAATTCCGCCAAGTGGTTCACCGTTATCCCGAAGCCGAGCGGAACAGTTTGAATGGTGTCAATCTGATTGTTCCGCAGGGGCAGGTGGTTGCTTTAGTGGGGGCTTCGGGTTGCGGCAAAACCACGTTGGCTAATATGTTGCCGCGCTTTTTCAACCCCACCGAAGGTCAAGTATTGATCGGCGGCACTGATATCCGCGAATACACGCTTGAAAGCCTGCGCGAGCAGATGGCTTTAGTGAGCCAAGATGTCGTGTTGTTCAACGGCAGTGTGGCCAGCAATATTGCTTACGGCCAGATGAACAAAGTCAGCGAAGCCGATATTGTTCAGGCGGCAAAAGCAGCGAATGCGTGGGAATTTATCAAGGCCATGCCGCAAGGGCTGCAAACTGAAATCGGTGAGAACGGTTTGAAACTTTCAGGTGGCCAACGCCAGCGTTTGGCAATTGCCCGCGCCCTTCTGAAAAACGCCCCGATTTTGATTTTAGATGAAGCGACCAGCGCGTTGGATAATGAATCGGAACGTCTCGTGCAGGCCGCGTTGGAGAATCTGATGGTAAACCGTACAACCATCGTGATTGCGCACCGTCTCTCTACCATTGAGAAAGCCGATAATATCGTAGTAATGCACGAAGGGCGCGTGGTAGAGCAAGGCACGCATACCGAATTGTTGGCGAAGGGTGGGCGTTATGCCGATTTGCACAGCCTGCAATTCGATGAAACTTCGGAAGACTTGTCGGAAAAAAGCGACGGTACGATCGCCGTGGTCATTTAATTTTTCAGACGGCCTTTTCTCATTAATTAAAACGTTATTCGGAATCTGTTTTTCAAAATCATATAAATTAGGAAATCGACAATGGCAGCATTCAATACCCAGACCGTATTGTCCGTTCACCACTGGACAGACGCTTATTTCACCTTTACCTGCACCCGTGACGAAAGCCTGCGCTTTGAAAACGGCCAGTTTGTGATGGTGGGCCTGATGGTGGACGGCAAGCCGCTGATGCGTGCATACAGCGTGGCTAGCGCCAACTGGGAAGAACATCTCGAATTTTTCAGTATCAAAGTACAAGACGGCCCGTTAACCAGCCGTTTGCAGCATTTGAAAGTGGGCGACGAAGTGCTGATCAGCAAAAAGCCTACCGGCACATTGATTTGCGGAGATTTAAACCCCGGCAAAAATCTGTATCTGCTTTCTACCGGCACCGGCATTGCGCCTTTCCTGAGTATTACCAAAGACCCGGAGGTGTATGAGCAGTTTGAAAAAGTCATCTTAGTTCACGGTGTGCGTTACAAGAAAGATTTAGCTTATTACGACCGTTTTACCAAAGAATTGCCCGAGCATGAATACTTGGGCGAAGTGGTAAAAGAAAAACTGATTTATTACCCCGTAGTTTCACGCGAAGAATATCCGCATCAAGGCCATATTACCGATTTGATGCGCAGCGGTAAGATGTTTAAAGACATCGGTTTGCCGATGATGAATCCCGAGCACGATCGGGCAATGTTGTGCGGCAGCCCTGCCATGTTGAAAGATGTCAGTGCGGTATTGAATGAATTTGGTTTGGTGGTGTCGCCGAAAATGGGGCAACGCGGCGATTATTTGATCGAACGCGCTTTTGTTGACCAATAAAGGATTGTTGTCGTATATAAAGGCCGTCTGAAAAATGATTTTCAGACGGTCGTTGTTTGTTGAGAGCATCTTTAGGTTGAGCCGGTATGAAATTCACTGATACCCATTGCCATCTTGCCGACCCGTTATTCCGGGATAATCTGCCCGATATTATTGCCGAAGCGGAGACCTTGGGCATATGCCGGTTCATCGTGCCTTCTACGCACGCTGCCGATTTTGCCGATGTGGCGGCATTAAACGGTTTGCCGCAGGTGCATATCGCTTTCGGTATTCATCCGTGGTTTGCAGAATCTGCTGTTGATGCCGATTTAAACCGGTTGGAGGATTTTTTGCAGCAATATCCGCAAGCATGGGTAGGTGAAATCGGTTTGGATTTTTACGATAAAAACCAAACATCGGCGGTACGTGAATGCCAGAGACTATGGCTTACGCAGCAGCTTAAATTGGCACAGCAGTACTGGCGCCCCGTTATTCTGCATAACCTAAAAGCCACCGCAGCCTTGGTGGAGGTTGTGAAAGCCACCCGTTTTACACGGGGCGGGATCGTCCATGCATTTTCCGGCAGTTTGGAAGAAGCCCGTTCGCTTACGGCGTGCGGCTTCAAAATCGGTATCGGTTCGCTGTTGTTGAATCCCACTGCCAAAAAAGCCCGCCAAGCTGCCCGCGAGCTGCCTTTAAGTGAAATTGTTTTGGAAACAGACAGTCCGTTTATGCTGGCAAACAGCGTGAATGTTCCGGAAAATATACGCAAAATCGCCGAAATTGTTGCAGAACTACGCGGAGTGCCTGTCGAAACCGTTGCGGATACAACGGAGCGGAATGTTGAGGCATTGTTGGGAAAGTGTGAATCTTAAATTTTGGTTTTGTGTGAATTGAAAAAATCTTTAGAGGCCGTCTGAAAACCGTCTTTCAGACGGCCTTTGTTCAACCTGCTTTCCAAATCCGTTAGAATACCGGTAATTCTAACGATTCAGGCTGAACATCATGCAAACCATTCCCGCGCATACCCGGATTGCCGTTATCGGTGCAGGCCCTGTCGGAGTGCTGGCCGCTTTGCAACTGTACGGGCAGGGAAAGCAGGTATTGTTGATAGAAGCGCGCGCCAAAGGAGTCGAAATTCAAGACAAACGCACGCTGGCTTTATCGTTCAATAGCCTGCAAGCCTTCCAAGCGGCAGGCGTGGATTTGCCCGAAAACGAAACCACCCGTATTAAAAACGTGCATATTTCCCAGCAAGATCATTTTGGGCGTACTTTGCTGCGTGCGGAAGATATGCATGCGGCCGAACTGGGGCGCACTGTGGATTATGCGGTGATTATGCGCCAATGTGAAGCCGCGCTTGAGAAGCAAAATCTGCCTGTGCTGTGGCAAACCCAAGTACGGCACGTGCGTACGCTTTCGCATTTTGCCGAATTGGATGTGATGTATAACGGGCAATCGCACTGTATCACGGCGGATTGGATTATTCTGGCGGAAGGCGGACACCTTGCCGAGCAGCTTCCTGGTCTGCACCGACACAGCTACGACTATCGGCAGTCGGCATTGGTTACGACGCTTGAATTCGACCGACCGGCCGACAGCACGGCTTACGAACGCTTTGCCGATAACGGCCCATTTGCATTATTGCCTTATCATGATGCTTACCGGTTGGTTTGGACACGTACGCCCGAAGATGCTTTGGCTTTGAAAGATATGGTATTTACTGATTTCGCACGGGAGTTCGAGCAGGTTTTCGGCAATCGTTTGGGCCGTCTGAAAAAACGCGGAGAAGCGGCCGTTTTTCCTTTGCAGCTCAAACAGTTGAATCGTGTGTATAGCGGGCGGGTAATCTGTATCGGCAACGCTGCACAAACCATGCATCCTGTTGCCGCCCAAGGTTTGAATTTAGGCGTACGCGACGCATTGGCATTGGCACAGGTATTTGCAGCACCGCATAGTTTGGAAAACAGTAAACTGGCACAACAATATGCGGCAGCCCGCCGTTTGGATGCACATGCCATTGTCGGCTTTACCCACAGTTTGGTAACATTGTTCGACCATCCCGATGCCTTGTTGAAATTCGGACGTGGCGGCGTGATGGCGTTGTTGGACGGTATTCCCGCTGCACGTAAAAAATTCACCGAGCAGTTGATCTTCGGTGTTTGACGAAACGAATGTGAAAAGGCCGTCTGAAAACTTTTCAGACGGCCTTTGGCTATCTATAAAGCCTTCGGTAAGAACGATTGCCGAAGGCTTGTTTGATTAAGATTCCTGCCTATTCGTCGGCAAACAAACTCTTAAACCACAATACAATACTGTCGTAAGTGCGGCCGAACCAGCTGGCTTCTTCCACCGAATTGAGGGCAACCACATTTTTTTCCGCCAATACTTTGCCGCCGTTTATGATTCTGAGCTTGCCCAGCACTTGGCCTTTTTCAATCGGCGCAAGTACAGGCTGCATAGTTTCCAGTATCGGTTTGATGTTTTTGCCTTCTCCGTGCGGAATGGTTACATAAGCAGCATCCAGAAAGCCGACGTTCACGGCATTGGAGCTGCCTTTATACACTTTTACCTGTGAAATGGTTTGGTTGGCATCATACAGTTTCGGAGTGTCGTAAGACTGTAATGCCCAGTTCAGCAGTTTGCTGCTTTCCGATGCACGTGCTTCGGTACTTTCGGTACCGACCACTACCGAAAGTACGCGGCGGCCGTTGCGTTTGCTGGAGGCAATCAGATTGTAGCCGGCGCTGCTGGTGTGGCCGGTTTTCAAGCCGTCTACACTCGGGTCGCGGTAGAGCAGCAAATTGCGGTTGGGTTGTTCAATATTGTTGTATTTAAACGATTTAATTGAATAGATGGGGTAATACTTGGGAAAGTCGCGGATGATGGCTCCGGCAAGGACAGCCAAGTCGTTCACGCTGGTGAGATGGCCTTCGCCGGGTAAGCCGGTACTGTTCACGAAATGGGTTTGGGTCATGCCGAGTCGTTTGGCTTCAGTGTTCATCATGGTGGCGAAACCTTCTTCACTGCCGCCGATGGCTTCCGCCAGAGTGATAGCGGCATCATTGCCAGATTGAACGATCAGACCTTTAATCAGGTCGCTGACACTGGCTGGCTTGGCAGGATCGAGAAACATGCGCGAACCTTCGGCTTTCCAACCTTTTTTGGAAACAGTAAGCATTTGTTCGGGTTTCAGAGTGCCGTTATCCAAAGCTTTGAATGTCAGGTAGGCGGTCATTAATTTGGTTAGTGAAGCAGGTTCGACTTGGGTATTCAAACCTTTTTGCGCCAACACTTGGCCGCTTTGCAAATCTTTGATTAAAAATGCGGTGGCGGCGATTTCAGGCACAGGAGCGGCAGGCATTGCGGCAGCGGTGGTTGTAGGTATCGCAGCCGGTGCAGATGCAGCTTGCGGTGCGGCAACGGCGTTGCCAAGCATTAAGGAGGCCACGGTCAGGCCGAGTAAGGTTTTCTTCATGTTTTGAACTTTTTGCTTTTCAGGTCATAAAAACACAAGCCGTCTGTTTCAGGCGGCCTGTTCGTTATCGGGTAGTGTGCAGAATGAATCTGAAGCCGTTTGGGATGCTCTGAAATTAAGGAGCATTCTTTTAAATGCGTTGGAAGACTGCATGTGTTGCAAAACCCTTAAGATTGAACAAACCTATCTCTCCGACTGGGAGTATAGACAGGCTGCAATAGGGTAATGTTTTGCTTGGTGAGTAAACATTATACCTATTAATACTTTCATTTGTTAAGATTTTTCTTGATTTCAGACGGCCTGCGGGGTATGGTTTGGGCTTTGTTGCATTTGTCTTTAAATAAAGAGCATAAAACGGTTTAAACGGCAGCCGTTGTGCGAGGCGAGGCAGCCGGATTCGGCCGCATCATAAAGTGTTGTTTTATCCTTTTGATTAGAAAAATATTCATGATGAACACTCCTTCTTATTCCGATTACCTGATCCGTATTCTGACTTCTTCTGTGTACGATGTGGCAGTTGAAACGCCACTGGAACCCGCTCGCGGTTTATCGCGCCGTGCCAACAATAATATTTTGCTTAAGCGTGAAGATTTGCAGCCTGTGTTTTCATTCAAAATACGCGGGGCATACAATAAAATGGCTAAATTATCCAGAGAGGCGCTTGCAAGGGGCATTATTACGGCCAGTGCGGGAAACCATGCGCAGGGTGTTGCGATGTCTGCCCAGAAACTGGGTTGCCGTGCCGTGATTGTGATGCCCGAAACCACGCCGCAGATTAAAGTGGATGCGGTCAGAAACCGCGGTGGCGAAGTGGTGCTGAAGGGCGTTTCATTCAACGATGCTTACGATCATGCCGTTAAATTGGCCGAGGAGCAAAAGCTCACCTATATTGCCCCGTTCGATGATCCGGATGTGATTGCCGGCCAAGGCACCATCGGTATGGAAATCCTGCGCCAGAAACCCAATGAAATTGATGCTATTTTTGTGCCCATCGGCGGCGGCGGATTGGCAGCCGGAGTGGCAGCATTCATCAAACAAGTCCGTCCGGAAATCAAAATCATCGGCGTGCAAACTAACGATTCCTGCTGTATGAAAATTTCTATCGCCCAAGGCGAGCGTGTGGAGTTGAAAGATGTCGGCCTGTTTTCAGACGGCACCGCAGTAAAGTTGGTCGGTGAAGAAACCTTCCGTATCTGCCGTGATTTGCTTGATGACATCATTACTGTAGATACCGATGCCATTTGTGGGGCGATTAAAGATATTTTTGACGACACCCGCAGCATTATGGAGCCCGCCGGTGCATTGGCTTTGGCAGGTTTGAAAGCCTATATCGCTCTCAATCGTGCCGAAGGAGAAACTTTGGTGGCAGTAACCAGCGGAGCCAATATGAACTTTCACCGCTTGCGCCATGTGTCGGAACGCAGCGAGCTCGGAGAAGGCCACGAAGGTATTTTTGCTGTGTCGATTCCTGAAAAACCCGGTAGCTTTCTGAAGTTCATCAATGTGTTAGGGAACCGCAATATCACGGAGTTCAACTACCGTTACGGCGACGACGAGATTGCACATATTTTCGTCGGTATTCAGACGGCCGGTATGCAGGACTTGGCCAAAATCAGTGCGGAACTTACCGCCGCAGGATTACCGAATACTGATTTGACTGATGATGAAATTGCCAAAATCCATATCCGCTACATGGTTGGTGGTCGTACGCATAAGGTAGAGAGCGAGCGGGTTGTCAGCTTCGAGTTTCCGGAGCGTCCCGGGGCTTTGGCTCGATTCTTAAGCCATATGCGCACAGGGTGGAATATTACTTTGTTCCACTACCGTAACCATGGTGCGGATTACGGCAGGGTGTTGGTCGGTGTGGATGTGCCGCCGCAGGATAATCAGGCATTTGAAGATTTTTTGGATAATTTGGGCTATGTCTATGAAGACGAAACCCATAATGCCGCATATAAGCTGTTTTTGAGTTGAGTAAAGTAAGTTTGGCAAAGGCCGTCTGAAACTTTTCAGACGGCCTTGTTTGATTTGATGGCTTAAGCAGTAAGTTAAACACCGCGTGCACGTTTTTCGTGAAATCGGGCTTGCCAGTCTGCAAATTTTCCCTGTTCGATGGCTTCGCGCATTTCGGCCATTAAAGTTTGATAATAGTGCAAATTATGGATGGTATTTAGTTGGGCCCCTAAAATTTCACCGGCACGGTGCAGATGGTGCAGATAAGAGCGGCTGAAATTCCGGCAAGCATAGCAAGTGCAGGTTTCATCTATCGGTCGGGTGTCCAGTTTGTGTTTCGCATTTTTGATTTTCAAATCGCCGAAACGGGTAAACAGCCAGCCGTTGCGGGCATTGCGCGTAGGCATCACGCAGTCGAACATATCCACACCGTGTGCTACGCCGTATACCAAATCTTCGGGTGTACCCACACCCATCAGATAATGGGGCTTGTGTTCGGGCAGAATAGGGCCGACGGCACGTAACATGCGGTACATTTCAGGCTTGGGTTCGCCTACGGAAAGCCCGCCGATAGCCAATCCGGGAAAGTCGAATTGTTCCAACCCTTTCAAAGATTCTTCGCGTAAGTCTTCATACATTGCGCCTTGTACAATACCGAAAAGCGCGTTGGGGTTGTTTAAATCTTCAAAAGCTTTTTTAGAACGTTCAGCCCAGCGTAAGCTCATTTGCAGCGATTTTTGAGCCTGAGGGTGAGAGGCTTCTCCCGGGGTGCATTCGTCAAGCTGCATCACGATATCGGAGTTCAATACAGTTTGGATTTTCATGGAAATTTCGGGAGAAAGAAACAGCTTGTCGCCGTTAATCGGACTTTTAAAGGTACATCCTTCTTCCGTTAGTTTGCGCATATCAGAGAGAGAAAAAACTTGAAAGCCGCCTGAGTCGGTAAGAATCGGTTTGTCCCAACCGATAAAATGATGAAGGCCGCCGAATTGTTCGATTACTTTCAAGCCGGGACGAAGCCACAGATGATAGGTGTTGCCTAAAATAATCTGCGCTTTGATATCGTGCAGATTTTGGGGAGTCATGGCTTTGACTGATCCGTAAGTGCCGACCGGCATGAAAACTGGCGTTTCTATTTTGCCGTGATTCAATTCCAAGGTACCGCGTCGGGCGTACCCGTCTTTTTTATGCAAAGTAAATTTCAACATGGTTGTTGCAAAGTAGATTCAAAACAGGCGCAATTATAGCGGAATTCTTTTCAGGCCGTCTGAAAAGAACAGCCCGTAGCTTGCCAACGGCTTTTACAATCAGCTACAATTTATAACTTATTTTGTAGGCACGTAGCTCAGTTGGTTAGAGCACCACCTTGACATGGTGGGGGTCGTTGGTTCGAATCCGATCGTGCCTACCATCTTTTATTTGAAAACAACAAAAACGAAAGGTTTGTTTTTGTTGTTTGTTGCATTTATCGGTTTGGAGTCGTACATGCTTAATATTACCTTGCCCGACGGTTCGGTCCGTCAGTTTGAAGCCCCGGTTTCCGTTTACGACGTAGCGGCTTCTATCGGCACGGGTCTGGCAAAAGCCACGGTTGCCGGCAAGGTAAACGGAAAGTTGGTCGATGCTTGCGATCTGATTAAAGAAGATGCGCAAGTGCAGATTATTACCCCCAAAGATCCCGAAGGAGTAGAAATTATCCGCCACTCTTGCGCGCATTTGATAGGCCATGCCGTTAAGCAGCTTTATCCTGAAGCTAAAATGGTTATTGGTCCCGTTATTGAAGACGGTTTTTACTATGATATAGCGACAGATAAGCCTTTTACGCCGGAGGACGTTGCTAAAATCGAAGCACGCATGAAAGAGTTGATCGCCCAAGACTATGATGTGATTAAGGTAATGACTCCGCGTGCAGAAACCGTCGATACGTTTAAAGAGCGCGGCGAAGAATACAAATTACGCTTGATTGAAGATATGCCCGAAGTAGAAGCTATGGGTTTGTATCATCATCAAGAATATGTCGACATGTGCCGAGGTCCGCATGTGCCCAATACCCGTTTTCTGAAAAATTTTAAATTAACGAAGTTGGCCGGAGCTTACTGGCGCGGTGACAGCAATAACGAAATGTTGCAGCGTATTTATGGCACGGCTTGGGCGACGAAAGATGATTTAAAAGCCTATATCACTCGTATGGAGGAAGCCGAAAAGCGCGACCATCGGAAGTTGGGTAAACAGCTTGATCTGTTCCACCTCCAAGATGAGGCTCCCGGCATGGTGTTTTGGCATCCCAAAGGTTGGGCTTTGTGGCAAACCATTGAGCAACACATGCGCAAGGAGCTGAATGCGGCGGGTTATAGAGAAGTTAAAACGCCGCAGATTATGGATAAAGTCTTTTGGGAGCGTTCGGGCCACTGGCAAAATTATAAAGACAATATGTTTACCACTCAGTCGGAAAAACGTGAATATGCCGTTAAGCCGATGAATTGCCCGGGACATGTGCAGATTTTCAATCATGGGTTACGCTCTTATCGCGATTTGCCGATGCGCTTGGCAGAGTTTGGTTCTTGCCATCGCAATGAACCTAGTGGCGCATTGCATGGTCTGATGCGTGTTCGCGGATTTGTGCAAGACGATGCGCATATTTTCTGTACGGAAGATCAAATCGTTGCAGAATCACGCGCCTTCAATGAACTTTTAATGCGTATTTACAAGCAATTTGGGTTCAATGACGTATCGGTTAAATTGTCATTGCGTCCGGAGCAACGCGCGGGTTCGGATGAGGTTTGGGATAGAGCTGAAAGCGGTTTGCGTGAAGCATTGACTGCTTGTGGTGTCGAATGGGAAGAATTGCCCGGTGAAGGCGCGTTTTACGGCCCTAAAATTGAATATCACATTAAAGATGCTATCGGTCGTTCTTGGCAATGCGGAACCTTACAGTTGGATTTCGTTTTGCCTGAGCGGTTGGATGCGGAATACGTTACTGAAAATAACGATCGTGCCCGCCCTGTGATGCTGCATCGTGCAATTTTAGGCTCGTTAGAGCGGTTCATTGGCATTTTGATTGAAAACCATGCAGGTTCTTTCCCGCTTTGGCTGGCTCCGGTTCAGTTGGTCATTATGAATATTACCGAACATCAGGCTGATTACTGTCGTGAAGTGGCTGAAAAGTTGCAAGAAGAAGGCTTTCGGGTTGAATTAGATTTACGTAACGAAAAAATCGGTTACAAAATCCGCGACAACAGCCAGTACCGTTTTCCTTACCAAATCGTTGTTGGTGAGAAAGAAAAGCAAGAAAACAAAGTGGCTGTGCGCCGCAAAGCAGAAGACTTAGGCTCGTTGGATTTGGGTGATTTCATTGCACATCTCAAGCAGGAAATCGCTATGGCCTTAGCTAATCATTAATTTTTAAAAGGAGTATTGTCATCGCTCAAGAACGCGAAGCACGAATCAATGGTGAAATAACAGCCAAAGAAGTGCGATTAATTAGTGGTTCAGGCGAACAGCTTGGTGTTGTGTCTGTCCGTGAAGCTTTGGCTATGGCCGAAGAGCAGGACGTGGATTTGGTGGAGATTTCACCCACTGCCAAGCCGCCTGTGTGTAAACTCATGGATTTTGGTAAATATAAATACCAGCAAGCGAAAAAACGCGACGAGGCTAAAAAGAAGCAGAAATTGGTGCAGATTAAGGAAATTAAATTCCGTCCGGGTACCGATGAGGGTGATTACAACATCAAAATGCGCAATATCAACCGCTTTTTGGAAGATGGCGACAAAGTAAAAGTAACTTTGCGTTTCCGCGGACGCGAAATGGCCCATCAGCAATTGGGTGCCCAATTACTGGAGCGGGTGAAAGAAGATTTGGCTGAAGTTGGCACCGTTGAGCAATTTCCTAAAATGGAAGGCCGCCAAATGGTTATGATGATTGCGCCTAAAAAGAAATAAAGTTATAATTTTAAGATCGCCTTGATTTGCCGTGCAGGGCAAGCTTAACTCGGCGGCAAAAACCGTGATATAGGGGCCTCAAGTGTTTTGGCTTAATGGTTCGAAATCCCCTTATATCTTATCTAATAAATGATATGGAGTATTCCCATGCCTAAAATGAAAACCAAGTCGGGCGCTAAAAAACGCTTTAAAGTACTGGGTAACGGCGGTGTGAAACGCGCTCATGCGTTTAAGCGTCACATCCTGACCAAAAAAACCACCAAAAACAAACGTCAATTGCGCGGTACCTCAATGGTAAATGAACGCGATTTGGCTTCTGTTGCTAAAATGTTGCCCTACGCTTAAGGAGTTAGAATATGCCACGCGTAAAACGCGGTGTAACCGCACGTGCCCGTCACAAAAAAGTATTAGCGTTAGCCAAAGGCTATCGTGGTCGTCGTAAAAATGTCTACCGTGTTGCCAAGCAAGCGGTAATGAAGGCCGGTCAATATGCTTACCGTGACCGCCGTCAGCGCAAACGTCAATTCCGTCAACTGTGGATCGTGCGTATCAACGCAGGTGCCCGTGAAAATGGTTTGTCTTACAGCAAATTCATGAACGGTTTGAAACGTGCTGCTATTGAAATCGACCGTAAAGTATTGGCTGACTTGGCAGTATTTGATAAAGCTGCTTTCACTCAGCTGGTTGAAAAAGCTAAAGCTGCTTTGGCTTAATACTTTTAAGAATTTAAAAGGAAACTTCGGTTTCCTTTTTTTATGGCTGTTTATTTCATCGGACATCTAGAACAAGTAATGTATATTTTTGTTTAGACTGCTGTTTTTTCGGTGCAATTTGCGTTACAATGTTTGACTTTCGAAGTGAAACGGAAAGCCTTAAGCAGGCTGTCTGAATCGGTTTTCAGACGGCCTTGTTATTTAGTGTCCGTTGTTGGATGCTATATATCAAGCCAAAATAAAGCACTAAGAAATGATGGTGCTGGCATCAATTACAGTAGGATAGTGGCGGCAACAGATTGATAAATGGTTTTGCTTTGCCATAACTTGAACAACTGATAAAACGAATCAAAACATCATGGAAAATGTAAACCGTATTGTTGCAGAAGGTATAGCCGCTATAGAGGCAGCGGCGGATTTCAATGTGCTGGAACAAGTAAAAGCCCGTTATCTGGGTAAAACCGGTGAGTTAACCGGCCTTCTGAAAACTTTAGGCCAAATGTCTCCGGAAGAGCGTAAAACCATCGGTGCGCATATCAATGAATGTAAAAACCAGTTTCAGACGGCCTACAACCAAAAGCGTGATGCTTTGAACGAGGCTAAATTGCAGGCACAGCTGGCAGCAGAATCGCTGGATGTTACGCTGCCCGGGCGCAGTCAAAGCAACGGAGGCTTGCATCCGGTTACCTTGACCTTGCAACGTGTGGTCGAGCTGTTTCACGGTATGGGTTTTGAAGTGGCGGACGGTCCGGAAATCGAAGATGATTTCTATAATTTCCAAGCGCTTAATATCCCTCAAAATCATCCTGCCCGTGCAATGCAAGATACTTTTTACGTCGAAAATGGTGATGTGTTGCGTACCCACACTTCCCCGATTCAAATCCGTTACATGCTGGATAAAAAGGAACCTCTTATCCGCATCATTGCTCCCGGCCGTGTGTATCGCGTCGATTCGGATGCTACACATTCGCCGATGTTCCATCAGGCCGAAGGTTTGTGGGTGGAAGAGGGTGTAACCTTTGCCGATTTGAAGGCTGTTTTTACTGATTTTATTCGTCGCTTTTTTGAACGCGATGATTTGCAAGTGCGTTTCCGTCCTTCCTTCTTCCCTTTTACCGAGCCTTCCGCCGAAATCGATATCATGGGCGAACGCGGTTGGTTGGAAGTTGGCGGGTGCGGCATGGTGCATCCTAACGTATTGAAAAATGTAAATATCGATCCCGAAAAATATACCGGTTTTGCTTTTGGTATCGGATTGGATCGTTTTGCCATGTTGCGTTACGGTGTAAACGATCTGCGCTTGTTTTTTGATAATGATCTGAATTTCTTAAAACAATTTAAATAAGATTGTTTTTCCATTATTTTCAGACGGCCTTACAGATGAGGCCGTCTGAAAAACAGTCATACAAATATGAGCCGTTTCAGACGGCACTGTATAAGCATTTATTTAAAGAGAAGATCATGCAATTTTCTTATCATTGGTTAAAAACACAGGCTCAGACTGAGTTGCCTGCCGAGGACATGGCTCATACCTTGACCATGGCCGGTTTGGAAGTGGAAGAAGCTGAAACTGCCGCACCAGCTTTCAATGGTGTGGTAATTGCTGAAGTGAAAGCAGTAGAAAAACATCCTGATGCCGACCGGCTGAACGTAACCCAAGTCGATGCCGGCACAGGCGAGCTGATTCAGATTGTCTGCGGTGCGCCGAATGTGAAACCCGGCATCAAAGTACCGTGCGCTTTGCCGGGAGCGGTGTTGCCGGGTAATTTTAAAATCAAGCCTACCAAAATGCGCGGACAAACTTCCAACGGTATGTTGTGTTCTTCCAAAGAATTGGGACTGCCTGAAGACGGTGTGGACGGCTTGTTGATTTTGCCTGCGGATGCTCCGGTTGGGCAAAATATCCGTGATTATTTGGATTTGGACGATACCGTTTTTACGCTGAAAATCACGCCCAATAGAGCTGATTGCCTCAGCATCAAAGGGTTGGCCCGCGAAGTGGCGGCATTGACGCAATGCAGTAATGTGCCTGTTGCTATTCAGACGGCTTCAATAAACAGCGACAGAATCCAGCCTGTACGTATTGATGCACCGGAGGATTGTGGCCGTTTTATCAGTCGTGTGATTGAAAATGTGAACGCTAAGGCAATTACGCCGGATTGGATGAAACAACGTCTGGTACGTAGCGGCATTCGTTCTGTTTCGGCATTGGTAGATATCGGCAATTATGTGATGCTGGAGCTGGGTCAGCCCATGCATGTTTTTGATGCCGACAAATTGAACGGCAGCATTATTGTCCGCCGTGCACAAAACGGTGAAACATTGGCGTGCCTGAATGAAAAAAACGTTGTTTTGGCTGACAATACGTTGGTTATCGCCGATGAAAAAGGTGTATTGAGCATGGCCGGTTTAATGGGAGGTGAAGCAAGCGCGGTTTCGGAGGATACGCAGAATATCGTTTTGGAATCGGCTTATTTTGCACCTGAAATCATTGCCGGCAAATCACGTCAATACGGTTTCGGTTCGGACTCTTCTTTCCGCTTCGAGCGGGGAGTGGATTGGCAACTCCAAGCCGATGCCATTGAGCGTGCCACACAATTGATAGTAGATATTTGCGGCGGTTCGGTTGGTGCGATGGCTGAAGCCGTGGGTACGTTGCCTGTAAGGAAAAAAGTGCAGGTTCGTCTGAATCGGGTAGAAAAAATCTTGGGCGTGAAAGTGGCTGCCGGGAAAGTGCAGATTATTTTGCAGCATTTGGGTTTGAACCCTGTCGTTACTAGGGAAGGTTTTGAAGTAACCGCACCGAGTTTCCGTTTCGATATCGAGATTGAAGCCGATTTAATTGAAGAAATCGCCCGTGTCTACGGCTACGAAAACATTCCTGACGATTACACTTCAGGCCGTCTGAAAATGATGACGCTGCCTGAAACCCGCCGTCCGCGGTTTGACGTTTACCGCCAACTGGTCGCACGCGGCTATCAGGAAGTGGTGAGCTACGCTTTCGTTAATGAACAGTGGGAGCAGGATTTCGCTGCTAACGGTAATCCCATCCGCCTGCAAAACCCATTGGCCGCACAATACAGCGTGATGCGCTCAACACTTATCGGCGGCTTGGTGGAGATTCTGCAAAACAATCTCAACCGCAAACAAAACCGCGTGCGCGTGTTTGAAATCGCCCGGGTGTTCAGCAAAGATTCAGACGGCCGTTTTGTACAAAACGAACGCATCGGCGGCTTGGTTTATGGTACTGCCGAACCTGAACAATGGGGGGTAAAAGCACGCCCCGCAGATTTTTATGATGCCAAAGCAGATGTGGAATCGTTGTTGGCAGGAAAAACGGTGTCGTTTGTGAAAACCGAACATCCGGCTCTGCATCCGGGGCGGACCGCCGAGATTGTTTTAGACGGCAAAGTGATTGGTTTTATAGGGGAACTGCATCCGAAATGGTTGCAGAAATATGACCTGCCGCAGGCTGCGTTGGTGTTCGAGTTGGATATAGCTGCTGTGACGGAGGCGGAAAAAGTGGTATACAAGCCCGTTTCAAAATTCCAGCCTGCCCGTCGCGATTTGGCGTTCGTGATGCCTGAAAACATGACTCATGATGATTTGTTGGCGGTATTGCGTAGCGTCGGCAGCAAATTGATTCAAGAAATCAGCGTTTTTGATGTCTATCGCGGAACAGGGTTGCCGGAAGGTATGAAGAGTATGGCGGTAAAAGTGATTTTACAGGATGCCGAGGCAACTTTAACGGATGAAGTGGTAGAGTCTGTAATGAGCAAGTTAGTGGCTGCTGCTGAAGCTGCAGGAACGCAACTACGTTGTTAAAAAAATATATATTCGCTTGAATTCTAAACGAAAATTGGTAATAATTCGCAGTGTTAAAAAACGAAGGTAATAAAATGACATTAACTAAAGCAGAACTGGCTGACATTTTGGTGGAAAAAGTAAGCAGCGTCACCAAAAACGATGCCAAAGAAATCGTCGAACTCTTTTTTGAAGAAATCCGTGCTACGTTGGCTCGTGGTGAAGAAATCAAAATTTCCGGCTTCGGTAATTTCCAGTTGCGCGATAAACCGCAACGCCCCGGACGCAACCCGAAAACCGGAGAAGAAGTTCCGATTACCGCCCGCCGCGTAGTGACTTTCCATGCCAGCCAAAAACTCAAAGGCATGGTGGAGCATTACTATGACAAACAACGCTAACGCAACCGTATTGCCAGTTATTCCCGCAAAGCGCTATTTCACACTTGATGAAATGTGTGAATTGGTGCAAATCAGTCCTGCCCAGTTTGCTCAGTGGCAGCATGAAAACGGTATGGTTATCGGTTACGGCGGTGATCGCTACACCCGCTTGGATGTAGTGAAACTGCGTAAGTTGAAAGACACTTTTGCGCCGTTTGTGGACGAGTTTAATCATAATGCTTTGGATGCGGACGGAAACCCTGCTATTCAGGCGGATGAGATGCGTGCCGAGCTGCAGAAATTGTTGGCCGGAATCGAAAAAACGCTTGCCAGTTAGATGATGTGATTCTATAATCGCGTCTTTCCTTGAGTCGGAGTGTGGCGCAGTCTGGTAGCGCACTTGCATGGGGTGCAAGGGGTCGAAGGTTCGAATCCTTTCACTCCGACCAAAAAATACTAAAAGTCAGCTACTTGAACTAGCTGGCTTTTTTATTGCATCGGATTTGCAGTTTGTCCGTTACAAAGCCATTAAGTGAACTGACATTGGTTTTCAAAAGGGTAGGGTCTTTTTTAAGACGGCCTTTTTTCGGAAAATATCATGAAACCATCTATTTTAGAAAAATTACAACAACTTGCCGAAAGGCTCGAAGAAGTAACCCATCTGTTGGGTACACCGGAAGTTACCGACGATATGGATAATTACCGCAAGCTCACGCGCGAGCATGCGGAGATTACGCCTGTGGTGGAAGTATTCCAAAAATACCGTCAGGCACAGAGCGATTTGGCGGATGCGGAAGAAATGCTTTCCGATCCGGAGATGAAAGAATTTGCCGCAGAAGAAATCGAAGCCGCCAATGCGCAGATAGAAACGCTGGAAACTGAATTGCAAAAGTTGTTGCTGCCTAAAGACGAAGATGACGATAAAAACATTTTTATCGAAGTGCGTGCCGGTACCGGCGGGGATGAAGCGGCTTTGTTTGCCGGAGATCTGCTGCGTATGTACAGCCGTTTTGCCGAGCGTAACCGTTGGCAAGTGGAAATTGTGTCCGCTAATGAAAGCGATTTGGGCGGCTATAAAGAAGTGATTGCCCGTATCGTGGGGTTGGGCGCATACAGTAAGCTCAAGTTTGAATCGGGCGGGCATCGCGTACAGCGCGTTCCTGCAACTGAAAGCCAAGGGCGTATCCATACTTCGGCTTGTACGGTTGCGGTGATGCCTGAGGCGGACGAACTGGAAGAAATCCAGTTGAATCCGGCCGATTTGCGCATCGATACCTTCCGTGCTTCAGGTGCGGGCGGACAGCACATCAATAAAACCGATTCCGCAGTGCGGATTACCCACTTGCCAACCGGTATAGTAGTAGAGTGTCAAGACGGGCGTTCGCAGCACAGCAATAAAGCTCAGGCGATGAAAGTATTGGCAGCCCGCCTGAATGATGCCCAGAAGCGCGAAGCTCAAGCCAAAGAAGCTGCCGAGCGTAAGAGCCTAATCGGCAGCGGCGACCGCAGTGAGCGTATCCGTACTTATAACTATCCGCAAGGCCGTGTTACCGACCACCGCATCAATTTGACCCTGCATAAGTTGGATTTTATTATGGACGGAGACTTGGAAGAATTAACCGGTGCGTTGCTGGCCGAACATCAGGCCGAGCAGTTGGCCAATATGGGAGATTAATCAGGCATCTTGTTGATGGTTGAAGAGGCCGTTTGAAACCACTCAAGTGGTTTCAAACGGCCTCTGCTTTTTGTGAATCCGGATGGGTTGGATTGCGGCACAAAGTGAGCAGGAGCTATATTGGGGAGCTTGAAAGATTGCCTCGATAAAGATATGAAGGCCGTCTGAAAAAAGTTTCAGACGGCCTGATGAATCAGTATTGGCTTATTATCCTTTGTTTAATTAGCTGTAAATCTCAGCACCTTTCTTCATAAACTCAACCGCTTTTTCTTCCATGCCTTTTTGCGCGGCGGCGTAGTCGCGTACTTCCTGCGTGATTTTCATCGAGCAGAATTTGGGGCCGCACATCGAGCAGAAGTGGGCGATTTTCGCGCCTTCGGCAGGCAGGGTTTGGTCGTGGTAGCTTTCGGCGCGTTCGGGGTCGAGGCCGAGGCGGAATTGGTCGCGCCAGCGGAATTCAAAGCGGGCTTTCGATAAGGCGTTGTCGCGCAACTGTGCGCCCGGCCAACCTTTGGCCAAGTCGGCGGCATGGGCAGCCAGTTTGTAGGTGATGATGCCGGTGCGCACGTCTTCTTTGTCGGGCAGGCCCAAATGCTCTTTCGGGGTGACGTAACACAACATGGCCGTGCCGTACCAGCCGATATTGGCCGCGCCGATGCCCGAAGTGATGTGGTCGTAACCGGGGGCAATATCGGTTACCAACGGGCCGAGCGTGTAGAACGGCGCTTCAAAGCAGTGTTGCAGCTCTTCGGTCATGTTTTGTTTCACGCGTTGCAGCGGCACATGCCCGGGGCCTTCGATCATCACTTGCACGTCGTGCTTCCACGCTTTGGCGGTCAGTTCGCCCAGCGTGTGCAATTCGCCGAACTGCGCGGCATCATTGGAATCGGCCACGCAGCCGGGGCGCAGGCCATCGCCGAGGCTGAACGACACGTCGTAAGCCTTCATGATTTCGCAGATTTCGTCAAAATGGGTGTAGAGGAAGTTTTCCTGATGATGCGCCAAACACCACTTCGCCATGATCGAACCGCCGCGCGACACGATGCCGGTGATGCGGTCGGCAGTCAGCGGCACATAACGCAACAGCACGCCCGCATGGATGGTGAAATAATCCACGCCTTGCTCGGCCTGCTCGATTAAGGTATCGCGGAACAAATCCCACGTTAAATCTTCGGCAATGCCGCCGGTTTTTTCCAAAGCCTGATAAATCGGTACGGTGCCGATGGGCACGGGCGCGTTGCGGATAATCCATTCGCGGGTTTCGTGAATGTGCGCGCCGGTGGACAAATCCATAATCGTGTCGGCACCCCAGCGCAGCGACCACACCATTTTTTCTACTTCTTCGGTAAGCGAAGAAGTAACGGCGGAGTTGCCCAAGTTGCCGTTGATTTTCACGCGGAAATTGCGGCCGATAATCATCGGCTCCAACTCGGGGTGGTTGATGTTGGCAGGGATAATCGCGCGGCCGGCGGCGATTTCGCTACGCACGAATTCGGGCGTGATTTGGTCGGGATGGGTGGGCAGGTTTGCGCCGAACGATTCGCCCGCGTGCTGTTTGATGATTTTGGCGTAACGCGGGTCGCGCCAGATTTCTTCCATTTTCATGCGCTCGCGCAGGGCGACAAACTCCATCTCCGGCGTGATGATGCCTTGCCGCGCATAGTGCATCTGGGTTACGTTTTTGCCCGATTTGGCACGGCGCGGCTGGGTGATTTGGTTGAAACGCAGGTGGGCGGTTTTAGGATCGTGGGCACGTTCAAGGCCGTATTCGCTCGACAAACCGGCCAAACGTTCGGTATCACCGCGCTCTTCTATCCACGCGCTGCGGATATGCGGCAGCCCTTGTTTGAGGTCGATATGGGCGGAAGGGTCGCCATACACGCCGCTGGTGTCGTACACCGGAATCGGCGGGTTCGGTTCGCGGCCTTTGTCGGTAACGGTGTCGTCTTGGGCGATTTCGCGCAGCGGCACGCGGATGTCGGCACGGCTGCCTTGCAGATAAACTTTGGTGGAATTCGGGTATTTGAAGCGGATGCCGATGTCTTGGCTCAATTCGTCAAGCTGGGCGGCCTCGCGGCCTGTGGTTTTGGGTGCCATAAAAAAACGCTCCTGTTTTCTCGTTCGCAAAAAGAGAAACAGGAGCGCGGTATCTGCTTTTCAGACGGCCTGCCGATAGAGTTTGAGGCCGTCTGAAAAAAATCGGTTACGCTGAAAACTCCCCACGCAAGTATTATCTTGTTCGGGTATAAAGGGTAACTCTCAGCCGCGCCCTGAATATTAAAGCACAGCACCCCTGTTTCTTCGGAGGCGATTAAAGCATGGATACGGAATACTGGCAAGCGGGCGGTAAGCCGAATGTTGGTTTTCAGACGGCCTGATTATTTCTTATGCTTCAAATGATAGATTTGGGCTACGGCATCAACCAAACCGCTGTCTTGCGATGTGGCTTTGTTGAGCGTGCGTGTGGGCGAGTGCAGCAGCTTGTTGGTGAGCTGCACGGAAAGTCGTTCCAACACTTCTTCGGGCGGAGTGCCTTTTGCCAGTTGTTTCATCGCGTTTTCAAGCACGTAACGGCGGGCACGTTCGCCTTCGTCGCGCAGGGCGAGAATTAAGGGAACGCTTTGGCGGCTTTGTTGCCATTCGATGAATTCGGCCACTTTTTCCTCAACCATCGTTTCGGCTTCGGCGGCGGCTTTCTGGCGGGCTTCTTTGCCAGTTTGGACGATATTCATCATATCATCCACTGTATAAAGATAAGCGTCGTTTAACTCGCCCACTTCGGCTTCGATGTCGCGGGGTACGGCAAGGTCAAGCATAAAAACCGGCATATGGTGGCGTTTCTTGAGTGCGCGTTCCACCATGCCTTTGCCGACGATGGGTAATTGGCTGGCGGTGGATGATACGATGACATCGTAGTCGTGGAGAATATCGGGTAATTCGGCTAACAGGCAGGGTTCGGCATTGACACCGAGTTTTTCGCACAATTCCTGTGCACGCGGCAAAGTGCGGTTGGCAACGGTCATCAGTTTGGGATTACGGGCGGCAAAATATGTGGCCACCAGCTCAATCATTTCGCCCGCTCCGATAAACAACACATTTAATTCGTCGATCGAGGGAAAAATCTGTTCAGCCATTTTTACGGAAGCGGCGGCCATGGAAACGGAATTTTCGCCAACCGCCGTACCGGTGCGGATTTCTTTGGCAACGGAGAAGGTTTTCTGAAACAAGGCGTTGAGCCAAGTATCCATGCATCCCTGTTCTTGCGCCACACGCACGGCATCTTTGATTTGGCCGAGAATCTGCGGTTCGCCCAAAACCATCGAATCCAGCCCGCAGGCTACGCGGAAAGCGTGGCGGATGGTATCGTAGCTGTTGAGTGTATAGAGATACGGGCGGATTTCTGCGACCGGCAATTTGTGGTATTCAGCCAGCCATTCGATAATGCGTTCTGCATCTCCGACGCAGTAAAGTTCGGTACGGTTGCAGGTAGAAAGAATAACGGCTTCTTGGGTGGCTTGACTGGTTTTGAGGGCACTTACGGCATCGGGCAGTCCTGCTGCGGCAAACGCAAGTTTTTCGCGTATGCCCAGCGGCGCGGTTTGATGGTTGAGTCCGACAGCGGTAAGTTGCATTGTGATGGGGGAATGTGCGTAAGAAGTCCGTTATTATAGCTCAAATGGCGATTGAAAAAACAGTTCGGGTCGATAGATGTAATCTCTTGCGAACGGCCTAAACCGGTATTTTTCCGATATTAAAAGGCCGTCTGAAATAAAAGGGTTTTCAGACGGCCTTCAGGTTGAGGCGGTTAGCCGAACAGTTTTTTCATATCGGAAGATTTTTTACGGTACGGCAGGCGGATGTCGACACGGAAAATACCATCGAACTGGCGGCTTTTGATTTGTGCGTCATTGTCGTACATCAGAGACAACCGTTCGCGTAAGTTGTGTAAGGCCATAGAGTTACCTTTGTGCGGTTTGGCATTTTCTTCGCTTTCGGTCGGTACATAAGGATTTTCAACACGGAGATAAATCCAGTGTTTCTGGCGGGTGGTCAGTACCGAAATACACCCGGGGCGGTGGGTGGATTCAATGCCGTGGAAAACGGCATTTTCCAACAAGGGCTGCAACAGCAGGTGGGGGGTTTCCGCATCATCGGGGGCATGGTGTTGCCACATTACCTGAACACGGGTGTGCCCCATACGGATTTGCTCAATGGCGATATATTCTTGCGCCCATTCGATTTCCTGTCCCAGCGTGCTGCTTTGGCTGCCGTCGCGCAATTGTGCGCGGAAGAGGTTGGCCAGATTTTCAAGCAGGGTTTCCGCATCATAAGGGCGCAAACGGATTAAGCTGATGGCAGCATTTAAACTGTTGAATAAAAAATGCGGGCGGATACGGGCGGTTAGTGCACTCAGCCGTGCTTCCGAAAGAGACGGCACAAGGCTGTAACGGCGAGCAGCCTCTATGTACATATAGCTCAATGAAAAGATATTGAACAGGAAAAAATGCTGCCAGAAATTCGGGCGTTCACCCAAAAGTACATAATCGATAAGAGTGAAAAGTAACAGGTTGCTCAAATGGACAATCAGCACGATATATTTTGACTCGTATAAATGCGGCATTGAGATGCCGAATAAATAACCTTTAATCAAAATGGCCAGCAGGGTAGGGGCAACCCAAGCCGCATGCATATAAAGCTGGTCGAGATAACTCTCGGACGAACCGCTAACCAACGGGAACAGCAGCAGCGCGGTAACGCAGGCGAGCATCAGGCGCGAAATGGTACCGAAATTCCGCAAATCGGGAACTACGAACCAAGACAGTATTTGGCGTATAATGGTCATCTGCAACAAACTCTCTAATAGGCAATAATTGTAATAATAGTGGATGAAATATATATGAATGACAATAAAACTTGGTCGGGGCGTTTCAATGAACCTGTTTCTGAGCTGGTAAAGAAATATACCGGCTCAATTGATTTCGACAAGCGTCTGGCAAAGTGGGATATTCAAGGTTCGTTGGCACATGCCCAAATGCTGCAACAGGCAGGGGTATTGAGTGAAAAAGATCTTAATGCCATCAATCGGGGAATGGAAGAGATTATAACAGAAATTAATAATGGCAAGATGCAATGGTCGCTCGATTTGGAAGATGTCCACATGAATATCGAACGCCGCCTAACCGATAAAATCGGCGATGCCGGCAAGCGGTTGCATACGGGCCGTAGCCGCAACGACCAAGTGGCAACCGACATCCGTTTGTGGTTGCGTGACGAAATTACACAAATTCAGTCGCTTATTCAGAGTTTGCAGAGTTCCTTGTTGGATTTGGCGGAGCAGAACGCGGATGTGGTGATGCCTGGTTTTACCCATTTGCAAGTGGCGCAGCCGGTAAGTTTCGGGCACCACATGTTGGCTTATGTGGAAATGTTGGGGCGCGATTACGAACGCATGGCCGACTGTCGCAAACGTGTCAACCGTATGCCGTTGGGAGCCGCTGCATTGGCGGGAACCACTTATCCGGTTCGCCGTGAAGTCACGGCTGAATTGCTGGGTTTCGAGCAGATTTGTCAGAATTCGCTCGACGCAGTATCCGACCGCGATTTTGCGATTGAATTTACTGCGGCTGCCAGTTTGGTAATGGTGCATCTGTCGCGTTTGAGTGAAGAGTTGATATTGTGGATGAGCCCGCGTTTCGGTTTTATTGATATTGCCGATCGTTTTTGCACCGGCTCTTCCATTATGCCGCAGAAGAAAAACCCCGACGTGCCCGAGTTGGTACGCGGCAAGACCGGCCGTGTGATTGGGCATCTCACCGGTTTGATTATGTTGATGAAGTCACAGCCGTTGGCTTATAACAAAGACAATCAGGAAGACAAAGAACCGCTGTTTGATACGGTGGATACCTTGATAGATACCCTGCGTATTTACGCCGATATGATGCGCGGCGTAACCGTGAAGCCTGAAAATATGCGAGCCGCAGTGATGCAAGGCTTTGCCACGGCTACCGATTTGGCCGATTATTTGGTGAAGAAAGGTATGCCGTTCCGCGACAGCCACGAAGTAGTTGCCCAAGCAGTACGTTATGCGGATGAGCAAGGTGTGGATTTGAGTGAGTTACCGTTGGAAGTGCTGCAAGGTTTTTCCGATTTGATCGAGGCAGACGTTTATGATTTGCTAACTCCCGAAGGTAGTCTGAACGCACGCAATCATTTGGGCGGTACTTCTCCGCAGCAAGTGCGTTTCCAAGTGCAGCGTTGGCGTGATTTGTTGGCCTGATTACTATTTGAACAATAATAAGCGCGTTCTTGGAAATGCGCTTTTTGTTTTCAGACGGCCTTTATTGTTCTTTAGGCTTATTTCAGACGGCCTGAGCTGGAGGGTATAGTATAAAACCATGTAACTTAACTTTTCACTCGCTTGAATTCGAAAAGAATGATTTTGTGAACCGTTTATATAGCAACAAAATCGGTTTGGTACGATTTCTGCCGTTTGCAGTTCGTCGCCTCGTATGAAAGATTCATTCCGTTGCCGTAACAGATAATTGTTTAAATGCGGAATACGATAGCTGTGAGAAATGAACCGATATATTTAGCCGCCATTGTTCATGATGAAGATTCAAGCACGGCCCAGAAGGTTTTGGATGGCTGTATAGGCCGTCTGAAAACACAAGGGGTATGCGTGCAGGGACTGAATAATGCAGTTTATGTTCAGGAAGACGGTCGCACCGATAAATGCGTGGTGTCGTTAGATGGGTTGCATACCTATTTGATTTTCCAAGATTTGGGAACAGAGTCGCAATCTTGCCGTCTGAATCCTGCCGTGCTGGCGGAAGCGGCAACGGTTTTGCATGAGGTGCGGTCGAACCGGCCCGATTTGGTCATTATTAACCGTTTTGGCGTGGTTGAGGCGCGCGGCGAAGGGTTGATACAGGAGTTTGCCGATTTGTTTTCAGACGGCCTGCCGGTGCTGACTTTGCTGAACCGAAAATATTTGCAGCAATGGCAGGAGTTTATCGGCGGAATGGCTGAGATATTGCCGGCTGAAGAAGCTGCCGTGAACAATTGGCTGCGTCGTATCGGCGTGATTGCCGGTGGATGGTAAGCATTGTGTGAATCGGTAAGATGTTTGCCGTATAAAACAGGCCGTCTGAAAAGATGTTTTCAGACGGCCTGTTTGCTTGCATGCAGGTTAACCGTAACGGCGTTGGAACTCCTGCATAAAATCAATCAAGGCTTCAACGCCTTGTAAAGTCATGGCATTGTAAATACTGGCACGCATGCCGCCCATGGATTTGTAGCCGCGTAAAAGCCGCAGGCCGCGGGTGGTTGATTCTTGGGCAAATAATTCGTCTAATTCTTTGTTGCCGGTGTGGAAAATAACGTTCATTTTAGAACGTGCGCCCGGATGTACATTATTAATATAGAAGCCGCCGCTGTTATCAATCGCTTCATATAGGGTTTTGGCTTTCAACGTGTTAATGGTTTCCATTTGTTCCACACCGCCTTGCGATTGCAGCCAGCGGAAAACCAAGCCGGAAATATAAATCGGGTAAGTGGCCGGCGTGTTATACATGCCTTGCCTTTCAATGTGCGATTTATAATTCCACACATCGGGGATACGGTCTGAACAGCGCTCAAGCAAATCTTCGCGGATAATCACGATGGTCGCACCGGAGGGGCCGATGTTTTTCTGCGCTCCGGCATAGATAACGCCGAAATCACTCACATTGACGCGGCGGGACAAAATCTCGCTCGACATATCGCATACCAACGGCGGCATGTTGTCCCCGAGTTTAGGCACTTCACGGTATTGCAGGCCGTGCACGGTTTCATTGATAACGAAATGTACAAAAGCCGAATCTTTGTCGATATCCCAAGAGTTAACCGGCGGCAGGTTGGTGTAGTTGAAGAGAGCACCGCCGTCAGCCGCCAAGTGAATTTCAGCATCGGAAAGCTTGCCCATTTGCGAGTGGGCAATGGCCGACCAGTTGCCTGTAATTACAGAATCCACCCGTTTGAAGCCGTTAGCCAGATTCATCACTACCATGTTAAATTGAGAACTGGCTCCGCCTTGTAAAAACAATACTTTATAGTTATCAGGAATATTCATTAACTGCCGTAAATCCTGTTCGGCATGGTAAAGGATGCTCATAAATACATCGGAGCGGTGGCTCATTGTCATCACGGAGAAACCGGTACCGTTGTAATCAAACATTTCACTTTGGGCGGTACGTAATACGGACTCGGGGAGAATGGCAGGGCCGGCTGAAAAATTATAAATCGGAGTAGGAAGCATAATGATGGTAGCCTTAGGAGGTAAAGTAGTTTGACCGAACAACGCCCGCTGCCCGGAATATACATAAATTAATGATAGATTCTAGTCTTCCAATTGCCTTTCCGCAAGCTGGTCAGCCATATTTTTCGAACAATTTAGCTAAATCCTGTTTAGTGAATAATTAAATATTGGTATGTATTTTTTCTGTTTTGAAATATATAAACCCTATCATATAGATTTAATTTGGTGAAATTGCCTATATTATTTGAACAAGACTAATCGTTTGCCCTTTATGCATTGTGAAAAAGAGTAAGCATCGTGGTGTATGTGGAAGCATAGTTTGTTTAAAAATAAATGTTTCAGACGGTCTCGATTATTGTTAGCTTTGTTGGCTGGAAGCTGGCTGTCTGAAAATGACGTTACATTGGCACTTTTCTTTTGCAGATAAAAAAGTTATAATAAGAAAATTTTTTCGGATTTCAGGAAAAATGGCCACGGGGCCATTTTTTTGTTTTTGGAGCAATATGGACATTCAAAATATTCTCGACAAAACCCTGCCGGGGTTAGGATATGAACTGGTTGATTTCGAGTTGACCGCTCAAGGCGATTTGCGCGTATTTATCGACAAAGAAGGCGGCATCACAGTAGAAGACTGTGCAACCGTGAGCAACCACCTGAGCCGTTTGTTTATGGTGGAAGACATTGATTACAAACGTTTGGAAATTTCCAGTCCGGGGTTGGACCGCCCTTTGAAAAAGGCTGCAGATTTTGTACGTTTTGCCGGCCAGCAGGCTAAAATCAAAACCCGCTTGCCGATTGAAGGGCAAAAAAACTTTATCGGCCGCATTGAAGGGTGTGAAAACGATATTGTGCGTATTTCATTCGATGGCAAAACTGTCGACATCGAAATAAGCAATATAGATAAAGCACGCCTGCGCCCAGAATTTAATTTTTAAAAATACAAAATATTAATATTTAACGGAGAATTTAAATAATGAGTCGCGAAATGTTACAGTTGGCCGAAGCCTTGGCCAGTGAGAAAAACGTAGATCCCGAAGTGGTTTTCAGTGCGCTTGAATTTGCACTCAGTACTGCTGCCAAGAAAAAGGCCAACCGCGAACATATGGATGTGCGTGTCGAAATCGACCGCCACACCGGCGAATATAAAACATTTCGCCGTTGGTTGATTGTGGCGGACGAAGATTACACCTACCCGGATGTAGAAAAAACCATCGAAGAAATCCAAGAAGAAATTCCCGATACAACTCTCCAAATCGGTGAATATCACGAAGAATTGTTGGAAAACGAAGGTTTCGGCCGCCAAGCCGCCCAAACTGCCAAACAAATTATTCTGCAACGCATCCGTGATGCCGAGCGCGAGCAAATTTTGGAAGAATTTTTAGCCCGCAAAGAAGATATTGTGATAGGTACTGTTAAACGTGTGGAGCGTCACGGTGCCATCATCGAAATCGGCAAATTAGACGCTTTGCTGCCGCGCGACCAAATGATTCCGCGTGAAAATTTCCGTAACGGCGACCGCGTGCGCGCGCTGTTTTTGCGTGTGGACGAAATCGGTGCGTCAGGCCGCAAGCAAGTGATTTTGAGCCGCACTTCGCGTGATTTCTTAGTGAAACTGTTTGCCATGGAAGTGCCTGAAATCGAAGACGGTTTGTTGGAAATCAAAGAAGCCGCCCGCGACCCCGGCCACCGTGCCAAGATTGCCGTTAAAGCCAATGACCAGCGTATCGATCCGCAAGGTACCTGCATCGGCGTGCGCGGTTCGCGCGTTAATGCCGTAACCAACGAACTGTCGGGCGAGCGTATCGACGTGGTGTTATGGTCGCCTGAAACCGCCCAATTTGTGATTAACGCATTGTCGCCGGCCGAAGTAACCCGCATTTTGATCGATGAAGACAAACATGCAGTAGACGTTATCGTGGCGGAAGACCAGTTGGCATTGGCCATTGGCCGCGGCGGTCAAAACGTGCGCTTGGCGGCCGATTTAACCGGCTGGCAGTTGAACATCATGACGGTTGCGGAGGCAGAAGAACGTAACGCAGCCGAAGATGCCGCCATCCGCAATCTGTTTGTAGAACATCTGAATGTGGACGAAGAAACGGCCGCTATTCTCGTGCAGGAAGGTTTTGCTACTTTGGAAGAAGTAGCCTATGTGCCTGCTGCCGAATTGCTGGAAATCGAAGGTTTCGACGAAAATATTGTAGAAACCTTGCGTAACCGTGCCCGCGACGCGATTCTGACTCAGGCCATCGCATCCGAAGAAAAACTGGAAGATGTAGAAGAAGATATGCGTAATCTCGACGGCATCGATCAAGAGATGTTGCGTGATCTGGCGCAAGCCGGCATTACCACGCGCGACGATCTGGCTGAACTGGCGGTAGACGAATTGATTGAAATTACCGGAGTAAGCGAGGAAGAAGCCAAAAAAGTGATTTTGGCCGCCCGCGAACATTGGTTCACCGAAGAAAACTAAGGGGGTAATAGTATGAGTAACACCACAGTAGAACAATTTGCCGCCGAACTTAAAAAGCCCGTCGACGATTTATTGAAACAGTTAAAAAGTGCCGGAGTAAACAAAAGCAGCGGCAATGACAGCATCACGTCTGACGACAAGCAACTGTTGCTGGCTTATCTGAAAAAATCGCACGGAAGCGAAAACGCCACCATCAGCATCAGCCGTAAAAAAGCCGAGGTCAGCACCATCGGCGGTGTACAAGTGGAAACCCGCCGCCGCAGCCGTAAAGTGATTGTGCCTTCTGCCGACGAGTTGGCTGCCGAAGCCAAAGCCAAGGCGGCAGCAGAGCAGGAAGAAGCGCGCAAAGCAGCCGAAGCCGTCGCTCAGGCAGAGCGTGAAGCGGCCGCCAAAGCAGATGCGGAACGTGCGGCTGCCGAAAAAGCCAAGGCCGAAGAAGAAGCGGCTAAATTGAAGGCCGCTCAGGCGCGTGCCGAAAAAGCCGTTGAAGAAAAAGCAGCCGGTCAAGAAACGGCAGCCGAAGCAAAAGCCGAACAAGCCGTTCAGACGGCCAAACCGGAAAAGCCGGCCAAACACGGCAAACAGAAAGAACCGAAAAAACAAGCGGCACCTGCGGTTATCCAACCGGTGGTCAGCGCAGAAGAACAAGCCCAACGCGACGAAGAAGCCCGCCGTGCCGCCGCCATGCGCGCGCATCAGGAAGCGTTGCTGAAAGAAAAGCAGGAACGTCAAGCCCGCCGTGAAGCCGTGAAACTTCAGGCGCAACAGGAAGCGAAGGCTGCCAAAGAAGGTAAAACAGCCGAACAGCGTTCTGCCAAACCAAGCGAAAAAGCGCCTTTGGCTTCTACTTCAAACAAGCCTGCCGCACCTGCACGAGCCAAGAAAGAAGACCGCCACAACCGAGACGAGATGGAAAGCCGTCCGCGCGGCGGCAAAGACAAAGGCAAAGGCCGCAATCAAAACGCCAATCAGGAAGAACGTGTACGCGGCGGTAAAAAAGGTAAAAAACTCAAGTTGGAGCCGAACCAGCACGCTTTCCAAGCACCGACCGAACCGGTGGTGCACGAAGTGTTGGTTCCCGAAACCATTACCGTGGCCGATTTGGCGCACAAAATGGCGGTTAAAGGCGTAGAAGTAGTGAAAGCCTTAATGAAGATGGGCATGATGGTAACCATCAACCAATCCATCGACCAAGATACCGCTTTGATTGTGGTGGAAGAGTTGGGCCATATCGGTAAACCTGCGGCGGCAGACGATCCTGAAGCCTTCTTGAGTGATGATGCCGAAAGTGCGGCAACGGCAGAGCAATTGCCCCGTCCGCCGGTAGTCACCGTAATGGGTCACGTTGACCACGGTAAAACTTCGTTGCTCGACTACATCCGCCGTGCCAAAGTGGTGCAAGGCGAAGCGGGCGGTATTACCCAGCACATCGGCGCTTATCATGTGGAAACCCCGCGCGGTGTGATTACCTTCTTGGATACGCCGGGTCACGAAGCGTTTACTGCGATGCGTGCCCGCGGTGCCAAAGCCACCGACATTGTGATTCTGGTAGTCGCCGCCGACGACGGTGTGATGCCGCAAACCATCGAAGCAATTGCCCATGCCAAAGCAGCGGGCGTGCCGATTGTGGTGGCCGTAAACAAAATCGACAAGGAAGCCGCCAATCCCGAGCGTATCCGTCAGGAATTGACGGCACATGAAGTGGTGCCGGACGAGTGGGGCGGTGATACCCAGTTTGTGAATGTGTCCGCCAAACAAGGTTTGAACATCGATGCTTTGTTGGAAGCGGTTTTGCTGGAAGCCGAAGTATTGGAGTTGACCGCTCCGGTCGATGCTCCTGCCAAAGGCATTATTGTGGAAGCACGTTTGGATAAAGGCCGCGGTGCCGTTGCCACCCTGCTGGTACAAAGCGGTACACTGAAAAAAGGCGATATGCTGCTGGCCGGCACCGCATTCGGTAAAATCCGTGCGATGACCGATGAAAACGGCAAACCGATTGAAGAAGCCGGCCCGTCGATTCCTGTGGAAATCCTCGGTTTGTCCGATGTGCCGAATGCAGGCGAAGACGCTATGGTGTTGGCAGACGAGAAAAAAGCCCGTGAAATCGCGTTGTTCCGTCAAGGCAAATTCCGCGACGTGCGTTTGGCCAAGCAACAAGCGGCCAAGCTGGAAAACATGTTCAGCAACATGGGCGAACAGGCGCAATCGCTGTCGGTTATCATCAAGGCCGACGTTCAAGGTTCGTACGAAGCACTTTCGGGCAGCCTGAAAAAACTGTCTACCGACGAAGTGAAGGTCAATGTGCTGCACAGCGGTGTGGGCGGTATTACCGAGTCTGATGTGAACTTGGCGATTGCATCCGGCGCATTCATTATCGGCTTCAACGTGCGTGCCGACGGTTCGGCCCGTAAGCTGGCCGAGAGCGAAGATGTGGAAATCCGCTACTACAACATCATCTATGATGCCATCGACGATGTGAAGGCAGCCATGAGCGGCATGTTGGCGCCGGAAGAGAAAGAGCAAGTGATCGGTACGGTGGAAATCCGTCAGGTTATCAGCGTGTCGAAAGTGGGCAATATTGCCGGCTGTATGGTTACCGACGGTATCGTGAAGCGCGATTCGCATATCCGCCTCATCCGCAACAACGTGGTTATCCATACCGGCGAGCTGGCTTCGCTGAAACGCTTCAAAGACGACGTTAAAGAAGTACGCATGGGCTACGAATGCGGTTTGATGCTGAAAAACTTCAATGAAATCATGGAAGGCGACCAGCTGGAAGTATTTGAAATCGTAGAAGTGGCACGTTCGCTGTAATCAGGTTTTGAACAATTCGGCAGGCCGTCTGAAAATTTTTAGCGAAATCCGCTAAGCCTGTTTTCAGACGGCCTTTCGCATATATAAGGCAACACCGTTATAATAAGCATTCCTCAATCAGCAACAGGCCGTCTGAAAAACCATGACTACTATTAAAGAAAAAATTCTCGCCCAAGCCAAACAAGAAGGGGCTCAGGTTACTGCTCTGCGCGAGCAGGTTTTAGACATCGTTTTGCAGCAAACCGGTGTGATTAAGGCATATAACGTATTGTCGCAAATGCAACAGCGGAGTGAAGGCGTAGTGGCACCGCCAACTGCATATAGGGCGTTGGATTTCTGGGCCGAGCAAGGTGTGCTGCATAAGGTGGCTGCCGTAAACGGCTATGTATTGTGCAGTCACGCACAGCATGAGTGCGGTACCCACTGTCATAAGTATAATGAAGCGGCGCATCACAGCGCGTTTATTCTTGTGTGTACCGAATGCGGGGTGGTAGACGAGCAGACTCTCCGTAAAGAATGGTCGGCTTTACGGGCCGGTGTCGCGGCAAGCGGTTTTGTATTGAAAGAAGAACATGTCGTATTAACAGGAGTGTGCAAAAAATGTCATTAAAAAAAACCAAAGTCCACTTGATTTCGGGCTTTCTCGGCACAGGTAAAACGACAGCGTTAAAAAGTTTGATGGAACAAAAAGACCCGGATGAAAAATGGGTCATTATCGTAAATGAATTTGGCGAAATCGGTATCGACGGTGCCGTGTTGAGCAACAACGGTATTCCCGTTGCCGAAATTGCAGGTGGCTGTTTGTGCTGCACCGCCGGCCCGCAACTGGGTGCTACCGTGCAGAAAATGTTGCGCGATGCCCAACCCGACCGCCTGATGATTGAAGCCAGCGGTTTGGCACATGCCGCCAGTGTGATTGACGAATTGAAAGTCAAGCCGCTCGAAGAACAGCTTGAAATCGCCGCTGTGTTTACAGTGGTTGATCCCCGCCAGTTTGTCGATCCCAACTACGCACAGCAAGCCTTGTATAAAGACCAGATCGGCGTGTGTGATGTGTTGGTGGCCAGCAAAACCGATTTGTGCACGCTCGAAGTATTGGCGGAATTCCGCGAAAAAGCCGCCAAGCTGTTCCCGCCCAAAGCTAAAGTAGTGGAAGTGGATAACGCCCAAGTGGATATTGCATGGCTGGAAATTCCCGTGGTGGAAAAATCCCGCTACCGCTTGAAAGCTTTGCCCGACAATACCATGGGCTATCAATCGCAAGGTTTTACATTTCCGGCAGGTAAAGATTTTGACGGCGAACGCCTTACTAATTTTTTCAACGATCTGCCGAAATTTACCGAAGGTCTGGTGCGTGCCAAAGGCGTGTTTCAGGTAATGGGCACATGGGTATGGCTCAATTGGGTGGACGGCAAATGGGGCGCAAACCAAGTTTCATGGCGGCGGGACAGCCGTTTCGAGCTGATTGCCAAGGCCTTTGATGCGGATTTGATTGAGCAAAAACTCAAAGATGCTTTGGAATAAACCGATATTGAACGAGGCCGTCTGAAAAAATATACGTCAACAGATGAGATGAAATGTTTTCAGACGGCCTTTTTACAGGCGGCGAGAGTATTGACAACCTTAAAGTATGGTTATTATAGTGGTGCCGGAATATCTGTTTGGGTACGATTTTTGATGTTTTTTGCATACAGATTTTTTACTGGAGGAGTCAGTAATGGCAACATTTGAACTGAAAAAAAGCGAAGGCGGCGAATTTCATTTCAACTTCATTGGCGAAAACGATAAAACCATTCTGCGCAGCGAGCAATACGGCAGCAAGGCTTCGGCGCAAAACGGCATTGAGTCGGTACGTAACAACGCAGGTAACGATGCCCGTTATGAGTTGAAAACCAGTAGTTCGGGCAAAGTTTATTTCAACTTGAAAGCCGCCAACGGCCAGATTGTCGGAACCAGTATGATGTATGCCGGAGAAGCCGAACGCGAAGCAGCCATGGCACAAGTAAAAAATGAGGCGGCGCAAGCCGGGGTGGTAGAGGATTGGTAAGATATTCGATGTATTAATTTACAGTAAAACTCTTGAAATATTTTATGGTTTCAAGAGTTTTATTATGCGTTTCAGGCTTAAACCCTATCGGAATGTCAATTACAGATGGGTTTCTGTATATTGCGGGCCGACTGCATCTTGATAAAGAATTTTAAGGCCGTCTGAAAATTTTTCAGACGGCCTTAACCTATTTCTAAGAAACAGCAGATAAGACGGAGCAGGTTACTCTTTCACGCGAATCGCCATCAGTGTATGCAGCCTGCGGTTGTCGGCGCGGGCAACGGTAAATTGTAGCGGGCCGATAACCACTTTTTCACCGCGCACGGGCAGGTGGCCGATTTCCTGAATCACCAAACCGCCGATGGTATCGACTTCTTCGTCACTGTAATCGGTGCCGAAATATTCGTTGATGTCTTCGATTTCGGTGATGGCGTTGATGCGGTAGCGTTCGGCGGAAACGGGAAAGATGTTGTCGGCGCTTTCGTCTTCGTCGAATTCGTCTTCGATGTCGCCGATAATCTGCTCGATGATGTCTTCAAACGTTACCAAGCCGGAAATGCCACCGTATTCGTCAACCACGATGGCCATGTGGTTGCGCTGCTCGCGAAATTCTTTAAGCAGGGTATTGAGCGATTTGCCTTCGGGCACAAACACGGCGGGGCGCAGGATGGTTTGAAGGTTGAACTGCTCGGGGTTGAGTGCGTATTTGAGCAGGTCTTTGGCGTGGAGTATGCCGAGCACGTTGTCTTTGTCTTCGCCGATAACGGGAAAGCGCGAGCGGGCGGTTTCGATGATGTAGGGGATGATGCGTTCCATGCTTTCATCGGCTTTGATCACGTCCATCTGGCTGCGGGTGATCATAGCATCGCGCACTTCGAGTTCGGCGAAATCGAGCACTTTTTCCAAGCGCAGCAGGGTTTCGCTGTCGAACACTTCTTGCTCGTGTGCCTGACGCAGCAGGTTTATCACGTCTTCAGCGGAATCGGGAGCGTCGCCCGAAATGCGGGCTACGAGGCGTTCAAAAAAAGAGGGCTTCGACTGGCTGTCGTCCATTTCTGATTAATCCTGTCGGTAAGGGTTGGGGTATCCTAACTGATTCAGCAGGCGGGTTTCAAGTGTTTCCATGATTTCGGCTTCGTTATCTTCGATGTGGTCGTAGCCCATCAGGTGCAGCGTGCCGTGTATGGTGAGGTGGGCGAAGTGTTGTGCGGGCATTTTGCCTTGTTCGGCGGCTTCTTTCAGCACCACTTGCGGGCAGATGATCAAATCGCCGTAGAGGCCGTCTGAAAGTTGGTCGGGCATGATTTCGCCTTCGTTGAGGGCGAAACTCAATACGTTGGTGGCGTAGTCTTTGCCGCGGTAATCGCGGTTGTAGGCGCGGGCGGGTTCTTCGTCGAGCAATATGATGCTGATGTCGGCGCGGCGGTATTCGTTTTTGAGCGCGTGCCATGCCCAGCGGTAGAAATCTTGTTCGGACGGCAGGCCGGAAAGGCTGCTTTGGTTGTCGAAATGCAGGGTAAAACGCTGTTGTTGCAGCTTGATAAAAGGGAATGTTTTGGCGCGTTTCATAAATCGTTGTGGGAATGTGGTTCAGGCTGAAATATAGCATAAGGCCGTCTGAAAAACATGATAGACTTGCGCGGTTAGTATGATGTAGCGCGAATATATTTTTATGACTCCGAAAAAACTTGTAATCGCCAGCCGCGAAAGTGCGCTGGCCATGTGGCAGGCCGAGCATATTCAAGGCCGTCTGAAACAGCTTTATCCCAAATGCGATGTGAGCATTTTGGGCATGACTACGCGCGGCGACCAGATTCTCGATAAAACGCTCTCGAAAATCGGCGGCAAGGGTTTGTTTATCAAAGAGTTGGAGCAAGCCCTGCAAGAAGGCCGCGCTGATTTGGCGGTGCATTCGATTAAAGACGTGCCGATGGTGCTGCCAGAAGGGTTTGCGTTGGCGGCAATCGGCGAGCGCGCCAACCCGTTTGATGCGTTTGTGTCCAATCGATATACGCGTTTGGAAGAGCTGCCCGAAGGGGCGGTGGTGGGCACGTCGAGCCTGCGTCGCGAAGCGCAGTTGCGTGCCCGCTATCCGCATTTGAACATTAAGCCGTTGCGCGGCAATGTGCAAACCCGTTTGGCCAAGCTGGATAACGGCGATTACGATGCCATTATCCTTGCCGCCGCCGGTTTGCAGCGTTTGGGGCTGGACGGGCGTATCCGCCTGATTATGTCGCCGTTCGACAGCCTGCCTGCCGCGGGGCAGGGTGCATTAGGTATCGAAATTGCCGCCAACCGCTATGATTTGCTGGAAGTGTTGAACCCGCTGAACCACGCCGTTACCAATGCCTGCGTAACCGCCGAACGTGCGCTTGCCCGTGCGTTGGACGGCAGTTGCCAAGTGCCGTTGGCGGCTTATTGCACAGAAGAAAACGGCCTTCTGACCTTGCGCGGTTTGGTCGGCCACCCCGACGGTTCGGTGATTTTGCAGGCCGATGCCCAAGCGCCCGTGGCCTATGCTGACGCGCTCGGCCGTGCCGTTGCCAAAAAGCTGGCGGACGACGGTGCGGTAGAATTGATTCAGGCGATTTTGAGCGAACAAACTGCCTAAACGCGAATCCAATAAACGGCACCGCACCATTTGCCCTGCCGGTTGGCATGCGGATGCTGTTTTCAAAACTGAAACCCGAGGCCGTCTGAACATTCTTCTGCCGACATTCTTTTCAGACGGCCTGAGAGTTTGTTTAAAGTTTTTTTGTGAAGCGGTTTTTGTCTCGAAAACATTGCCGCAACAGAGACTTTGAATAAGCTCAAAAGGGACAAGGAATACCTGCCATGACGCACGACCATCACCATGCCCACAGCCACACGGCCAATAAAAAAGTATTGGCGGTATCGTTTGCCGTTATCACGTCTTTTATGGTGGTGGAAGCAGTCGGCGGCTGGCTCACCAACTCGCTGGCGTTGTTGTCGGACGCAGGACATATGTTCAGCGACGCTTTCTCGCTCGGCATCGCCCTACTGGCGTTCAAACTGAGTGAAAAAGCCACCACTTTCGACAAAACGTTCGGCTATAAACGCTTTGAAATTTTAACGGCCGCGTTTAACGGCATCACGCTGATAGTGATTGCCGCGATGATTTTTTACGAAGCCGTCGAACGCTTCCGCCATCCGCCCGAAATCGCCACCGTCGGCATGCTGGTGATCAGCGTGATCGGGCTGCAGGTCAATCTGTTTGTCGCATGGTATATGCTGCGCGGCAGCGACACCGAAGGCAATATCAACATGCGCGGAGCTTATCTGCATGTGTTGAGCGATTTGTTCGGCTCGTTCGGCGCGATAGCCGCCGCCGTGCTGATGATGGCGTTCGGCTGGAAATGGGCCGACCCGCTCGCCAGCATTTTGGTGGCTGCTTTGGTCGGCCGCAGCGGTTGGCAGGTGTTCCGCAAAACCCTGCACATTTTAATGGAAGGCACGCCCGATAATGTCGATGTCGGGTTATTGCTTGAAACCATCCGCGAAACCGAAGGCGTGCAATCGGTGCATGACCTGCATGTGTGGATGATTACCAGCAACATCAATGCCTTATCTTGCCATGTGGTTGTGGACGGCGATTTGAGCGTGGTCGAGGCCGAGCAAATCGTTTACCGCATCGAGCATGCGCTCGCCCATCAAAATATCCAGCATACCACCGTGCAGATCGAAAGCAGCCGGCATCCGCACGAAGACAGCGTATTGTGTTCGATTCATCCGCATGGGCATGAAATGCACGGTCATCATCATTCACATTAATCTGCTAAAATTAAGGCCGTCTGAAACCTGCTTAACGTCTTTTCAGACGGCCTCAACGCATAGAAAACCGTTACCCATCATCATTAAGGACTCCCATGACCGAAGCCGTATTGTTCGACTTGGACGGCACCCTCGCCGACACCGCACTCGATTTGGGCGGCGCACTCAACACCTTGCTGCGCCGCCACAATTTACCCGAAAAAAGCATGGCAGAAATCCGCCCCGTCGCCAGCCACGGCGCAAGCGGCCTGATTCTGATGGGCGCAGGCATCAGCAAAGACCATCCCGAACATTCCCGCTGGCGGCAGGAATATCTGGCCGAATACGAACGCTGCTTCGACCATGAAACCGTGTTGTTCGACGGTATCGACCGATTGATTGCCGAACTCGACAAGCGCGGCATCAAATGGGGCATCATCACCAACAAGCCGCACACCTTCACACACCGCCTCGTGCCTAAACTCGGCTTCAGCATCCCGCCGGCCGTGGTTGTCAGCGGCGATACCTGCGGCGAAGCCAAACCCGGCACCAAGCCCATGTTTTACGCCTGCGAACAAATCGGCGTAAAACCCGAAAACTGTATCTATGTAGGCGATGCCGAGCGCGACATGCAGGCAGGCAGAAACGCCGGCATGAAAACCGTATTGGCCGACTGGGGCTATATCGCCGCCGAAGATCAAACCGGAGAATGGCCGCATGATGCACGTATTGATACGCCGCTGGAATTGTTGGGCTGTCTTTGAGACAAAGCATTCGACAAGGCCGTCTGAAACCAATTTTTCAGACGGCCTTGTTTAGAAAAACAGTTAGTTTTAACGGCTGTTTCCATCTCTTGCTAAAGAGCGTAAGATTAACATTTCGAGTGATTAATCGTTTTCTCCCGTTTCCACCACAGAAAGGTATCATCATGTTTTTCGATAAAATCGAAGCTGCACCGGCCGACCCGATTTTAGGCTTGGGTGAAGCATTTAAAGCCGAAACCCGTGGGAATAAAGTCAATCTGGGTATCGGCGTTTACAAGGATGCAAAAGGCCAAACCCCGATTATGAAAGCCGTGAAAGAGGCTGAAAAACGCCTGCTGGAAACTGAAAACACCAAAAACTATTTAACCATCGACGGTGTGGCTGAATACAACGCCCAAACGCAAAAGCTGCTGCTCGGTACGGACAGCGAAATCATTGCCTCCAAACGTGCGAAAACCGCGCAGAGTTTGGGCGGCACGGGCGCGTTGCGTGTGGCCGCCGAGTTTGTCAAACGCCAAACCAACGCCAAAAACGTATGGATTTCCTCCCCCACTTGGCCGAACCACAACGCTATTTTCAAAGCTGTGGACATCAATATCCGCGATTACCGTTATTACGATAAAACCACGCACGGTTTGGATTGGGACGGTTTGATTGCAGATTTGAGCCAAGCAGAAGAAGGCGACGTGGTGTTGCTGCATGGCTGCTGCCACAATCCTACCGGTATCGACCCCACCCCAGAACAGTGGGAAACTTTGGCGAAAATGTCCGCCGAAAAAGGCTGGCTGCCCTTGTTTGACTTTGCTTATCAAGGCTTTGCCAATGGTTTGGAAGAAGATGCTTACGGTTTGCGTGCCTTTGCCGAGCTGAATAAAGAATTGTTGGTGGCCAGCTCATATTCTAAAAACTTCGGTATGTATAACGAGCGCGTGGGGGCGTTTACCGTGGTAGCGGCCGACGAAGAAACTGCCAACCGTGCTTTCAGCCAAGTAAAAACCATTATCCGCACGTTGTATTCCAACCCCGCTTCTCACGGCGGTTCGACTGTTGCTTTGGTGTTGAAAGATGAGGCATTAAAAGCGCAATGGATTGCCGAGTTGGACGAAATGCGCGCTCGTATCAAAGAGATGCGTCAGAAATTTGTAGAGTTGCTGAAAGGATATGGCGCGCAACAGGATTTCAGCTTTATCGTGAAACAAAACGGTATGTTCTCGTTTTCAGGTTTAAGCCCAGAACAGGTTGACCGCCTGAAAGACGAATTTGCCATCTATGCGGTGCGTTCCGGCCGCATTAATGTGGCGGGCATTACGGAAGACAATATCCGTTACTTATGCGAAAGCATCGTGAAAGTGCTGTAACCGTTTTTAATCTCCGGAGGCAGCCTGAAAACGAACTTTGCGAGTTTCGCTAAAATCTTTTTCAGACGGTCTTTTGTGTTTTAAACAGTTTCAAATCTTTATCGGACATGTTGTCTGTAAAAAAAGCCTGATCGGATGATCAGGCTTTTTCCAATAGCGGTGTTTTAGCACAATTGCCGTATTACTGTTTGGCAAAATATTTGTCGTAGATTTTGTCGTATTCGCCGCTTTCGCGTACTTTTTTCAGTGCTTCATTCAACATGGTTTGGGTAGCGGTATCGCCTTTGCGGACAGCCAGGCCGTAGTGTTCGACTTCAAAATCGGGCACGGCTACCATGCTGAAACCTTTGTTACTGTTGTTTTTGATATAGTTGCCGATTACCGCGCTGTCGCTGATTACTGCATCAAGGCCGCCGTTTTCCAGCTCTTTTACTACCAGCGGGAGGGTTTCGTAGCGGGCGATTTTCGAGTTGTTGTTACCTAGAATCTTGGAAGCGGCAAAATCACCGGTTTGGCCGGTTACCACGCCGACTTTCTTCACTTGTTTCAAGTCTTCCACCGAGTTGATGTCTTTGCCTTTGGGCACCAGAATCACTTGGGTAATTTCAAAATAAGGCTCCGAAAAATCCATGGTTTGCTTGCGTTCGTCGGTAATGGTAACGGCGGAAGCCAGAATATCGGCATCGCCGTTGGAGAGGCCGGGAAAGAGGCTGTCCCACGGCTGGTGTTTGTATTCCACTTTGAAATTGCCGGCTTTAGCCAGAGCGTTTACGAGATCGACATCGAAGCCTTCGATATTGTTGGCGGAATCCATTGATTCAAAAGGTGCAAACTCGGCATTCATGGCAACGCGGTACACTTTGTCGGTATTGGCAGCGGTTTCGCCTTTACCGCCACAGGCGCTCAGAGTGAAGGCAGAGCAGGCAGCAGCAACGGTTATCCATTTTTTTATATTCATTTTGATTGTTCCTGGAAGAGAAGGAGAGACCCATTCTAGCATGACTTAACACAAACACACATTTTTCTTCCGAACGGCCGTTAGCGTTCTTTTTCTCGGAAAAATGCGTAGGTTACGTCGTGGAAAAGATCAGTGTGCGGGCTGTCTTCGTAGGTCAGCTCCGCCAGCGCATCTTCAAAAGCCAGTTGCACCGACTCGACAACTTCTTCGGCAAGGTCGGCAGGCAGGGCGCGGATCATACCTTTAAAGGCCGTTGCGAGCACATGGTTCTGCATACGCAGCACATCGTTGGCTTCTTCAAGATAATCCAGACGTTGTTCGATGCTGTTCATTATTTTTTCCTTAATAATCTGTTAGAATAAAAACATTATATAGCAGATTCGGCTCACGATAGCGGTGTAAGCGGCCCCTTGGTGCCAACCGTAATTTAAAACTATCGAAAGCAGAAACAGGCGGCGGGAGAAAGCCGCCTATTTGACATACTGAAACGAGAGCAATCATATGAATACCAAACGCCCGACCTCAGGAAACATTACAGACAGCCAAACCGCTCAAGATGAATTTGATTGGGAACGTGGTTTGGAACGGCTTCGTGAAAAGAGGCAGCAGGGGCAGCCTAATACCGCGTTTGTACAGCCTGTCCGCCAAACGCAGGCGCAGCCTGCCGAAGTGCAGCTGCCAGCCGGAGAAGCGGAGAAGGTGCTGCGGGAATATCTCAAACAATGGCAGAAAGAGCATAACGACCCGCTTTCAGACACCATCACGGCGGAAACCGACACTACGGTTTTGTTGCAGGAAGACTGGTTGGCCGCACAAACGGCATTGCAAACTGCCGTGAGCGACGACAAAGTGCAGCGTACCCGCAATGTGTGGTTGAACCCGAAGCGCCAAACCGTTGAATTCGTCGACCCGCGCCCTGCGACGGAGCAGCAAGAGAAGTATGCGGATGAAGCGGCGGAAGAGGCTGTTGCAACGGTTGATCCCGAAGAATGGCTGCCGGTTACAGTGAAAGTGCTCGAGCCGCAGGTCAACCCGCACCAACCGGTAATGTGCCTGTCGGAGCAGGAACTACTGGAACGCTTGAGTCGCCGCTTACGCCCGCATCTAACCGATGCTATCGCAGGTATGGTGCGGGTGGCCGTGCAGAAACAGACGGCTACGCTTACTTATCAACTGCAACAAGTATTAAGTGAGCAGGCTCCTGCTTTGGTGGACGAGATTCTCGAATATAATTTGAAAGCGGCGATGTCTGAAATCAAATACAGCCTGAAATACAAGCGTTGAAAAAAATATGGCCGGATAAGTGATTATCCGGCTTTGTTTTAAAACAGTATGGAATAAACATGAAAAAAATCCGGATTTGGCTTGCCCTTGCTGTTGTGGTTCTTATCGGCTACCAACAATGGCAGCAGCAACAAACACCGCCTGCACAACTTTCCCGGCCTTCGGTACAAGCTCCGGCCATCGGCGGCGGCAACGCGGGCGGGCCGGCGGAGACAATACTTCAGACGGCCTTTGAACGGCAACAAAGCGATATTCAGATACAGGGGAGCGGCATCGTCAGCAAAACTCTGCCGGACGACAACAAAGGTTCCCGGCACCAGCGTTTTATCTTGAAATTGAGCAGCGGGCAAACGCTTTTGGTGGCACACAATATTGATTTGGCACCCAAAATCGAAGGGCTGAAAAAGGGCGACAAAGTTGAATTTTTCGGCGAATACGAATGGTCGGAACGCGGCGGCGTGATTCACTGGACACATCACGATCCCAAAGGCCGCCACCCCGACGGCTGGCTGAAACACAACGGGGTGATGTATCAATAAACCTTCAAACCTTCGGATATGTTCGAGAGGCCGTCTGAAAACATTTTAACGAAACCCGCAAAGCTCGTTTTCAGACGGCCTCTTGTCTTAATGGATACAACTTTTACTTCAATACTTCCGCAAAAGCATCAGCCACATAATCAATATTAGACTCGTTCAACCCCGCCACACACATACGACCGGAACTGACGAGGTAAACGGCAAACTCGTCTTGCAGGCGCTGCACTTGTTCGGGTGTCAAACCGGTGTAGCTGAACATGCCGCGCTGGGTGATGAAATAATCGAAGTTTTTGCCTGGCACTTTGCGCGTCAGCACATCGTACAGCTTTTGGCGCATGGCGCGGATGCGGTCGCGCATGGCATACACTTCGCTTTGCCATTGTGCAAACAGCTCCGGCGTGTTCATCACGTCGGCAGCCACATAGCCGCCGTGCGCGGGCGGGCTGGAATAAATGCGGCGCACGCTAAATTTCAGCTGGCCGAACACCAACGCGGCTTCTTCTTCATTCGGGCACACTACCGACAAACCGCCCACGCGTTCGCCGTAGAGCGACATATTTTTTGAAAACGAATTGCTCACAAACAGCGGCAAGCCCATCTGCACGGCTTTGCGGATAGCGTAGGCATCGCTGTCCAAATCATCGCCGAAGCCCTGATAAGCAATATCCATAAACGGAATCAGCTTGCGCGTTTGCACGATTTCCAGTACCGCATCCCATTGTGCGGCGGTCAAATCCACACCGGTGGGGTTGTGGCAGCACGGGTGCAGAATCAAAATGCTGTGTTCGGGCAGGTGCAGTAGAAATGCCAACATTTCTTCAAATTGCACACCGCCGGTGGCCGGGTCGTAATACGGATAGGCGCCTACTTCAAAGCCCGCTCCTTCGAAAATGCCTTTGTGGTTATCCCAAGTGGGGTTGCTCACATACACTTTGGCGTTCGGAAACCAGCGGCGCAGAAAATCCGCGCCTACTTTCAATGCACCCGAACCGCCGAGCGTTTGAATGGTGGCGATACGGTTTTCCTGCAAAGCGGGATTGGTTGCGCCGAAGAGCAGGTTTTGCACAGCATGGCGGAAGGTATCCAAGCCTTCCATCGGCAGATAAGGACGTGGCAAGGCGGTGGCTGAACGTTTCACCTCGGCTTTGCGTACGGAGCCGAGCACGGGCAGTTTGCCGTTTTCGTCGAAATAGATGCCGATGCCGAGGTTGACCTTGTGGGCGCGCGGGTCGTTATTGAAGGTTTCGACTAAACTGAGAATCGGGTCGCCGGGATAGAATGCAACGTGCTGAAACATTTCGGGGTTCCTTTGTCGGGTACAGTTGCTTGGAATTTTGGCACAAAGGAAGATTGTTTACAATTGAGGCCGTCTGAAAACGAGCTTTGCGGGTTTCGCTAAAAAGTTTTCATGCTGCCTTTATCTGCCAATATGCTGCTTGTTTTTTCGGCAGGACGATATAGTTTTATCGGGGTTGGTTTACGCGGCTGTCATCAATTGCTGAAAATACCGTATGGCGGCAGTGATTATTAAAATTTTAATAATAAATGAATAGCCAAACCGGACGGTTTGGGGAAAATACAAGAGAACGGTAATACTGCTAGATTAAGAAGCTGCCGCAATTTTTGATACTATTGCTTGGGTGATTTTTGAAAAGCGGGGATTCGATATTAGTATTAATATGGGTATAGTTGAAGCAAATTTTCAATATATTCTACTCCTATTTGTACATCTATTTGAAGTCATGCATTGTGAAATTTTTTGTGTTTTTATTACCAATATTTAATTTTCTGATTTAAGTCAAAAAGTAATTTTATTTCACAAATACTACATACAAACATACTTGAATAAGTGTTATCCTGCCACTATTAAGTTTATATCTGAGATTTATTTAATGTAATGAAAATAAGGAGTTCAAATATGAATACCACCACACAAGAGCGTCCTGCCGCTTGGGCCGGTTTTCAATCCGGTGATTGGGAGAACAGCATTAATGTGCGCGATTTCATTCAGAAAAACTACACCCCTTATGAGGGCAAAGGTGATTTCTTAGCCCCCGCCACCGAAGCCACCACCAAACTGTGGGTGGAAGTGATGGAAGGCATCAAAGTGGAAAACCGCACCCATGCACCGTATAAAATCGATGCGCAAGTGGTTTCCGGCATTACCAGCCACGGCCCCGGCTATATCGACAAAGAGTTGGAAACCGTGGTCGGACTGCAAACCGACGAGCCTTTGAAACGCTCCATCATGCCCTTCGGCGGCCTGAAAATGGTTCAAGATTCCTGCAAAATTTATGAAGTGGAACTGAACCCTACCGTTACCGAGATTTTTACCAAATACCGCAAAACCCATAACCAAGGTGTGTTTGACGTTTATACGCCCGATATCCGCCGTTGCCGCAAATCAGGCGTGCTGACCGGCCTGCCCGATGCCTATGGCCGCGGCCGTATCATCGGCGACTACCGCCGCGTTGCCTTATACGGTATCGACCGTTTGATGGCGGATAAAGTTGACCAATTCAATTCGTTGCAACCTGATTTGGAAGCCGGTAAAAACTTAGAAGATGTTATCCGTCGCCGCGAAGAAATCAATGACCAACACAGAGCTTTGGCTCAAATGAAAGAAATGGCCGCAAGCTATGGCTTCGATATTTCCGGTCCTGCCAAAAATGCCCGCGAAGCCGTTCAATGGACTTATTTTGCTTATTTGGCAGCCGTAAAATCCCAAAACGGTGCGGCCATGTCGTTCGGCCGTGTAGCCACTTTCTTGGATATTTTCATTGAGCGCGACCTGCAAAATGGTACGCTGACCGAAAGCGAAGCTCAAGAGTTGATCGACCATCTGGTGATGAAACTGCGTATGGTTCGCTTCCTGCGCACGCCCGAATACGACCAATTGTTCTCAGGCGACCCTATTTGGGCAACCGAATCCATCGGCGGTATGGGCTTGGACGGCCGCACGCTGGTTACCAAAAACAGCTTCCGCTTCCTGCATACGCTGTACAACATGGGTCCGTCTCCCGAGCCGAACATTACCGTGTTGTGGTCTGAGCAATTGCCGGAAGGCTTCAAACATTTCTGTGCCAAAGTATCTATCGACACTTCGTCTATCCAATACGAAAACGACGATTTGATGCGCCCCGACTTCAACAGCGACGACTACGCCATTGCCTGCTGCGTCAGTCCGATGGTGGTAGGCAAACACATGCAGTTCTTCGGTGCGCGCGCCAACTTGGCCAAAACCCTGCTGTATGCAATCAACGGCGGTGTGGACGAGAAATCGAAAGACCAAGTAGGCCCGAAATCAGAGCCGATTTTGGACGAAGTGTTGGATTTCGACACTGTGATGGCCAAAATGGACAGCTTCATGGATTGGCTGGCAACCCAATATGTTACTGCGTTGAATATTATCCACTACATGCACGATAAATATTCATACGAAGCCGCATTGATGGCATTGCACGACCGCGACATCAAACGTACCATGGCGTGCGGCATCGCCGGTTTGTCGGTAGCGGCCGACTCGTTGTCTGCCATCAAATACGCCAAAGTGAAACCGATCCGCGATGAAGACAATATCGCCATCGACTTTGAAATCGAAGGCGAATATCCGCAATTCGGTAACAACGATGACCGCGTGGACGACATCGCCTGCGATTTGGTGGAACGCTTTATGAAAAAAGTGGCCACCCATCCGATGTACCGCAATGCGATTCCGACCCAATCCGTGCTGACCATCACTTCCAATGTGGTGTACGGCAAAAAAACCGGCAACACGCCCGACGGCCGCCGCGCAGGTGCTCCGTTCGGCCCGGGAGCCAACCCGATGCACGGCCGTGATGTGAACGGCGCAGTCGCTTCGTTGAGTTCGGTAGCGAAACTGCCGTTTGAATTTGCCAAAGACGGTATTTCCTACACCTTCTCGATTGTGCCGGGCGCATTGGGCAAAGACGAACAATCGCGCGAACGCAATCTGGCAGGTTTGATGGACGGTTATTTCCACCACGAAGCCGGCGAAATCGAAGGCGGCCAACACCTGAACGTGAACGTGCTCAACCGCGAAACCCTGATGGACGCGATGGAACATCCCGAGAAATATCCGCAGCTGACCATCCGCGTATCCGGCTACGCCGTCCGCTTCAACTCGCTGACCCGTGAACAACAGCAAGACGTGATTACCCGCACCTTTACAGCCAACATGTAATCCGGTTCGGGATTTACCGCAACAATGCCGGGTTTGCAGCCCGGCATTTTTTTCAGACGGCCTCAAGCAGCATCAAGGCCGTCTGAAAAAACAACCGCCACCATATAGTAAATAAACTTGTATTTGCTAAAAAACCAACAAGGCAACCCTATGCAAACCTACACCATCAAGGCCGAAGAAAATCCGCACCGCGAAGGACACCGCGGCTACCACGGCACAGGCATCATTCATTCCATCGAATCCTGCGGCACTGTCGACGGCCCCGGCTTGCGTTTCGTGCTGTTTATGCAAGGCTGCATGATGCGCTGCCTCTATTGCCATAACCGCGATACTTGGGACATGCATACCGATAAGGCGCAAGAGATGACGGTGGAGCAGGTGATGAAGCAGGTATTGTCTTACCGCCATTATCTGAAGGCCACCGGCGGCGGTGTAACGGCTACCGGCGGCGAACCGTTGCTGCAATACGAGTTTATCCGCGACTGGTTCAAGGCCTGTTGGGAGTACAACATCCACACCTGCCTCGACACCAACGGCTACGCCCTGCATTACGATGGTATTCTCGACGACCTGCTCGACCACACCAATCTCGTGATGCTCGATTTAAAACAAATCGACCCAGAAATCCATAAAGTGCTGGTTGGCATTCCCAACACTAAAACGCTGAAATTCGCCCGCTATCTGGCCGAGCGCAACCAGCCTACGCGGGTGCGTTATGTGATTGTGCCGGGATATACCGATGACGATCATTCCGCCCACCTGCTCGGCGAGTTTATCGGCGACATGGAAAATATCGAAACCGTGGAGCTGCTGCCCTATCACGAACTGGGCGCGCACAAATGGGAATTGTGCGGCGACGAATACAAACTTAAGGGAGTAAAGCCGCCGCCCAAAGAAACCGTGCTGCATATCAAAGAAATTCTCGAAGGCTACGGTAAAAACATTATTTATTAACCGATTCTAAAGGCCGTCTGAAATGGTTTTGGCGAAACCCGCAAAGCTCGTTTTCAGACGGCCTTTTTTTATCGAATATGGCAGACGGCCGGCCGAGAGGTTGCGGGCCGTCTGAAAACGAGTTTCGCTAAAATCAATCCAAATGCAGCAGCACGTCTTCTTTCACTTCTTCCATCACCACATAGCTGCGGCTTTCGGCGGCGGCGGGCAGTTGCAGCAGGATATTGCCGAGCATATCACGGTAGGCCGACATATCGGGCAGGCGCACTTTGATTAAGTAGTCGTATTCGCCCGACACCAAATGGCATTCCAGAACTTGCGGAATCATCGACACTTCGCGGCGGAAGTCTTCAAAAATATTGCCGGATTTTGAGCGCAGTTTGAGTTCTACGAACACCAACAGGCTTTGCCCCAAGGCGTGCGGATTGAGGTGGGCGTGATAGCCGGTGATGATGTTTTCCCGTTCCAAACGGCGCACGCGTTCGGTAACGGGCGTGGTGGAAAGCCCCACTTTTTCGGCCAGCTCGGTCATCGGGATGCGGGCGTTTTGTTGCAGGATTTTTAAGATTTTGCGGTCGGTTTTATCCAGCTCTTTCATTGGTTTATTCACTGTATAAAATTAGATAAACATCATAATATGGGTTTTTTGCTATAAAATAAAGTGAAAAAAACTATTTAAAATTGTTTAGACTTAAAAAATACACTGCATAAAAGAGATAAAGAGGAAAACATGCATATCATCGTGTTGGGTGCAGGTGTTGCGGGCGTTTGCACCGCTTGGTATCTGCTGGAAGCGGGGCATCGGGTAACCGTTATCGAACGCGAAGAAGCCGCCGCCATGGGCACCAGCTTCGCCAATGCCGGCCAACTTTCCTACGGCTACACCACGCCGTGGGCCGCGCCGGGCATTCCCGCCAAAGCCGCCAAATGGCTGCTGAAAAAACATTCCCCGTTGATTTTCAAGCCCGACGGCAGCCTGTTCCAACTTCAATGGTTGCGGCAGATGCTGGCGAACTGCAATCCCGCCGGCTACAACGCCAATAAAGAGCGTATGGTGCGGATTTCGGAATACAGCCGCGAAATGTTCCGCCGCTTTGAAGCCGCAACCGGCATGGATTTCGAGGGGCGCAACAAAGGCACTTTGCAGATTTTCCGCCGCCGGCACGAAGTGGAAGCCGCCGCCAAAGACATTGAAGTGCTTGAAGCATACGGCGTGCCTTATCGGAGATTGCAGGCGGAAGAATGCCTGCAATACGAACCCGCCCTAAAAGGTGCGCTGCACAAAATCGCCGGCGCACTGCACCTGCCCAACGACGGTACCGGCGATTGCCATCTGTTTACCCGAAAACTTGCCGCCATGTGTATCGAGAAAGGGGCGGAATTTCAGTATAACCGTGCCGTCGAACGCATCGAACATTCAGACGGCTTCATCAAGGCCGTCCGTGCGGGCGGGCAGCGTTTCAAAGCCGATTGTTACGTTTGCACCCTCGGCAGCTTCAGCCGCCCGATGATGGCCGAATTAGGCTTGGATCTGCCTGTGTATCCCGTGAAAGGCTATTCGCTCACTATTCCCGTAACCGACAGCGATGCCGCGCCTGTTTCCACCATTATCGACGAAACCTACAAAGTGGCGGTTACCCGTTTCGACAGGCGTATTCGTGTCGGCGGCATGGCTGAATTGTCGGGCTACACCATCAATTTAAAACCTGAACGCCGCGAAACGTTGGAACTGGTGGTCAAAGACTTATACCCCGACGGCGGGGATTTGAGCCGCGGTATTTTCTGGAGCGGCTTGCGCCCGATGACACCGGACAGCACGCCGATTATAGGCGGCACCCGCTTCGGCAACCTGTTTCTCAACACCGGCCACGGCACGTTGGGTTGGACGATGTCGCTCGGTTCGGCCAAAATCGCCGCCGATTTGATATGCGGCAAAGCCACCGAAGTGCGTAGCGACGATTTGGGTTTGGCCCGTTATGCCGTTTGAACACTGGTTCGGAGGCCGTCTGAAAACCGTTTTTCAGACGGCCTCTTCATATTGACAGCCGGTAAAGGAGCAGGCTGTCGGCATTGGCTCTGCCGCCGTACCGCCCTGCAAAAAACCATTCTTTCAAGGCAGGGTAGCGATGCTGTAACGAGGGTTAGGCCGGTCGCCGGCATATTCAAAAAAGCAAGCAATCGGCCTATAATCCGTTATCCGTATTCAGGCCGTCTGAAAACCGTCGCAACCTGTTTTCAGACGGCCTCGAAACCAATAAAAAGGAACTTCACATGCGCCCGCTGAACGCCCAAATCCGCCTCGACAACCTGCGCCACAACTACCAAACGCTGAAAAACATCCACGGCAACAAACTGCTGGCGGTGGTAAAGGCCAATGCCTACGGACACGGTGCGGTACGGTGCGCCCATGCGTTGGCAGACATGGCCGACGGTTTTGCCGTCGCCTCCATTGAAGAAGCGGTGGAATTGCGCGAAAACGGCATCGAAAACCCGATTCTGCTGCTCGAAGGCGTGTTTGAAGCCAAAGAATACGCGCTGGTCGATCAATACCGCTTATGGCCCGCCGTATGCAGCCAATGGCAGCTTGAAGCCCTGCTGCACCACGAATGGCAGGCTTCCGTCAAAGTGTGGCTGAAAATGGATTCCGGCATGCACCGCGCCGGCTTCTTCCCGCACAACTACGCCGCCGCCTACACCGCCTTGAAGCAGAATCCGAGCGTGGCCGAGATTGTGAAATTCAGCCATTTCGCCTGTGCCGACGACCCCGAAAGCGGCATGACCGAAATCCAGCTTGAAGCCTTCGATTTGGGCTGCGAAGGCTTGGAAGGCGAAGAAAGTCTGGCCAATTCCGCCGCCATGCTGCGCTTTCCCGAAGCCCGCCGCGACTGGGGCAGAGCGGGGATTGCGCTTTACGGCGCATCGCCGTTGGGTGGCAGCGACGAACGCCTGAAACCCGTGATGCGCCTGAGCACGCGCGTATTCGGCGAGCGCGTGTTGCAGCCGCATTCGCCCGTGGGCTACGGCGCGGTGTTCTATACGCAAAAATCCACCCGCGTCGGCCTGATTGCCTGCGGCTATGCCGACGGCTACCCCCGCCACGCCCCGACCGGCACGCCCGTGGCCGTCGGCACCCACCGCAGCCGCTTAATCGGCCGCATTTCCATGGACATGATGACCATCGAACTGGACGTTTCCCAAGAAGGCATCGGCGATGAAGTCGAACTGTGGGGCGATACCGTCAACATCAACGAAGTGGCGGCAGCCGCCGGCACGATTGCCTACGAACTGCTGTGCAACGTCAAGCGCGCCAAGTTTACTTATTACGAATAACACACAGGCCGTCTGAACATTCGCTTTGGCACAGCACGAAAAGTGTGCTTTCAGACGGCCTCAACACCATCCGCAGAGGAAGAAATGAACGACACCCAATCTCTCGCCTTAACCAAGCAACTCATCGCCCAACCTTCCGTTACGCCCGACGACCAAAACTGCCAACAGATTTTGGCCGAACGGCTGCAAAAAATCGGCTTTACCATTGAACAAATGAATTTCGGCGACACCAAAAACATCTGGGCGCGGCGCGGCACGGCTTCGCCGGTGGTGTGTTTCGCGGGGCATACCGACGTAGTACCGCCGGGGCCGTCTGAAAAATGGGATTCGCCGCCGTTCGAGCCGACCGAGCGCGACGGCCGCCTTTACGGGCGCGGCGCGGCGGATATGAAAACCAGCATCGCCTGTTTCGTTACCGCCTGCGAGCGTTTTGTGGCGGAACACCCCGACCACACGGGCAGCATCGCCCTGCTGATTACCTCCGACGAAGAAGGCGACGCGCACGACGGCACCACTAAAGTGGTGGACGCGCTCAAAGCGCGCGGCGAATTGATTGATTACTGCATCGTCGGCGAACCCACCGCTGTCGAAACGCTGGGCGACACGGTGAAAAACGGCCGCCGGGGTTCGCTTTCCGGCAACCTTACCGTTAAAGGCAAGCAAGGCCACATCGCCTACCCGCATTTGGCGTTGAACCCCATACATACCTTTGCGCCCGCGCTGGCCGAACTGACCGCCGCCGAATGGGACAAAGGCAACGAATATTTCCCGCCCACCGGCTTTCAGATTTCCAATATCAACGGCGGCACGGGCGCAACCAACGTTATCCCCGGCACGCTCAACGTGAAATTCAATTTCCGTTTTTCCACCGAATCCACCGACATCGGCCTGAAACAGCGCGTGCACGATATTCTCGACAACCACGGCATCAGCTACGATTTGGAATGGTCGTGCTCGGGGCAGCCGTTTCTCACCGAAGCAGGCCGCCTGACCGACATCGCCCGCGAAGCCGTTGCCAAAGTGTGCGGAATACAGACCGAACTTTCCACCAGCGGCGGCACGTCGGACGGCCGCTTCATCAAAGCCATCGCCGCCGAGCTGATCGAACTGGGCCCCAGCAACGCCAGCATCCATCAGATTAACGAAAACGTGTTGTTGAGCGACATCCCGAAACTCTCGGCTGTGTACGAAGAAATGCTCAAAGCCCTGCTCTGAGGCCGTCTGAAAAATGGTGCGGGCGGAGGAAAGTTTGAAACGGCTTGAGGCCGTCTGAACACCGTTTTTCAGACGGCCTTTCGTGTGCAAACGGTGGCAAACCGTAAATTCAATGCCGTTCCGGCCGATTTGCAGTATGATGCGGTTTTTGATATTTCTTATTTAAATCATGACGTTTGACACCATCATCAGTATTGCCCTCGGTATCGGCTTGGCGGCCAGCACCGGTTTCCGCGTGTTTCTGCCTTTGTTCGCCCTCAGTTTGTCGGCTTATTTCGGCTTGTGGCCGCTGAACGAAAGCTGGCAATGGTTGGGCAGCACCAATGCATTGATTATTCTGGGGATTGCTGCGATTGTAGAATCGTTGGGCTATTTGATTCCGTTTATCGACAATTTGCTTGATACCATCGCCGTGCCGCTGGCAGGGCTGGCGGGTACGGCAGTGATGGCTTCCACCGCCGCCGATTTGAGTCCGGCGGTAACGTGGGCGTTGGCGATTATTGCCGGCGGCGGTGCGGCGGCAGCCATTAAAGGCGCAAACGCCACCACCCGTGCGGCCAGCACCGCGACAACGGGCGGGCTGGCGAACCCGATATTTTCGGTAGCGGAAACCGGCACGGCCGTGGTGATGACTGCGCTCAGTTTGTTTGTGCCGATATTGGCGGTGTTTGTAGTAGTGATGGTGTCGTTTTGGCTGTATCGGAAATACACCCGATACCGCAGGAGCAGGGCGCAAGTTTAAAGCGGCACGATATCGCTGCCTGCATAACCAAACATCAGGCCGTCTGAAAAGTTTTCAGACGGCCTGATGCTTTGTTATCGCGAATCGGCTTAAAAAGCAACCTGTGTCATGTTCGAGGATACGAACCGCGATAAAGATTCGGTGCGATATATACGATGGAACGGGCGCGTTGCATTTGGTGTCCGCCTATAAAGTGGTCGCCCAATGCAGCCCGCTTTGGGAATCGACTTGGGTAATTTCGTTCGTATCGAGATTCACTGCGGTCAGTTCGCCGCCCCAAAGCGCGCCGGTGTCGAGGGCGATAACGTTGCGGGCGTTGAGGTAGCCCAAGGCCGACCAATGGCCGAAAACAACGGTATGGCTCAAATGCCGGCGGCCGGGAGCTTCAAACCACGCACGCAGGCCGCTGGGCATGTCTTCGGGGCCGCCTTTGAAATCGTAATCGAGCTGGTTTTTGAACGTGAGGGCACGCATACGGGTAAGCACGTTGGTAATCATACGCAAGCGGTTGTAGCCTTCCAAATCGGGCGACCAACGGCGCGGCTTGTTGCCGTACATATTGAGGAAATACTGCATCGCTTTGTCGCCCCGCAATTCGCTTTCCACTTCTTGGGCCAGGCTTTCGGCTTCGGCCACGCTCCATTGCGGCAGCAGGCCGGCGTGTACCAAAACGTGTTTTTCGCTGCGTATCAGCAAAGGCTGGGCGCGCAGCCAATCGAGCATTTTCAAGCGTTCGGGGTGCTCGAGAATCGGTGAAATGGTGTCGCCGCGTTTGATTCTGCCGAAGCCGTACGACACAGCCAGCAGGTGCAGGTCGTGGTTGCCGAGCACGGTGCGGATGCTGCTTTCGTGCCGCATCACAAATTGCAGGGCTTCGAGTGACTGCGGGCCGCGGTTGACGATGTCGCCCGTGAGCCAAAGGGTGTCGGTGCCGTGGTTAAAACCTATTTTGGCGAGCAGGGCGGTAAGCTCGGCAAAGCAGCCTTGAATGTCGCCGATTGCGTAATGTGCCATGATGTGGCTCTCTTTGAGGGGGAAGGGTTGTGCAGGCCGTCTGAAAAAAACGGGTATGGATTTATTATCCGCATGGTGATGCAAATCTAACGGCTTGCCGCCGTTGCTCCGACTTTCTGTCGCTGAGTGAAAATATAGAAGGGTGGATTATGCGGATGATTCGTTGCAGGCCGTCTGAATAACATGTTCAGACGGCCTGCTTAATCTATCAGCCCAGCACCAATACGGCTTCCGCTTCCACCTGTACGCTTTTGGGCAGACTGGCTACGCCGACGGCGGCGCGGGCGGGAAAGGGTTGGCTGAAATATTCGGCCATCACTTCGTTGAATACGGCGAAGTTGCCCAAGTCGGTGAGGTAGGCGTTGACTTTAACGATGTCGTCCAAAGAACCGCCCGCAGCTTGCGCCACGGCTTGCAGGTTTTTAAACACTTGGTGCGCTTCGGCGCGGAAATCGCCGTTGCCGACCACGGTCATGGTGGCGGGGTCGAGCGGGATTTGGCCGCTCATGTAAACGGTGTCGCCCGCGCGCACGGCTTGGCTGTATGCGCCGATGGCGGCGGGGGCGTTGTCGGTGTGGATGATGGTTTTAGTCATGATGTTATCTCCTTGAGAATAAGAGTTAATTATCTGATAAATGACAGGGGTTTGTCAGCGGTAATGATTGTTCAGACGGCCTGATGAAGGTATTTGTTTCAGGCTTTCATCCGATTCCTCGCCGCATCCATATCCGCCCAAATCTGTTTTTTCAAATCGTCAATATTGTCGAACTTGGCTTCGTCGCGCAGTTTGTGAAGAAAACGCACGCGGATGCGTTGGCCGTATAGGTTGCCGTTGAAGTCGAACAAATGCACTTCGAGCTTTTGGCGGCGGGTTGCGGATACGGTGGGGTTGAAGCCGAAGCTGGCTACGCCGCGGCGGGTGCCGAAGCTGCCTTCCGCTTCAACTACAAACACGCCGCTGAGGGCGTAGTGGTGTTGGGGAAGCTGCACGTTGGCGGTGGGGCAGCCGATGGTGCGGCCGAGTTTGGCACCGTGTTTGACTTTGCCGCTGAGTGCGTAGTCGTGGCCGAGCAGTTTGCCGGCGTATTCCAAGAGGCCGTCTGAAAGGGCTTTGCGGATGGCGGTGCTGCTGGCGCGGATGTTTTCCACCAACACGGAGGGGGTGCGCTCGGTAACCATGTCGGGCTGGCTTTGCAGCAGGGCGAAATCGCCTTCACGCCCTGCACCGAAGCGGAAATCGTCGCCGATGATCAGGTATTTGGTGTTGAGGGTTTCGCGCAGCAGGCGGCTGATGAAGGTTTGGGCGTTGATGTCGGCAAAGGCTTGGTTGAAACGCAGCACCCACACGGCATCGACGCAGCCGGTTTCGCGCAGCAGGTGCAGTTTGCTGCGCAGCGGGCTGAGGCGGTAGGGCAGTTCACGGCCTTGTTTGCGGGCGAAAAATTCTTGCGGCTGCGGCTCGAAAATCACGGCAACCACGGGCAGGCCGCGGCTTTGTGCTTCTTGTTTGAGCCGTTGCAGGATGTGGCGGTGGCCGAGATGCACGCCGTCGAAATTGCCGATGGTAACGGCGGAGCCTTGCGGAAAGTCGGGGCGGCTGCCCAAACCGAACCAGATTTTCATGGGTAATGTCTGTGTGTGTGAAAAAACGGAGTATTGTAAGCCGAATCGGCGGCGGGGGGAATGCCGTGATGCCGTCTGAAAAAAGCTCAATGCAGGTTTTGGCAAAGCTCACAAAGTTCGTTTTCAGACGGCCTTGAATAGATTAGCCGTCGCGGCGTTCGAGCAGCATCAGCAGCATGGCGGCGTTCAGCACCAACACATCGTCTTCCGCCGGAGCTTGGGCGGTCTTTTCCAAGCTGAATTTGCGTTCGAAAAACGAGGCGTTTTTCTTGAGAAGGTAGGTTTCGTGTCCGTCGGGCGTGGCGATAGTGTAGGTCGGGTTGAGAAAATAGCCGGTGAGCATGCCGAGAAGGGGGATTTCGCCGACGATGCCGTCTACCACTGCTATCCACGGGTTGGCTTCGTGCAGGGTGTAGCGCTGATTGCCCGCTGCATCACTGAGAGTATAGCTGGTTTTCCACAATGATTTCATGCCGCTGCGCTTGATGCTGCCGATGATTCGGCCCGCCGCGTCGCGCACGGTGTAGTTGGCGTTGAAGTCGATAATACGGTCGGCATCGATGGTGTAGAGTCTCTCGTTGCGGCTGCCGTCGCGGAAAATTTCGATGGATTCTTTAATCTTAAAAATCTTCTGGCGCGTGTAGGCTACTTCTCTACCTTGTGCATCGAACACGGTAAAGTCGTTGGACGGGGTAAAGATTTTGAAGGTGAAGTTGAGGGGAAATTGAAGGTTTTGCATGTGTTGTTTCGAGAAATCAAGATGTTGCCGATTATAGCAAATTTTGATTCGTCATGACGGGGCTGTTTTGATGTGAGGCCGTCTGAAAACGAACTTTGTGAGTTTCGCTTAAAGTTCACAAAGTTCGTTTTCAGACGGCCTCATTGGGTTGGAGCGGTATCAAATGCTCGACCATTGGCGCAGCAGGTTGTGGTAAACGCCTGTGAGCAATACGGATTCGTCGGATTCGCCGTATTGTGCGCGCAGGGAGGTGATAGCGCGGTCCATATCGAAGAGCATAGTGCGTTTTTCGTCACTGGATACCATGGATTGCGTCCAGAAAAAGCTGGCGATACGCTGGCCGCGGGTAACGGGGGTTACGTGGTGCAGGCTGGTGGCGGGGTAGACAATCATGTCGCCGGCAGCCAGTTTGACGCGGTGGCTGCCATAGTTGTCTTCAATCACCAATTCTCCGCCGTCGTATTCGTCGGGATTGTTGAGAAACAGGGTGGTGGATACGTCGGTGCGTACCCATTGGCCGGTGTAGGGGTCGCTACGGATGGCGTTATCGATGTGGTTGCCGAAGTTTTGGCCTTCGCGGTAACAATTGACCAGCGGCGGGAAAACGGTGTGCGGCAGGGCGGCGGAGAAAAATTCTGCGTTACGCAATACGGCGGCTTTCACCAGCTCGGCCATGGCTTTGCCGGTTTCGCTCATTTGCGGTAGTTGCAGGTTGTTTTTCACTTGGCCTGACTGGCTGCCTGCAGTGATTTTGCCGTCGCTCCACGGTGCATCGGCTAGCAGGTTTTGCGCATAGGCCAGTTCGTCAGCGGTCAGTACATTTTCGATATGCAGCAACATAATGATATTCCTTGTGATTTTGAAAAACCGATAAACTTAATATAGGAAGTGTTGCGGGATATTAAGTTTAGCGGCTCGGTTGGTAAAAGAGGCCGTCTGAAAAGGTTTGGAGGGAAAATGTTTTCAGACGGCCCCATGTGCTACGCAAGATACTTAGAATTTATAACCGAAGGTTGCCAGTACGGTACGGCGGTCGCCCGGTATCGCTTGGCGGCGGTGGCCGGTAGTGAAGTGTTTTTTGTCAAACACGTTGTTCACGTTGAGCTGTGCGCGGTATTTGCGGTTTTCGTAGCTGGTCATGGCATCGACTGCGGTATAGGCCGGCAGTTTCTGCACGATGCTGCCGTTATTGTTCGGACTGTGGGTATAACGGTCGCCGACATGGCGGATGCCCAAACCGGCATTCACGTTGTCGGTGATGCGGTAGTTGGTCCACAGGTTGGCGGTAAACTTGGCGGCTGCTTCGGGGAAGTGGCCGTTAAGCTGTTTGGTGGAAGGCGAGGTGGCCTTCATGCTGCCGTTACTTACGATCACGTTGCCGAGCACGTTCAGGCGATCGGTAATGCGGCCGGCCACTTCCAAATCCAAACCGTAAACTTTCGACCAGTCGATAAAGCCCGCATCACGGTAGTATTGCTGGGTTTTTTTGGTGTGGAACAGGGCGGCATTCACCGTCAGCGCATCGTCGAAGAAGGCGTTTTTGGTGCCGACTTCCACGGTACGGGTTTTTTCCGGCTCGGCAACCAGTTGTGCATCTTCCAAGGCATCGGGCTGGCCTGTTACGCGGTAGGCCACAGGTGTGGCGGCGGTACTGTAAGTGGCATAAACATTATGGCCGGGCAGGTAATCCCAAATCACACTGCCGTTGTAAGTCCAAATGTTGTCGGAACGGCTGGCGTTTTTGTTGTTTCTGCTCGGGATAAGCGCTTCGTTTTTGGTGTTGATGCGGTTGAAGCGCACGCCGGCAATGGCTTTGACCGTGGGAGTCAGCTCCACGATGTCATTCAAGCCCACGCCGATGGTGCGGGTGGTTAAAACGCCGCTATGCGCAGGGTTTTGGACGACTGTGAAGCGGTCGTTTGAGAGAAATTTTCCGCTGCCGACATCGTATGGAGAGCCTTCCAAAACTCCGTTGTTTCCCGGTACAACTTGGATGCCGTTACGGAAGAATGTGTTGGAAAGTCTGTAGTTGTTGCGTTTTTCCTGAGTCAGTTCCAGATTGGCGAGCAAATCGTGTTTGACCGGGCCGGTATCGAATTTGATATTGAAATCAGTATGGTTGCTCCATGTGTTGGAATCGTATTTGATGTTTTTGTAATCATTCAAACGGCGACGGATTTGTGTTTGGTTGCCGTTCCAGCGCGGTCCCAGTACCAGATAGTCATAATCGGTTTTGGCATAGCGCAGGGTATTGGTCAAAGTCGTATCGTCGTTGAAATTATGGCGGAGTTTTGCCGTGGCGGTATGGTTGCGGCGTTTTTCAAAATCAATATCGGGATAGCCGAAGTTTTTGTTGATCAGACGGTCGTCGGCCACGGCGGTGTTGCTGCCGGTGCTGCGGTAAGTCACGCCTAAGTCGGGGAATTTATCCGATTTTTCAAATTTATAGCCCAAGTCGAACTGGGTGTTGCTGCTCAAGCCGACGGAAATACTCGGGGCAATGCCGAATTTGCGGCTGTCGACAGGTTTGCGGAACGAATCTTTGTCTTCACCCACGATGTTCAGGCGCACGGCCACGTCGTCGTTAAAGGCATGGTTGAAATCACCGGTCAGGCGTTTGTAGTTGCGGTTGCCGACACCGAGAGCAACGTCGCCGCCGGTGCCGATATAAGGCGTTTTGCTGACTTGGTTGATTACGCCGCCCGCTGCTCCGCGGCCGAATAATACGGCGGCGCTGCCTTTAAGCACTTCGATGTGGTCGGTGTTGAAAGTGTCGCTGTTGAATTCGGCAGCCGAACCGCGCAAACCATCGTCGTATACGTCGCCGCCCGCGTGTAAGCCGCGGATAATCGGCACTTCGGTTTGCCCGCCTTCGCCCGCTTGGAAGGTAATACCGGCATTTTTCAATGCTTCTTTCAAGTCGGAAGTAGCTTGGTCTTTGATAACCTGCTGGTTGATAACCGTGGCACTTTGCGGAATATTCTGCACGTCTTGCAGACGTTTGCCGATGGTGGTGTTGGGGGCTTTATAGCCGCTGCGGACGGGCTTGCTGCCGCGCACGGTTATTTTTTCAAGCTCTGCCGAGGCCGCAGGTTGGGTGGCTGCAAAAGCCGGATTCATTGCGGCAGCCAGCAGGCCTACACCGAGTACCATAGACCGGTTGCGGCTACCGGTTAGGGTAATGTTTTTTTTGCTCATCAATCAAAACTCCTGATATGTATAAATTAAAGAAAAGGAATCATGCGCTAACAATAGGCGGTACAACGGCAATCGGGCGGATACTGCCTGGCAGGCGGTATTCGGATTTGCCGATATTATTTTCGACTATTGTTCAGGCCGTCTGAATCATGTTTCAGACGGCCTGAGACCTTTGCAAAACAATCAGTTGCGGTGTTTTTGCGCTATGCAAGGTTTGTTTGGTTTTGCAGGAAGTAGGTTTACATTTGCTATGCTGCCAAACCCTAGGCTGCATCCGCATCCGACCGTTTTACAAAGGTCTCGACCTGTTTGCTATCGATTTGGATATATTTTGGATATATGTAAAAATAATCATGATAACCAAAATCATTTTTATTTTAAATAAGGATAATGATTTGTCAATAAGGCGGTTATAAGCGGTATCGGTAGAGGAGCAAGTATGGCGGGCTCGCAGTTCGGGAATCCGTCGGTAACTAAAGGGCCCGCTGTTTTGCGGGCCTGTGTTGTATTTCCGCTATCCGGATTTCTGCGGCAGGTATTGGGACGTTGCTAGCCGTTTGTTGTCATGCCGGAAGTTGGCCGGGCAACAGTTGGGGCTGTTTTTCCGCTTTTTCTTCCGCTGCATCGTAGGCTTCGACGATTTTTTGTACAAGCGGATGGCGGACAACATCTTCACTGGTAAAGGTGTGGAAATACAAACCTTCGATGCCGCTGAGTTTTTCTTTGGCATCTTTCAAGCCCGATTTGATGTTACGGGGCAGGTCGATCTGGCTCAAGTCGCCGGTAATCACGGCTTTTGCGCCGAAGCCGATGCGGGTGAGGAACATTTTCATTTGTTCGGGCGTGGTATTTTGCGCTTCGTCGAGAATCACATACGCGCCGTTGAGCGTACGACCGCGCATGTAGGCCAGCGGAGCAATTTCGATTAAGCCTTTTTCCAAGAGCTTGGTAACGCGATCGAAGCCCATTAAATCATAGAGCGCGTCGTAAAGCGGGCGCAGGTAGGGGTCGACTTTTTGGGCGAGGTCGCCGGGCAGGAAGCCGAGTTTTTCGCCGGCTTCTACGGCGGGGCGCACCAAAACGATGCGTTCGATTTGGTGTTTTTCCATCGCGTCAACGGCGGCGGCTACGGCCAAATAGGTTTTGCCCGTACCGGCAGGCCCAAGCCCGAAAACAACATCGTGGTTGAGCAGCGCGCGGATATAGCCGTTTTGGCGCGGGGTACGCCCGCCGATGCTGCCGCGTTTGGTGCGCAGATAGTATTGCTGGTTATGATGTTTTTCTTCGTGCTGTGCGTCGGCGGTTTTGGCTTCGACGGCAGCAAGCTGGATGTCGCTGTCTTCGAGATCGCGGTTTTCGGCTATATCGGCCAACTTGAGAAGGGCGCGGCGGCCTGCGTGGGCGAGGTCGCCTAAAAAGGTGAAGCTGGAAAAACGGCGGCTGATTTGGATGTCAAGGGCTTTGCCTAAGGTGTCGAGATGGCTGTCGAGTGCGCCGCACAGACGTTGCAGCACAGTGTTGTCGATGTCGTCGAATTGCAGGTGAACGGTATGGGTCATGCGTTTTTATTTCTTTCGGAAAAAAATAGATTCGGATGGCTGGGTTATAAGGTTTAAATATCGAAAAATCAAGGCCATCTGAAAGAAGATATAGTAAATAAACTTGCCCCTTCTGCGGTGTTGTCACACCTTAATTTCAATAAAAGGGATGATTTTGTAGGCCGCTGAAGCGGCAGCAGAATCGGTTTCGTATGCATTGTACGGTTTACAGCTTGCCGGCTTGTATCGAAAATAAGTTTGGCTGCCGTAATTTTTGACTTCGCTCAAGTTCTGTTTTTAAACGGCTTGCATACGGAGGAATCGGAATGTTTGATAACCGGTTGGTAGAGTTTGTATTGAAGAGTTGTTCGGTCGGCCATAAAAAGCTGTGATAAATCGTGATAAAAGGATTATTTAAAAAGCATGAGATATCTTGGCCGCATGAGAATGCGTGTTTTATGGTACATTAATAGTTTCAGACGGCCTTTCGGCCGCGGTTCGGAGTATGATGATGACAACTTTATCCGATTTTATCCGCCCTGAAATTCAGGCGATGACGGCATACCGTGTGGCAGACCCGCCTGAAGGCTTTATCAAGCTGGATGCGATGGAAAGCCCTTATCATCCTTTTGCCGGTGCGCCCGAGCTGGCCGGCGAATGGCAACGGCTTCTGGCGGAAGCTCCGATTCACCTTTATCCCAACCCTGCAACCAGCGGTTTGCAGGATGCACTGCGTCAGGCGTTCCATATCCCCCAAGAGGCAAAAATTGCACTGGGCAACGGTTCGGACGAATTGATCCAACTGCTTACCATGCTGGTTGCCAAACCGAAAGCCACGATGTTGGCGGTAGAGCCGAGCTTTGTGATGTACAAGCACAACGCGCGGCTCTTCGGTATGCATTATGTGGGAGTGCCGCTTAATGAGGATTTCACATTAAATATGCCTGTGTTGCTTGAAGCTATTGAATGGCATAACCCGGCGCTGGTGTTTATCGCCTACCCGAACAACCCCACCGGCGTGTGTTTCAAGCGCGAAGAAGTGGAAGCTGTGATTGATGCGGCCAAAGGCATTGTCGTGGTGGATGAAGCCTACGGTGCTTTCAGCCGCGACAGCTTCCTGCCGCAGGCGGGCAGCATTGAGAATCTGGTGGTGATGCGTACCGTGAGCAAAATTGGTTTTGCCGGTTTGCGCATCGGCTATGCTTCGGGCTGTGCTGTCGTTATCGACGAACTGGCAAAAATCGTGCCGCCCTACAATATGAATCAATTGAGTCTTGCGACGGCGAAATTTGCCCTGCAACATGCGGAACGAATCGAAAAAACGACTGCCAAATTGAAAGACGAGCGCGAACGGATGTTTGCGGAATTATCGGCAATAGGCCGTCTGAAAGCTTTCCCCAGCGACGCGAACTTTATTACCGTGCGTGTGCCTGATGCGCAGGAGCTGTTTGATACGTTGAAGGAAAACAAAATTCTGATTAAAAACCTGCACGGCGTGCATCCTCTGCTGGATCAATGCGTGCGCATCACCGTCGGCTCTCCCGAAGAGAACGATGCCGTCTTAAAAGTAATTCGCGCCCTTTACGGGTAAATTTTTTTCAGACGGCCTCTCAGGTGGTCTGAGTAGATTTGAGATTAGTAAACACAACCGGATATTGTTATATGAATAAAGCACAACTTCATCTTCAAAATCTGTATATCCTGATGAAAGAGGCCGGTTCGCTGGCAGAGCTGGCGCGCCGCAGCGGTTATGAAAATTCTGCGTCGCTTTCCCAAATCAAACGCCGTCTGGAGCAGCAAAACACGGATGAAAACGGCCGCGGTATCCGCGCATCGCTGCTGGCCAAACTCGAAAGCGGCATGGGAAAACGCAAAGGCTGGATGGATAGGGAGCATGATCCTGAAGCTGAAAAACGTCAGAAAAAAGCAGCGGCCGGACGTGCCGCCGAAAAAGCCGTTGCCGCCGCATCCGCGCCCGTTTTTGAAGGTAAGCGTGCGGTTACGGTTGTCCGCAATACCAGTGAAACCCGGATTTCCGTATCGCTGAACCTCGACGGCAGCGGAGTAGGCCGATTCGATACCGGCGTGCCGTTTCTCGACCACATGCTCGACCAAATCGTCCGCCACGGCCTGATTGATTTGGACATTGCCTGCCAAGGCGATTTGCATATCGACGACCACCACACCGTAGAAGATATCGGCATCACGCTCGGGCAGGCGTTGAAACAGGCGTTGGGCGATAAGGCCGGAATCCGCCGCTACGGGCATGCCTATGTGCCGTTGGACGAGGCTTTGAGCCGTGTGGTGATTGATTTGTCGGGCCGTCCGGGGCTGGTGTACAACCTTGAATTTACCCGCGCAATGATCGGCCGTTTCGATGTGGATTTGTTTAGTGAGTTTTTCCAAGGCCTGGTCAACCACAGCATGATGACGCTGCATATCGACAATCTGCGCGGTAAAAATGCCCACCACCAAGCCGAAACCATGTTTAAGGCTTTCGGCCGCGCACTGCGCATGGCGGTGGAGTATGACGAACGTATGGCCGGCATTATGCCCTCGACGAAAGGTACGCTGACCGCCTGAGGCCGTCTGAAAAAATACCCCGCTTACGGGGTATTTTTTTTCGCCGTATCACACGGCTTGGCTTGAGAATTTTGTTTGCGCAATTCTCTGCAGTAGGTTTGCAGTTCGTCATCCAACGGCACCAACAGGCTGTTGCTGCGGATTTTTTCCGCATAATGCGGCATGGAGTAGGGATAGTAGAGATACATCTTGCGCATCCATGCTTCCGCCTCTTGTTTTTGCCCAAGGCGGTATTGGTACAGCCCGACCTGATAAGCATTGGCATACGGGCGGAATGTCAACGCCTCCGCCGCCGCTTTTTCCGCCCACGGATAAATGCCCGGGTCGGCGGGGTTGGCGCGGCGGGTGAGCGAAAGTTGCGCGTAATAACGCAGCATCGGTTCGGTTGCGGCAATTTTGTTCAAACCGGTGATTTTTGCGGCAACGGCGGCGGCATCGTCTTTTTTCGATTGGCGGTCGAACTGCACCAAATCGGTATATATCCAACCCAAACGGGCAATCGCCGCCAGCAAGAATAAGGCCAGCAGAGCACCACCGGAGTTTTGCCATTTAACCGCTTTGAGGCCGTCTGAAAAATCTTCTTCACATGCAGGAGACAGGCCGGCCATTAAGGCAAACGGCACCAGAAAATAAAGGTACCAAAGCGGGTATTCCAACATGCTGTGGCAGAGTGAAACCGCCATCATCGCCAGTAGAAGCAGCGAAGCATGGTTGAACGGCCGTGCAAACATGCGCCCGATGGCGGCCAAAAAGCCCAAACCCACCAACAGCGTGCCGGCCAAGCCCATTTCGGCCAAAAGCTGCAACACGATATTGTGCGAATGCGTGAACAGCACGTTCAGCATATTGCCGCTGAACTTACCCATTTGCGCGTGAACCAAAAAGCCCTGCAAAGAAAAACTGCCCCAGCCGTGCCCCCAAAAAGGAGCGGACAAAAATACCGTCCAAGCCTTACGCCATTCCACATCGCGCGCGGAGCCGCTGAAGCCGCTGCCTTCCACACGTTCCAGTGCCGTATCGTATTTCACGCCTGAAAACATATCCAGAAGCGGGCCGATACCGAACTGCACCACCACTGTCATCACCAGCGCAAACAGCATAATCAGCACCAAACGGTCGGCCTTGCGCCCGGCGCGCCAACGCCAAAACGGAAGCAGCAAACCGACACCGATCACATAAGTGAGGATGGTGCGCGAGTTAACCAAACCCAGCACCGAAGTCAGCGCCAGCACCGTCAGAAAACCCAGCCATCCGGGCATTCTGCGTACTGCCCACAAATACGAAGCCGCCAGCGTGCCCCACATCAGATAATGCCCCAGATGATTGCGCTGGCCGAGCTGCCCGCTCACTTCACGCAGCCCGCGGTAAGCAATGATGCCGCGGAACATTTCCGCCGAAGCCCAGCCGGTAAACTGCATCAACGCCACTGCCGCCTGTATCAACGCACCGGCGAGAAGCGTCCATGCCAACACCGACACCACGCGCTCCTGTCCCCATTCCGCCACCCAGCCGCGGCAGGCCCAAGCCGCCAGCGCCAGAATCACGAATGCCGAGGCCGTCATATCGCTCAAGCCCGGATAAGTCAAAGCCATCAACCGCGCCTGAAGCCACCAAAATGCGGCCAAAACCAAGAAATAAACCGAAGCGGCGGGCAAACGCACATTCAGACGGCCTGTCAACGCCGTCAGCAGCAACAATAACACCGCCCCGGCGAGCGAACCGGCTTCCAGATAAAAGCTCGATAACGGGCCGACGCGGTACAGCGACACGAAAGGCACGATGCAGATGCAGATGAAGCACAACCACAACGGCCACAAACGCCACGTCCACACCGTCGCCGAATAGTCTGGATAACGGCTAAACATGTGGCACCGCCTTCCGCTGTTGTCTCACGAAAGCCAAGCAGGCAACGAAAAACACGCTGCTGCACACCAATGCTGCGGCGGAACAAGCACGGCTGGCGGGCGCAGCGTCAAATAGCCGTACCACCGCTTCGGCAAAATAAAACAGCACCAGCAGGCAACTGTATTGGAAAGTGTAAACCCTGCCTTTCAAAATGCCCGCCAGCGGCAGACATAAGGGCAAGGCTTTCAAAGCCAGCCACGATCCGCCCGGGCGCAGCGGCGCAAGCCAAAGCTCCCAAGCAAGGCTGACGGCAATCAGCCCGCACAGGCTGATTACGGCGGCGGTATGCGACCAGTGTTTTTTATCGGAAGGTGTATTCATCGTTCAATCTGTTTAGTGTAAGGCCGTCTGAAAAAGCGTATTGTTTTCAGACGGCCTTTAAGAGAATTAGTTTTATGCGGTTGATAAAAAAATGCGTTAGGCATTTCAACTTAAAAACGGTTGAGGCCGTCTGAAAATATTTTAGCGAAACTCGCAAAGCTCGTTTTCAGACGGCCTCAATCCTTGATTCAGCTTTCCTGCCGGCGCGACAACGGCTTCGCAAAACGGCAAAACCACAAACCTGCTTCATATAGCAGCACCAACGGTACGGCCAGCATGATTTGCGAAATCACGTCGGGCGGCGTGATAACGGCGGCGATCACAAACGCGCCTACAATCACATAAGGCCGTGCCGACTTTAACTGCTCCAGCGAAAGCACGCCCATACGGTTCAGCAAAACCACCACCACCGGCACTTCGAATGTGGTACCAAATGCGACAAACATGCCCAAGACGAACGACAGGTATTTGTCGATGTCGGTCGCCATGTTTACGCCGATGGGCGTAACGCCAGCCAAAAATTTGAACACCACCGGAAACACTAAAAAATAAGCGAACGCCATGCCTGCAAAAAACAGAATCATGCTCGACAATACCAAAGGCGTAATCAGGCGTTTTTCGTTTTGATAGAGCGCGGGGGCAACGAACGCCCAAACCTGATACATGGTATGCGGCAGCGACAGCAGAAAAGCCGCCATCAGCGTAACTTTCACCGGCACGAAAAACGGCGCGACTACGTCGGTGGCAATCATGCTGGTGTTGGCCGGCAGCGTTGCCATCAGCGGTTCGGCAACAAACGTGTAGAGCTTCTGGGCAAAAGGCATCAGGCCGAAAAAGCAAATCAAGAGGCCGCCTATTATCCACATTAGGCGGCGGCGCAATTCGATTAAATGTTCAACCAGAGGCTGCTGGATTTGTTGTTCTTCAGACACCGTTTACTCACTTTTTGCGGACGCGCAGTTGCGGTTTCGGACGGTGGCGCGGGCGCATGTCGCGTTTGCGCTGCATGGCCTGCCGTCGCAGGGAGACGGTATGAAACCCGCCGGATGCGTGCGGGTTTTCAGACGGCATCGGGTAATCGAACCAGCCGTTGCCGGCATGATTACCGTCCAGCGGTTTGCCGTGTTCGTCCAAGCCGAAATCGGCGGGCGTACGTTGTTCCGGCACGCGCTCCCATGCCGGCACTTTAAGGTCGTCTGAAATATCGTCCAACTCTTTGCGCAGGCTTTCACTTGTGCTGCCTAATCCGCTGCGTAGCGATTCGGCGGCGGATTCAAACTCGCTTTTGGCTTTGCGCAGTTCGTCCATTTCGATTTGTGCGCTCAATTCCTGCTTCACGCTGCCGACCATGCGCTGCACGCGCCCGACCAAGCTCCCTGCCATGCGGGCAGCTTTGGGCAGGCGCTCGGGGCCGAGCACCACCAGCGCAATCACACTTATCAGCAGCAGTTCGCTGAAACCGAAATCAAACATGGTTTAAACCGATTTGCCGTCGTCTTTTCGGTGCTCGATCACATCGTCTTTTTTACCGGCTTCGGTGCCTTCGTTCAAACCCTGTTTGAAATCGTGTACCGCACCGCCCAAGTCTTTGCCGACGTTGCGTAATTTTTTAGTGCCGAATACCAGCACAACGATAACCAGCACGATAATCCAGTGCCAGATAGAGAAGCTGCCCATGATTTAAGTCCTTATCATTAAAATAAATATAGAAATGTTTTCAGACGACCTCTGCCTTATTTTCAGGCAGGCCGCCCCATAATATGGATATGCAGGTGAAACACTTCCTGCCCGCCGCCTTTGCCTGTGTTGATTTGGGTTTTGAAGCCATTATTGAGGCCGTTGGCTTCGGCGATTTGCGGCACTTTCATCATCATTTTGCCCAACAACGCCTCATGCTCGGGCTTAGCGTGCGCGAGCGAATCGAAATGCACTTTTGGAATCAACAGCAGATGCACGGGCGCGGCAGGGCGAATGTCTTTGAAACACAGCATGTCGTCGTCTTCATACACGATTCCGGCGGGGATTTGCTTATCCACGATTTTGCAGAAAATACAGTCAGTCATTTCAAAATACTCCGAAAATATAGCCGAAAACCCAATCTTCGGCACAAAGCAGCCGGACTGTTTTCAGACAGGCCCGATTCGATATTGCCTTTATATAATTATAAAAGAAAGGCCGTCTGAAACCGAATCTTTCAGACGGCCTCCGCATCTTTTCGGGTGGATTTTAATACAAATTCAGCTTTCCTGCCGCGCCGCTTTTTCCGCCAACCCCGACAAACCCTGCCGGCGAGCCAGTTCGTCCAACACTTCTTCAACGCGCAAGCCGTGATGCGCCAGCAACACCTGTGTATGAAACCACAAATCCGCTACTTCATAAACCAGATGTTTGCCACCGCCATCTTTTGAAGCCATCAGCACTTCTCCCGCTTCTTCAATCACTTTTTTCAGGATTTTGTCTTCTCCCTTGTGCAGTAGCTGGGCCACATAAGACGTTTCCGGATCTTGGTCTTTACGGGAATCGATAACGTTTTGGATTTGGGTTAAAACTTGGTCGGTCATAGTTAGTATTCTCTTGATTTAATTGAACCGCATGGCGGCATACTGATTTCAGACAGGCATCAACCGTGCGTATGCTCGTAAATCTCTTTTTCGTCTTTCAATACCGCATCTACAATGTGCCATTTGCCATCGCGCCACACGCGGTAAAAACAGCTTTCACGCCCCGTATGGCAGGCAATACCGCCTGCTTGGTCTATCAGCATAATCACCGCATCGCCGTCGCAATCCAAACGCAGCTCGTGCACCTTTTGCGTGTGCCCCGACTCTTCGCCTTTCATCCATTGCTTTTGGCGCGAACGGCTGTAATAGTGGGCATAACCCGTTTCGGCGGTTTTTTGCAGCGCTTCGGCGTTCATCCAAGCCACCATCAGCACGCGCAGGGTTTTCGCGTCTTGTGCGATGGCGCAAACTAAGCCTTTTTCATCGAATTTAACGGCATCCAGTAGTGGGTTCGGCATGTTTGTTACTCCTTATTTTCAGACAGCCTTGTTGTTACAGGCTTTCTTAATACGACCTTTTTAAGGTTGGTGATTTTATCTTATATCTAACTGGCTGCTCACTGCCCCGGCACAAAACTGCCGGTTTTTGCCAAACCGCAGATTTTCCCCTTGCTGCCAGGATAGGCCTTTCCGTCGTTGCCGCGCATCTGCAAGCCTTTTTCGTGAGCGAAAAACACCATATTGTCGCCCGCCGCATCCAATTGCAGCAGGCCGTCGTCGCGCCAATGGAAAGTGCCGCGTTTTTCAGACGGCAATACGCCGGCCACTCTGCCGACGTGTCGGGTAGTTAAGCTGTAATGCAAGTTGTCGCGCAAAACGATGGTGGCTTCGATGTAATCGCAGTCGGCGCAAGGCAGTTCGCCGCGATAGATGCCGATCCAAGAAGCCGAATCTTTGGCGGCAACCGGTGATAAAACTTCGCGTTCGGCTTGGAGTTCGCTGCTGCTTTCGGGCGTGCAGGCCGTCTGAAATAAGGCTAAGGCAAGCAGAATGAAGTGGTAGGATTTTATGTTCATGTTTATGAGTTTATTTTTTGAAATCTGTGTTTTCAGACGGCCTCATTTACTTCAAAAACGCCGCTACTACGGCCACAACCGTCATCACAAACAAAATCGTGCGCAAGGTGTTGGGCGAGAGTTTTAAGGCAATTTTCACGCCGATCATCGAGCCGATGGCATTGCCTACTGCCAGCACAAGGCCGACGTCCCACCAAATCTGCCTCTGCACGATAAACACGGCCAAAGCCACGATGGTAAACGCCAGCGTGCACACCAGTTTCAAGGCATTGGCACGCAGTAGGTTGTAGTGCAGTACGCCCGCCAGTACGGGCAGCAAAATAAATGCGGTGCTGGCCTGCACAAAGCCGCCATAGATACCAACAGCAAAAAGCAAAACCACTGCCCCGCGCGTGTCGGACACTTTGCGTTCCTGCACGTTTTGCGGCGGCAATAAAAGCTGCGGTTTGAGAAAAGTGAGCGTGGCCACGCCGAGAATACAGACGAGCAAGGCGGGTTTCAGAATCTGATTAGGCAGCACCGAAGCCAGCACGGAGCCGACCAAACCGCCGAATATCATCGGCAGCAAAATGCCGCGCAAATCGTGTGTAGGCAACGCGCCGGCATTCCTAAACCCCCTGATACCGGTGAGCGACTGGAAAAAAATACCGACGCGGTTGCTGGCGTTGGCAATGTCGGGCGGCACGCTGAAGGCCATCAACAGCGGCAGAATCAGATTGGAACCGCCGCCTGCCAAGATGTTGATGATGCTGGCTAAAATACCCAGCACGGCAATCGCCGCATAATGCCAAAGGGTTAAATCCATGCTGCTCCGATCTGTTTGTAGCTTGGTAGAAGCCTACGGCTTTCAGATGGCCTGTTTATTTTTGGGCAAGCGTAACAATACACGAGCCGTGAATCTGCTGGTTGGGCTGCACGCTCACTTTGGCGGCATCCAGCGGTGCGCCGGTGTAGCAGGAAAAAGCGTCCATCGAGTTTTTCGGCGAACCTTGAATCACTTTATCGCTGTACACCATGTATGAAAACACTTTGCGCGCGGGGTCGTAATAGCGCATCACTTGCAGGGTTTTGAAAATAAAGCTGGAGCCTTTTTTGAAAATTTTCTGCGGCTTGGCGATTTCGGCCTCGTTAAAGCTGATTTGCGGCGCGGTCTGCACGCAGGATACGGAAGCGTCGGACGCGTCTTCTTCCAAGTTCACCGCTTCTTTCAAACCGCCTTTTTTAGCGTAGGAAATATAGCAGGTAACGCCTTTAATTTGCGGATCATCAAACGCATGAATCTCAATGCGGTCGTTTTTGCCGAGCATGTTGAATACGGTGCTGGCCTCGCCGATTTTTTCGGTATTGCCACCGCCGCACGCGGCCAGCAGGGAAGACATCAATACAATTGGAATGAACTTTTTCATATCGGTTTCTTTCTTTTCAGACGGCCTCAACGGTTGGGAGGCCGTCTGAAAGTGAATATTACAAACGCACTTCGATACCCGCTGCGCGCATGGCTTCTTTGGCTTCGCGTATGCTCACTTCGCCGAAGTGGAAAATGCTGGCGGCCAGCACAGCATCGGCCTTGCCTTCTTTTACGCCTTCAATCAGGTGCTGCACGTTGCCCACGCCGCCGGAGGCGATAACGGGAATATCCACCGCTTCGCTGATGGCACAGGTGAGCGGCAGGTTGAAGCCGATTTTGGTGCCGTCCCTGTCCATGCTGGTAAGCAGAATCTCGCCTGCCCCGCGCGCCTGCATGTTTTTCGCCCATTCGACCGCATCAATGCCCGTGGCTTTGCGTCCGCCGTGGGTAAACACTTCCCAGCGGGTGTTTTCGGGGTTGACGGCTTTGGCATCAATCGCCACCACAATCGCTTGCGAGCCGAAAAAACCGCTGGCTTCGTTCACCAAATCGGGATTGGTTACGGCGGCGGTGTTGATGCTGGCTTTGTCGGCACCCGCGTTGAGCAGGCGGCGCACATCGGCTACGGAGCGCACGCCGCCGCCGACGGTGAGCGGTATAAACACTTGCGAGGCCACTTCTTCAATCACATGCAGAATGGTGTCGCGGTTGTCGGAAGAGGCGGTGATGTCGAGAAAGGTCAGCTCGTCGGCACCTTCGTCGTTATAGCGTTTGGCTACGTCAACCGGATTGCCGGCATCGCGCAGGCCGACGAAGTTGACACCTTTGACAACGCGGCCGTTGTCCACGTCCAAACAGGGGATAATGCGTTTTGCTAATGCCATGTGGTTGGTTCCCAAAAGAATACAGGCTGCTTTGAGCAGCCTGCCGGTGAAAATCAAAACCTGTCTGAGGTATGTGTGTTGCACCGGCGAATTATGTAGGCCGAAACCCCTGTAAAAACGTCTTTTGCGGCACATTCCCGCATTATGGATTGCTGTGATGCCTGCGGTTTTTTACAAAGGTTTCGGGCCGTCTGAAAACAGGTTTGTAGGCCGGCGCGGGTTGCGGTTAGGCAAATAATCCCGCCACCACTTTGGGTATATGCTCAGCCAGCTGGTAGTAGCCGATCGCCGATGCCGCAGACATAACCAGCGTGCCCATAAAGCTACCGGCAAAGCGGTTTACGATACCGAATACGCAAGCTACATAAGCCCATAAAACAGTCATAGAGACAAACCACTCGCCGTTAATATGCGGCAGCTCGAAAGATATGCCTGCCGCGATCAGCACGGAGATGATTGTAAAGCTCAGACTTTCACTGAGTGCATGAATGTCACGGTCTGTCGACCATAACGTCCAAAAGCCTAAAACAAATGCTTGAAACATGGTTTTACCCCAAATAAAAAATAAAGATATTGTTATTTTAAAAATCCGGCTTACCGGTTACCAGGAGCGGTTTTGAGATTGCTCCGTTGTGCCCGATCCGCAGTGAAGTGCTTCAGGAAACGAGAGAGTCTGCCAGTTGCTGCGCTTCGGCAAAATCAATGCTGCCTTCGTAAATGGCGCGGCCGGTAATGGCTCCTGCCACGCCGCCTTTTTTTACCGCACATAAGGCGCGGATGTCGTTCAAATCGGTCAGGCCGCCTGAAGCGATAACGGGAATGTTCACCGCTTCGGCCAACTTAACGGTGGCTTCGATATTTACCCCGCTCATCATCCCGTCGCGGCCGATGTCGGTATAGATGATGCTGTTCACGCCGTCGTCTTCAAACCGTTTGCTCAAATCGATAACGTGATGGTCGGTTACAGTTGCCCAACCGTCGATGGCTACCATACCGTCTTTGGCATCCAAGCCGACGATAATATGGCCGGCAAATTCTTTGCAGGCTTCGCGCACGAATTCGGGATTTTTTACCGCCGCCGTGCCGATAATTACATCGGTCAAACCTAAAGCCAGATATTTTTCAATGGTTTCCAAATTGCGGATACCACCGCCGAGCTGCACGGGAATGTTTTTGGACACTTCTTGCAGGATTTCGGCAATGGCTTCAAGGTTTTTCGGCTTGCCTGCAAATGCGCCGTCCAAATCCACCAAATGCAGGCGGCGCGCGCCTTGCTTCACCCAGTGCAGGGCGGTTTCGGTGGGATTGTCTGAAAACACGGTGGCTTGATCCATCAGACCCTGCTTCAGGCGTACGCAGCGGCCTTCTTTCAAATCTATCGCGGGAATCAGTAACATATTGATTTCTTATTTCTGTTTGCAGGGATTTTCAGACGGCCTTTCAACAGAGATTTAGGCCGTCTGAAAAAAGAATACCATATATTTTACACAACTTATCCGTTCCAGCGTAAAAAATTACGTAAGAGTAGAAGCCCGCCGTTGTGGCTTTTTTCGGTATGGAATTGGGTGGCGAATACGTTGTCTTTGCCGACAATGCAGGCAAACGGGTCAGGGTAGTTGCTGGTAGCGAGTACGATGTCTGAAGCGGCAGGGGCGAAATAGTAGCTGTGGACGAAATAGAAACGGGTGTCTTGGGCTATATCTTGAAACAGCGGGTGTGTTTGGGTTTGATGTACGGTATTCCAGCCCATGTGCGGCACTTTCAGCTTGTCGCCGTGTGTGTCGTGCAAATTGTTCGGGAAGCGTTTTACCTCGCCTGCAAACCAGCCCAGACCGGCGGTGTTGCCTTCTTCACTGTGGTCAAACAACAATTGCGCGCCTACGCAGATGCCGAAGAAAGGTTTGTTTTTGAGGCCGTCTGAAACCGCCTCGCCCAAACCGCTTTTTTGTAATGCGCCCATGCAGTCGGGCATGGCTCCTTGGCCGGGGAAGATGATTTTGTCGGCGGCAAACACATCTTCGGGGCGGCCGGTCAGCATGATTTCGGCAGAAATGCCTGCCAGATTGCTTGCGGCCTGTACGGATTTGAGCACGGAATGCAGATTGCCCATGCCGTAGTCGACAACGGCGACTTTCATATCGTTCCTTTCTGTTGATTGCGGCTTCAGACGGCCTCTTTGATAGCTGTGTTCAGAGCGGGTAGTTTTGCGGTTGTTTTGATAAAAAGCAGAAAGCGAAGATAGCATATCCGCCGCGGCCTTGCATATCAAACTCTGTTTGAAGTAAACGGCATGCATCGGGGTTTTCAAACCTATTTGCCGGCGGCGGTTCGGTTGGAATCACACGGAGGCCGTCTGAAATGTAAAGGCCGTCGGCCTCATTGCAAAAAAGCGCAAAAGCATAGAAATACACGCTATCAACAAAGCTGTTTTGCATGTTAAGATGCCGAATATTACACCGCCGAAAAGGCGCAATATTCAAACCACCAAAAAAGGACAGGCCATGAGTCGCGTATTATTGGTAGATGACGATGCTTTATTGACCGAACTGCTTACCGAATATCTTACGGCAGAAGGTCTGAACGTACACAGCGTGCCCGACGGCGAAGCCGGCGTGCAGGAAATTCTTTCCGGCCAGTATGATGTAGTCGTGCTGGATTCGATGATGCCGAAAATGAACGGCTTGGATGTTTTGAAAAACGTGCGCAGCCAAAGCACCGTACCGGTTATTATGCTTACCGCCAAAGGCGATGACATCGACCGTATCATCGGTTTGGAAATGGGTGCGGACGACTATGTGCCGAAACCCTGTACGCCCCGCGAACTGCTGGCGCGTATCAATGCCATTTTGCGCCGCGCACAGCAAACGGGCGAGCAAAGCAGCAGCCCGAACAGCATTGCCGTGAGCGAAGTGGTGCTTTATCCGGCCAAACGTCAGGCAACGATTAAAGACATACCGTTGGAGTTGACCAGCACCGAATTCAACCTTTTGGAAGTGTTGATGCGTCATGCCGGTCAGGTTGTGAGCAAGGAAACTTTGTCGATCGAAGCGCTTGATCGCAAGCTGGCCAAGTTCGACCGCAGCATCGATGTGCATATTTCCAGTATCCGCCACAAATTGGGTGATGCTTCGTTGATTCAAACGGTTCGGGGCTTAGGCTATTTGTTCGTTAAAAACTAACCGGAAACAGAAAATCAATGAAACTGTTCCAACGCATATTCGCCACGTTTTGCGCAGTGATTATCTGCGCCATATTCGTGGCGAGTTTTTCTTTTTGGCTGGTGCAGAACACCATTGCCGAAAACCAGTTCCAGCAGCAGCGTACCATTGAAACCACGCTGATGAGCAGCATGATTTCCGCGTTCAAAGTGCGCGGAGAGCAGGGCGCGCGCGAGATTTTGAGCGAGTGGAAAGAAAATCCGGTTTCGCAAAATGTGTTTGTGGTTACCGGCGACGACAGCTTGGATATTTTAAACCGGCCGGTTGACGGCAAAATGATAGAAGGTGCGCGCCGTTATGCCTTCGAGCATCCCAGCTCCGATTTGGCCCATGTCGAGTACGACCGTTGGGGGGAAGAATATCTGTTTTTCATCCGCGGTTGGGACAACCAACAGATACAGCGCCTGCCCAGCCCGCTGTTTATTCCCGGTTTGCAACTGGCTCCGATTTGGCATGAATTTATCATTCTCTCTTTCATTATTCTGGTCGGTTTGCTGTTGGCTTACATCCTAACCAATAACATTACCAAACCTATCCGCATTCTCGGCTTCGGTATGAACCGATTGGCGGTGGGCGATTTGGAAACCCGTATTTCACAGCAGATGGACGATCGCGACGACGAGCTTTCGCAACTGGCCGTGCAGTTCGACAAAATGGCGCAGCAGCTTCAGAAGCTGGTTGCCAAAGAACGCCATCTGCTGCATCACGTTTCCCACGAAATGCGTTCCCCGCTGGCACGGATGCAGGCGATTGTTGGATTGATTCAGGCCCAGCCGCAAAAGCAGGAGCAGTATCTGAAACGTTTGGAAAGCGAGCTTACCCGTATGGATACGTTGGTGGGCGAGCTGTTAACCCTTTCGCGTCTGGAAACTTCCAACGTGCCGCTGGAAAAAGAAAATCTTGCTTTGGTTTCTTTTTTAACCCAGTTGGTGGAAGACAGCCAAAGCGTAGCCTTGCAAAACAATCAGAAAGTTACGCTGTCGATTGAAAAAGTACCCGATACGGCGCAGTTGCTGGCCAACGAGAGCTACCTCTACCGTGCATTCGATAACGTGGTTCGCAATGCAATGGCGTACAGCCCGGAAGGAAGCGATATTAAGTTAAGGCTGTATCAGGACGCTAAAAACTGGTTGATTGACGTAGTCGATAACGGCCCGGGCGTGGATGAAATGCAGTTGCCGCATATTTTTACCGCATTTTACCGTGCCGACAGCAGCGCGCAAAAACCGGGTACGGGTTTGGGGCTGGCGCTAACCAAACACATTGTCGAGCAGCACGGCGGTAAAATCATTGCCGAAAACGTGAAGCCGAACGGTTTGAAAATGCGCTTTATCCTGCCGAAAAAGAAAAAGTAGCCTTACGGCGGTTCAAAGTTTTTCAGACGGCCTTTGTTTATCATTTTGAACATAACTAAACACCGTCTTTACCGCAGGCTTCAAGAGGCCGTCTGAAAACAGATTTCAGACGGCCTCTTTATATAGATTGGCTGCCGGTTCCGCAAAGTCATGCTGCATTGATTCGGCTATAATAACGCACGTTTTATTTTATATTTTGAACATGGCCGCCCAAACCCACCGCATCAATCACGAACCCGCTTTTCTGCTTACCGCCAAGCCGTGGCGCGAGAGCAGTTTGTGGCTGGAAGTGTTCAGTCGCCGCTACGGGCGCGTAGCTTTGCTGGCACGCAGCGCGCGCAAACGGCAGAGCGAATTGCGCGGCGTGCTGGTGCCGTTTGTGCCGATGAGTGCCTCGTGGTATGGTTCGCAGGAATTGAAAACCCTGCACCGTGCCGAATGGCTGGGCGGTTGGCGGCAGCCGCAGGGCAGGGCGCTGTTTAGCGGTTTGTATGTGAACGAGTTGGTGTATAAGCTCACCGCCCGCGAAGATCCGCATCCCGCCCTTTACGATGCGCTGCATACCGTGATGCAGACGATTGCCAACGAAGCCAACCATGTTGCCGCCTTGCGCCGTTTTGAATGGACGTTGCTAACCGAACTCGGTTTCGCCCCTGATTTGCACCAAGACGAACACGGCGAGGCGGTTACTGCGGAACGCCGCTACTGGCTGCGCCCCGAGCACGCACCGCTGCCGCTCGAGCAGGCAAACGGTTTGCCGCCGGCTGAAGCGGAAGGGATTGCGGTGGACGGCAGCAGCCTGATCCAGCTTCGTAACGGCGAGTTTGAAAACGGCGAAAGCATGCAGCAGGCGCTACGGCTTACCCGTATGTTGTTAGACTTTCGCCTGCCGGAGGGCATCAAGTCGCGGCAGGTATTGCAGCAGATGCAGCAGTTTCAGACGGCCTGAAGATGAAACCGCAACAGAAGGCCGTCTGAAAAGACAAAACACGAAAGGATTTCCCATGTTGTTAGGCGTAAACATCGACCACGTTGCCACCCTGCGCAATGCACGCGGCACCATTTATCCCAGCCCGCTTGAAGCCGCGCTGATTGCCGAAACCCACGGCGCAGACCTGATTACCCTGCATTTGCGCGAAGACCGCCGCCATATCAAAGATGCCGACGTGTTCGCCATCAAACAGGCCATCTGCACGCGCATGAATCTGGAAATGGCCTTAACGGAAGAAATGCTGGAAAACGCTTTGCAGGTGATGCCCGAAGACGTGTGTATCGTGCCCGAAAAGCGCGAAGAAGTAACTACCGAAGGCGGCTTGGACGTGCTGGCGCAGCAAGACAAAATCGCCGAGTTCACCAAAACCCTCACCGATGCCGGCATCCGCGTTTCCCTGTTTATCGATGCCGATGAAGCCCAGATTCAGGCGGCACGCGATGTCGGTGCGCCGGTGATCGAACTGCACACCGGTGCGTATGCCGATGCCGAAATGCCGCAAGAGCGTCAGGCACAATTGCTGCGGATTGAAGAAGGCGCGAATTTCGGCAGCGATTTGGGGTTGGTGGTGAACGCAGGCCACGGCCTGACTATCCACAACGTCAGCCCGATTGCCAAAATTCTGGCCATTCACGAACTGAACATCGGCCATTCGCTGATGGCACAAGCGATTTTTATCGGCCTGCCCGAAGCCATCCGCCAGATGAAGGAAGTGATGTTCAGAGCACGCTCGCTGCCTTATTAATTGAGACTGATTCAGGCCGTCTGAAATAACCATTCAAAGGAAACACCATGATTTACGGAATCGGTACCGACATCGTTGCCCTGAACCGCATCGAAAAGCTGCATAAAAAATACGGGCAAGCCTTTGCCGAACGCCTGCTCAGCCGTATCGAACTGCTCGAATATCCGCAAGCCGGCCGCCCCGTGAATTTCTTGGCGAAACGTTTTGCCGCCAAAGAAGCCTTTGCCAAAGCCGTCGGCACCGGTATCCGTTCGCCCGTCAGCCTGCGCAACATCGGCATCGGCCATGACGCATTGGGCAAACCTGAGTTCCATTGCGAACCCGAACTGCAAAAATGGCTGAAAGAAAAAGGCATCAAGCGCGTGCATCTGAGCATGAGCGATGAAAAAGATAAAGTGCTGGCGTTTGCGGTGGCAGAAAAATAACGCCTTTATCTATTTTATTTTCAGACGGCCTCTATTGCATGCAGGCCGTCTGAAATCCGATTGCAAACTCAACTCGAAACAAGGAAACGCAATATGATCAATTCAGTGATTACCGTGATCGGCAAAGACCGTGTCGGCATCGTGTACGACGTGTCTAAACTGCTTGCCGAAAACCAAATCAACATTCTCAACATCAGCCAGCAGCTGATGGACGATTTTTTTACCATGATTATTTTGGTGGACACGGCAAAATGCCCGAAATCACGTCAGGAAATGCTGGACCTGTTTGCAGAAGAGAGCAAAAAACTCGCGCTCGACATCCGTATGCAAAACGAAGAAATTTTCAACGCCATGCACCGCATTTAAAGGATTGAAATCATGACAACCAGCATTCAATCCAGCGAAATATTAGAAACCGTGCGTATGGTGGCCGACCAAAATTTCGACGTGCGTACCATCACCATCGGTATCGACCTGCACGACTGCATCAGTGCCGACATCAACATTCTCAACCAAAACATCTACAACAAAATCACCCGCATCGGCAAAGATTTGGTGAAGGCCGCACAATACCTTTCCGCCAAATACGGCGTGCCGATTGTGAACCAGCGTATTTCCGTTACGCCCATCGCCCAAATCGCTGCCGCAACCAAAGCCGATTCGTATGTGAGCATTGCCCAAACGTTGGATAAAGCAGCCAAAGACATCGGCGTATCGTTTATCGGCGGCTTTTCCGCATTGGTGCAAAAAGGCATGTCGCCTTCGGACGAAGTGCTGATCCGCTCGATTCCCGAAGCCATGAAAACCACCGATATCGTGTGCAGTTCCGTCAATATCGGCAGCACGCGCGCCGGCATCAATATGGACGCGGTAAAACTGGCGGGTGAAATCATTAAAGAAACCGCCGAAATCACGCCCGAAGGTTTCGGCTGCGCCAAAATCGTTGTTTTCTGCAACGCCGTCGAAGACAACCCCTTTATGGCCGGTGCGTTTCACGGCGCAGGCGAAGCCGATGCGATTATCAACGTCGGTGTATCAGGCCCCGGCGTGGTTAAAGCCGCTTTGGAAAACACGTACACGCATACGCTTACCGAAGTGGCCGAAGTGGTGAAAAAAACCGCTTTCAAAATCACCCGCGTCGGCGAATTGATCGGACACGAAGCCAGCAAAATGCTCGGCATTCCGTTCGGCATTCTCGATTTATCGCTGGCACCTACGCCTGCCGTCGGCGATTCGGTCGCCCGCATTCTCGAAGAAATGGGCCTGAGCGTGTGCGGCACCCACGGCACCACCGCCGCCTTAGCCTTGCTGAACGATGCCGTGAAAAAAGGCGGCATGATGGCCTCCAGCGCAGTCGGCGGCTTGAGCGGCGCGTTCATCCCCGTTTCCGAAGACGAAGGCATGATTGCCGCCGCCGAATCGGGCGTGCTGACTTTAGACAAACTCGAAGCCATGACCGCCGTCTGCTCCGTAGGCTTGGATATGGTAGCCGTGCCGGGCACGACTTCTGCCGCCACCATTTCCGGCATCATTGCCGACGAAGCCGCCATCGGCATGATCAACAGCAAAACCACCGCCGTGCGCATTATCCCCGTACCGGGCAAGGATGTGGGCGACAGCGTAGAATTCGGCGGCCTGCTCGGATACGCACCGATCATGCCCGTGAAGGAAGGCTCGTGCGAAGTGTTCGTTAACCGCGGCGGACGTATTCCCGCTCCGGTGCAGTCGATGAAGAATTGATTGGTTTATATGGGTTAAGAGGCCGTCTGAAAATGCTTTCAGACGGCCTTTAACATAAGCATCAAGCTATTTATCCAGATTGGTTCAAATCGGTTTCAACATTGTAGAATATAAATTTTGCACTCATTTGGAAATTGGAAAACGGGCGGGAAAATCATTTTTCAGGCATGGGCACATTGTCGGATGGCGCGGTTTACCCACTCGTTAAGGCTGATATTTTGAGAGGCCGCAGCAGCTGCAGCTGCCGCATGGGTTTCAGGGCTTACCCGCACATTGAAGCGACCCGAATACTGTTTATACGGCTCAATACCTTTTTCTTTGCACACATCGAGAAAAACCGCCAGGCTTGCCGCCCCCTCTTTGTGCAAGTCTGCCACGTTATCGGCGTAAAAATCCGCTCCGCCGTTGAGGCCGATAAACTCGCCGCGTAGCAACTCGGTTTCAGGGTCGTATTGAATAATGGCTTTATGGCCGTTGATTTCCATTACATTGTTCATGGCTTTACTCCGTTTTCTTCCAACCATTTCCGCACGCTCGCAACCGCGCTTTTATCCGTATCAGGGCTTGGATGCGGCCTATGGAACACTTTCACTTGTCCGAAAAGGATTACCGCTATACGGCTGCCCTCCCTCTCTTGAATTTCCGCGTCCAATTCGATAAACAGAGCTTCAATATCCGCCCATTTGATGCTGCCGGGTACGGGGCGGCTGAATATCGAGGCAAGTGTCCGCTGGTGTTTCTTTTTCATAAAAAATAAAATGGCACTAATATTTAGTACCATTTTAGAGCAAGGCAAGCGGTATGGCAACCTTTGAACGTTATCACATAGGGTAAGCTAACGGCTTCTTAAAAAGGCCGTCTGAAAATGTCTTCAGACGGCCTCTTCAATAAGCATCAGACGGTTTGTCAAAGCCTGTTAAAACCCGTTTTCCATCATGATTTGTCCCGGAATGCGGTTGCGGTGCATAGTGAAACCCATGTCGAGCAGGGCCTGGAAGGTGTCTTTTACCATAGTGGGGTTGCCGCAGATCATGAAGCGAGTGTCGGCGAGGGTGAACTGCATATCGAATGCGGCGGCCAATTCGCCGTTTTTTAACAGTTCGGGTAGGCGTTTGCCGAGTGCACCTTCGTTGGTTTCGCGGGTTACGACGGGTACAAAAACCAATTTGTGGAAATGTTCTTCAATCAGCGGATGTTCGGCAAGGGCGGCGATGCGGTTGTTGAAAATCAATTCACCGGCATAAGATACCGAATGGGCAAGGGCGAGGCGGTCGAAACGCTGCCAGATTTCGGGTTGTTCCAAAATGGATAAAAACGGTGCGATGCCGGAGCCTGTGCAGAGCATCACTAAATCTTTGCCGTCGGGAAAGCGTTCGGGCAGCAGAAAGCCGGTGGCGTTTTTGTCGAGCAGGATGGTGTCGCCTGCTTTCATGGCGGCAAACTTGGCCGACATGGGGCCGCCTTCGATCAATACGGCGAAATATTCGAGGGTGTCGGCGTATTCGGCGGAAACGACGGAATAGGCGCGCCAGATAAAGCCTTCGCCGTCACGAAAGCCTAAACGTGAAAATTGGCCGGCCGAAAAACGGTAGGCTTCGGGGCGGGAGATGGCGAATGTGATTAATTTGGGTGTGTGGTGCTTGATCCATAATACGGTTTCTTCCGTATATTTGGCTTCGGGTGAGGCGGCCATTGGGGTTCCGATGTTTCTAATGTTTTCAGACGGCCTGAATTATACCTAAAGGCCGTCTGAAAAATAACCACAGCTTTTTTGCGGGTTTGGCGGAATGTTATTCGATGTTTTGCACTTGTTCGCGCATTTGCTCGATAAGCACTTTCAATTCAACTGAAGCTTGCGTGCATTCAGGAGCGATGGATTTGCTGCCGAGTGTATTGGCTTCACGGTTGAGTTCTTGCATCAGAAAGTCTAAGCGTTTGCCGACGCTGCCTTTGGCGGTGGTAACGATGCGGCGCACTTCGCCGATGTGGGTACGCAGGCGGCTGAATTCTTCGTCTACGTCGGCTTTCTGCATAAATAAGGCGAATTCTTGCTGCAAGCGGTCGTTTTCAATGTTGGCAACGGCCTCTTGCAGGCGGGTACGGACTTTTTCCATGTGGGCTTCAAGCAAAGCAGGGAAAAGCGTGTTGAGGTTGTCGACGATTTTTTCCATCACTTCCAAACGCACCAGTAGGTGTTGTTCCAGTTTTTCGCCTTCGCGTTCGCGGGCGGCGGTGAAGTCGGTTAATGCCTGTTTCAAGAGGCTTTTCACGGCTTCGGCGAATGCTTCTTCATCTTCGTTCTGGCTGACCAACACGCCGGGGAATTTGAGAATGTCGGCCACGGTGAGTTTGCCCAGTTCTTTGTATTCTTTGCGCCATTGTTCGTTGAGCTTGGTGAGTCGGCCGACCAATTCCTGATTTACGTCCAGCCCTTGCGCACTTTGGCCGATGTCTTGAACTTGGATGCGGCATTCGAGTTTGCCGCGGGCTGCTTGGGCGGCGATGGTTTCGCGCAAAGTACTTTCCAGATAACGTAAATCGTCGGGCATGCGGAACTGTACGTCGAGATAACGATGGTTGACGGCGCGGATTTCCAGATTGATGCGTTTGCCGCCGCATTCGCCTGCGGCATTGGCAAAGCCGGTCATGCTGTGGATAGTCATGGTGTTTTACTCCGTTTTAAAAAATATCGAGTGAAATCTTTGAAAATATACCACAAACCGGCGTGTTATAATCCGCCGGTTTGATATCGGAGGAATTTTTATGACCGCCTACACCCGCACTTCGCGCCCCGCCGATGCTTTGCGCAATATTAAAATCACGCCGCATTTTTTGCCGCATGCCGACGGTTCGTGCCTGATTGAATTCGGCAATACCAAAGTTATCTGCACGGCTTCGATCGATGAAAACCTGCCGCCGTTTCTGCGCGGCAAAGATCAGGGCTGGGTAACGGCGGAATACGGCATGCTGCCCGCTTCCACTGCTTCCCGTATGCGTCGCGAGGCTGCTGCGGGCAAACAAAGCGGTCGCACGCAGGAAATCCAACGTTTAATCGGCCGTTCGCTGAGGGCGGTGGTCGAATTGGAAAAACTGGGCGAGCGTCAGATTTTGATTGATTGCGATGTGATTCAGGCCGACGGCGGCACGCGCACGGCTTCGATTACCGGTGCGTTTGTGGCTTTGCAGATGGCGGTTAACAAACTTTTGGAGGCCGGTATGCTGATGCAAAACCCTGTCCGCGAAGCGGTGGCTGCCGTGTCGGTGGGCGTGGTCGGCGGCGTGCCGTTGCTGGATTTGGATTATCCCGAGGATTCGGGTTGCGACAGTGATGTGAATATCGTTATGACCGCTTCGGGCAAAATCATTGAAATACAGGGCACGGCCGAAGGTGCGCCGTTCAGCATCGAAGAGCTGGGTGTGTTGATTACGTTGGGACAAAAAGGGATCGCCGAGTTGGTGCGGTGTCAGCAACAGGCTTTGGAGGCCGTCTGAAAAGATGTTTTCAGACGGCCTTTGGGGTTGTCTTCGGGAAAACGGTTGAGTCTGCTTGCGATAGGGCGTATCGTTATAAATATGTTAACGAAATGAGGATGAGAAAATGGAAGTGGCCCGATACATAGATCACACGCTGCTTAAAGCCGTTGCCCGTCAGGAAGATATTCGGAAGTTGTGCGACGAAGCCAAAGCGCACGGTTTTTTTTTCGGTATGTGTGAACGGTGCCAATGTGGCGTTCGCCGCAAGCCAAGTGGCCGGCAGCGGGATTAAAGTGGCGGCGGTGGTCGGTTTTCCCTTGGGGGCAATGGCGAAAGAGGTCAAGGTTTTTGAGGCGGTGCAGGCTGTTAAAGACGGTGCCTCGGAAATCGATATGGTGATCAATATCGGGGCGTTAAAAAGCGGAGACTATGACTTGGTGGAGCAGGAAATCCTCGAAATCAAACAGGCCATCGGTGATAATGTGTTGAAAGTGATCATTGAAACCTGCTATTTAAGCGACGGGGAAAAAGCCAAAGCATGCGGGCTTGCCGTCAATGCCGGTGCCGATTTTGTGAAAACTTCCACCGGTTTCGGTACGGGCGGAGCAACGCCGGACGATGTGGGTCTGATGAAAAAAGCGGTCGGCGGCCAAGCCCAAGTCAAAGCCAGCGGCGGCATAAAAAATTTGGCCGATGCGCAAAAATACATCGAAGCGGGTGCAACGCGTTTAGGCACAAGCTCGGGTGTGGAAATCGTGCAAGGTTTGCAGGCTGAGGAAGGTAAATACTGATAGCGGCCGTTATATTTCAGGCCGTCTGAAAAATAATGTTTCAGACGGCCTGATTGTTTTTGCGGCCGGCAACGGTTGGAGCCGGCCGGGCGGGATTGCGGCTGAATCAGTTTGCCGGTTTGCGGTAAGTTTCAGGCAGCAGGTATACGGCCAGCAGGTACAGGCAGGAACAAGTGAAATAGAATATCAACGATGTTGTCCAGCCGGTGTGGTCGAGTATTAAGCTCCACAGGAAATTCAGAATCGTATAGAGGCTGTAGGCCAAAGCCCAAATCAGGCCGAACATTATCGTAATACGTTGCGGCGACATATTTGGCAATTCGTGCGGCAGGTTAAGGAAAACCGGATATTGCATAAACATGATACAGCCTGAGGCGAACATCAGCAGATAAGAGATGGCGGGCATAGCCTGGGCGGTTAGGAAAGCCGCGGCCATTGTGCCGATCATGCCGGCTCCCGCCAACAGCAATACGGGGCGGCGTGTACGCTCCAGTTTCACACGCATCATGATCAGTGTGCCGAGGATACCGCCTCCGCTCACTGCCAGCAGCATCATGCTTTTATCGATGGTATCGACATGTTTGGGGAATATTGCGGGAAGGCTGGTTAAAGACATCACATACAAAAACAGATAACCGCCAAAGCCCAAAGAAATTTTCCAGATAAACGGATCGGCCAAAGCCTGTTTATAGCCGTATTGTTTCACAGAACCATCGGGCTGGCCTGCGGTGTCGAAGTTTTCGGCTTTAACCAGCCATAATGTGAATAATATAACCGTCAGCAGAGCAATAGCCGACAGAGTGATGCGCCAGTCGGCATGCAGTTCGTCGGACCAAACCGTGAATAAGACGGCAATGATGAAGGCACCGATATTGTAAGATGCGGTAATCAATGCACTGTATGTCAGCTTATAGTGTTGGCTGACAAACCGGGCGACGATCGGGTTCATATACACCATGATCATAGAACCGCCCAATGCCATAATCATGCGGGCGACAGTATAGAACCAATAGTTTGGAAGCCAAACTGCAATGAGAGAGAAACACAGTAATCCCAATGCCAGAGTTACTGCTTTTTTTACACCCAGCTTAATCAGGAAATAGGCTGCCAGAAAATTTGCAAAAATTCTGGCTATGGTAATGGTATAATTGATAACTTGGCCTACAACGGAAGATACATGTCCGTCGAAATAGGTTTCCAGAATTTGCGGGCTTAGTGTCGAACCGCCCACCCAGCTTGCCGCAAAAGTAATATACGCAAGCAAAAGGATAAAGAACATACTTATGCCGGTTCGCTGGCTTACTTGTTTGGTTGTCGTCATGAAAATTCTCAATGGTATGTGAAATAAATTTTTCCGATTTTAGCATAAAAGCAATAAATTTCCCTTATCAACTTTATTGTGATATAAAAACCTAATAATGTAATAAATAATGCAAATTAATGATTTTATTTCTGTTTTGTAATTTTTTATCCTGATTTTATCGATCGAGATTTCAAATTTTATTGTTTTAAAAAAGAGAAAGGCCGTCTGAATTTTTTCAGACGGCTTTTTATCAATTAGATTTACCGGTATCTGTCCAATATGCGGAAGCAACCCGGTAAACGGAATCTTTCATGCAGTTTTATTTTATTCGGCTGCCCAAGAGTTTCAATTACGCGGGATAGGAAGAGCAGTGTGTTTTTTTACATACCACAGTAATATCAAAAGGTACCCCGCCAGTAGGGTCAGTAGCACCAACAGTAAATAGGCGGCATCGGCAAACGGCGTACCGATTTGGTTGAAGCGCACCGAAGCTTGAATGCCCGCCGTGCTCGGAATCAGCCAGCGCAACCACTGCAACGGCAGCGGCAGCAATTCGGCGGGCCAAGCATAGCCGCTGAGGAAAAACATCGGAATCGACGTGAACATCAACAACTGCAAAGAACGCTCACGCTTTTGAAACCACAGCCCGAACAAACAGCCGAGCGTGGCAACCGTAGGTGCGAACAGCAGTGTGAACGCCAGCATGCCGCCGATATTCTGTCCGCGCCCGTAGTCTTGGATATAAAACACCCAGCCGAAGTAAAACAGCGACATCAGCCAGCCCATCACCGAAAGCGCGGCAATTCTGCCCGCCCACGCCTGCATGGTGGCGTATTGCCGTTTCTGTTCGCGCCATGTACCCACCAGCAACGCCGAACCCATCATCAAAAGCTGCTGCACAATCAGCACCGCCACGCCCGGCACGACATAATTGCCGTAGCCTTGAGTCGGGTTGTATTGCACCTGCATCACAAACGGTATCGGATTTTGCGCGGCCAAAGCTTGTTCCGAAGTCATGCCGCCCGCTTGTAGACGTTTGATTTGAATGCCTGCCGAAACCGTGCCGACCACTTCGGCAAAACCGGTTCGCACTTCTTTGCTGACTAAGAGATAACTGCCGTTGGCTAACACCCCTGCCCGTGCGGGACGCTGCATCATCACATCGTTTTTCAAACCGGCGGGCAATACCATATAGCCGCCGATTTCCCCTTTCCACAAGGCTGTTTTCGCATCATTCTCGCTGGGCATCACCCGAACGTCCAAACGCGGGCTGGCTTCTGCCATGCGGATGATGCGCTGCGACAAAGTGCTTTTGTCGTAATCGACGATTGCCGCCGGAATCCGCCGCGCCGCCTGCGTGCTGTACGGCCACGGATAGAAAAAGCCGTAAAGCACAGGTGCGATTACCAACATCAGCAGCACGCCTTTGTCGGAAAAGATGTTGCGGACAGTGTCGATAAATGCGGCGGTGAAGATTTTCTGTTTCATGTTCGGGAAAGTTTTGCAGTTTGTTTTTGGTACAAGGCACAGCAGAAACTAAAGTCTATTGGTCATCGTATTTTCAGACGGCCTCCAAGCTGAGGAGGCCGTCTGAAAAACTATCGTGCGCCCCAACGTTCGGGCAGCCGGTAGGCACGTTGCGACAATTTGGTTGCAACCGACAACAGTAAAACTGCGGCCAATGCCGACCACAACAGCGGCGCGGCCGACCATTGCCACGGTATGCCCATTTCCAGCAACCCTTGCTGTAATTCCAGATAATGCGTGAGCGGCAATATGTCCGACCAATTTTGCGCCCATGTCGGCATGGCGATACGCGGAAATGCAATGCCCGAAAAAGCGAAAGCGGGTGCGGTAATGAAGCCGGTGGTAGACAGCCCCATACGCAGCGACATCGGCAAAGCGGTGGCGATCACGCCCAGCCACAACGACACCAGCATCATCAAACACAGCCCTAAAAATGCGGCCAGCCACGACAACCCGCCGACATCATGCGTTTGCGCCAGCAGCCACAACAGCATGCCGCTCCATACGGTAAAGGCCAGCGCCGGCCACAGCAGCTTGCCGCACAGTGCGGACATGGCATCGCCAAAGCGGATATGGCCGTCTTTCAGACGGCAGCCTGCCGCCGTCAGCCAATCGTGCAGGCTTTTATCGCGGATTTCCCGTCCGAAAGCCACCGCACCGGCGGTCATGGCCAGAATGTGCAGCAGCCCCGGAATCAGCGTGGCGGCCAGAAATTGCTGGTAGTCGGTGGAAATATTGAACAGCGCGGAAGTGCTCGTGCGTATCGGGCTGAACGTATTTTCCGCCTGTTGCGGCGAAGCGCCGCGTTTGTTGAGGGCTTTCATTTCCACCCCTGCCGAGAGCGTGCCCGCCACGGCTTGCACGTCGCGCACCAATACGCCGGAAAACGAACCGAACTGCCCGTTGAGCTGCAAAATCAACGGCGAAGCTCCGCCTTGCTTGAGTTGTCGGGAAAAACCGTCGGGAATCACCACCACGCCGTATACGTCGATTCCGTCCAAACCTTGTTGTGCTGCGCGCTCGTCGGTATAAGTCCGAACTACTTTCAAAGCCGGTGCGCCGTCGAGATAACGCACCACTTGACGCGATAAGGCACTGTGGTCTTTATCCAGCACACCGACGGGCAGATCGGTGATGGCGGCGCGGGCAAACATCCACCACACCAGCAATACGCTGGCAAGCGGCAACCACAGCAGCAGCGAAAGCTCCCAGCGTTCACGGCTCAGATAGTTCAATTCCAAACGCGCACTTTGCCAAAAGATGTCGGTTAGTTTATTCATAGGTATCTTGGTTTTTCAGACGGCCTCTTCAGCTTGGAGGCCGTCTGAAAATCATTCTTGTCGCAAATAAAGCCGAAAATCCGATTCGTGTTCATATTAACTTTTTTCAGACGGCCTGTTTTTCCCTGTCGAAACAAGCAATCTGCCTGAAAAAGCAATCAAAAAAATCATATCATCAATACCATCTTACCGCACGAAACAAATTAAACTATCTATTCGAAACAAATAGCCGGGCCAATTCGGGATTGATATAAAACAAGGCCGTCTGAAAATCGGCCCGTTCCCGTCTGTAAATAACTTTTTACTTCATAAACAAAGTAATATATTTAAAATATACACGAGGTTTTCGAAAACAGCTCTCATAGGAAAAACCATGACCTATTATGCAGGAATCAAAAAAATCCAAGACGCTTCCATCCGCCACCGCACCATCGAAGGCCTGCAACGCCTGCGCCGAGCCTTGGCCGAGCAGATTCCCACACGCACCGTCTCCGACACTCTGCTGCTTGCCACATGGAACATCCGCGAGTTCGATTCCGGCAAATACGGCTACCGCAGCGAAGAAGCCTATTACTACATTGCCGAAATCCTCAACCATTTCGACCTTATTGCCATCCAAGAAGTGCGGGACGGCCTCTACCCGCTGCAACACCTGCAACGGCTGCTCGGCGACAACTGGCAGTTTCTCGTTACCGACGTAACCCTAGGCACGTCCGGCAACTCCGAGCGCATGGCCTATCTCTATGACCGCCGCAAAGTCAGCTTCACCGGTTTGGCCGCCGAACTCGTACTGCCCAAAGACAAAAACGCTGAACAGGAACCCTTGCAGCTCGCCCGTTCACCCTATGTGGCAGGCTTCAAAGCAGGCTGGGCCTACCTCACCCTCGCCACCGTACACATCTACTACGGCAAAGGCGTGGCCGTCGATCCGCGCCGATTCGACGAAATCAAATCATTTAGCCGAACCATCGCCAAACACGCCGCCAAACTTTCCGGCGCACCGCAATACCGTCCCGGCGCAGAAGTAAAACCCGACAACCTCATCATGCTTGGCGACTTCAACATCTTCAACCGCAGCGACGTAACCATGCAGGCGATTACCGAAGCCGGATTCGTCGTTCCCGAAGAACTCAAAACCATCCCCGGCTCCAACGTCGCCAAAAACCGCCACTACGACCAAATTGCCTACTACAAACAGCTTGCCAAACTTAAGCCCACCGGATGCGCAGGTGTATTCGACTTCTTCGAACACGTTTACCGCTTGGAAGACGAAGCCGCCTACGCCCAAGAGCGCGAAACCAAGCCCGGCCGCAGTTTCAAAGACTGGCGCACCTACCTCATGAGCGACCACCTGCCGATGTGGATTGAATTGGGGATTGACGACAGCGATACTTATTTGAGCGGATTGAAATAGTTTTTAAAAAGCCGAAAGCAAAAGGCCGTCTGAATATTTCAGACGGCCTTTTGCTTTTTAAGCCTAAATTTAATCATCTTCAAAATTTTTTATTATCGTCGAATTGGTAACATCTGTGATATCAATATTTTTTGTATTGGGATAACATTTTTTACAAGGCTTAAATCCTAATTTTTCAAGAATAGTTGTATTTTCTATAGGTATATTAGAATTTATAGCAGTAGCATAATAGTAAGTCAGAAGAAGATCTTTCATTGAAAATCTAAATTCTTTTTTAAATTTGATTTCTAGATCTTCTTTTGTCGTGATATTTTTATTTTTTATTTTATTTATTCTAATTTGGTCTTCTTCACTTAAAGATAGATACCAACTATCAAATTTAGATAATAATTGATCTATTTTCTCTTCTATTTTTTTTAAATTCCAATTGTCAAAACTTTCTCTTCCACTATTAGGACGAAATTGTTTCTCAAAATTAGACCAGCTAACTTTATTCCATTTTGTTTCTACTTGAGCGAGAAATTTCATCTTATCCCCATTATTAATCCAATCTTCAGGTGTTCTCATTTCATTATTTCTGTGATCAATGATAGGTGTCTTAAACCATAATCTAAACTCCTCTACACCTTTTGTTTTGTAAAATTCTAAAAAATTAGCAGGTAAGTTATAATTTTCATAATCTTTATTAAGCCACTCGCAGTCTTTATCCCGATGAAATCTGGGTTCTCTTGGTTTTTTGGCTTTTTTAAAATTATCTGTAGTTTGGATTTTTATCCACTTATTACATATTATTTTTTGAAATAGAGGATTATTTGGTTCAGTTAGTAATATTTTGCACAAAAATAATCTCTTTTTCTCTAAATCGCTGAACCAATCAATATCTTTATCTGCGTAAATTTTATTACACTCTCTTGTTAGGTCATCATTATTGAGTGTCGTTTCTCTGTTAGCAACTAATCGTCCAAAATTAAATCTAGAGATGTAAGCCATTTGTTCTCCTTTTCTTTATCAAAGTTAGTTATAAATAGTTGTAATTAAAATATTAATTATCATCTAATTAATTAAGATATAGCATAATTAAAAGGCCGTCTGAAATCAATTTTTCAGACGGCCTCATTTATCCATACCTCACAATTTCTTAAATTCCCAAACCTTCCCATCTTCATGAAAGCTCAAATAATACTGCGCGCCCACGGCTTCGATGGTAGCAGTGTGCCAGAAGCGTTTCTTTTGCTTGCCGAGCAATACGAAAGAAACGTAATAAGGTTCGGTGATAACGGCATCGACGGATTTTGCTTTGGCCGACCAGTTGCGGGCAACGGGCACGACATCGGCAAAGCGGACTTTGGCAAGCGGGGTGAGGTATTGGTAGCGGGCGATGCGTTCTGCAGCGGGGATACGCATGGTTTGGGTAAGCGTCCATCGGCCGCGTTCGTAAATATAGTGGTCGATTTTTTCGGGTTGGTTGGGGTTTTGGATATCGACTTCGATGCGCGGGCGCACGCCGTCGAAAAAGTCTACGCTTTCATACACATTAACGGCTTTGCCGTGAAGCAGCGGCAGGTTTTTTAAAGCATCTTCGGCGGCTTGCAGGGCGGCGGCGTTTTCCAATAGGTTGCCTTGATAAAAAACTTCGCTTTGCGAAGCTGCCACAACAGGCGCGGCGGCAAAGGCACGATACCCGTTGCAGCCGTAGCCATTTAGGGCTAAGGCGGTAAGAAGCACGGACAAGACGGCCAATCGGGATAGGCCGGTTTGTTTACGTTTGTTACGGGATGCGGATGGCGGATTGGTCGGGGCAGGCATAGACGGTCGGCAGCGGTTGAGCGGAATGCAGAATTAAAGTAGGCTGAAAATAGCATTGTGCCGATGAAAAAACAAGTTATTCCGTGCGGTTTTTTGTGCAACCGGTTTAAGTGCAAACTATGTTTGCCGTTCATTTAACCAGTTGTGGTTGAGGGGCAACGGATGACGGCTTTCAGGCATTTCTGTATATTCCGTTTTTCACAAAAATTTCTGTGTGGTTTGGAGGAAATAATGGATGCTTCCCGTCCGTTGGTTCGTGTGGTGGCCGGTGTCGTGTTGAACGGGCAAGGCCGCTATTTGCTCAGTTCGCGCCCCGAAGGTAAGCCTTATGCGGGGTATTGGGAATTTGCAGGCGGTAAGGTTGAGGCGGGCGAAACGGAGTTGCAGGCGTTAAAACGCGAGTTTGAAGAAGAGTTGGGCATTCAAATCCGCCGAGCGCGGCCGTGGCTGACTAAGATTCACGATTACGAGCACGCGCGGGTGCATCTGCGTTTTTTCCGTGTGGGAGCGGGGGATTGGTCGGGAGAAATTCAAGCGTGCGAAGGGCAGGCTTGGTCGTGGCAGCGGGCGGGGGATTTCGACGTATCGCCGATGCTGCCTGCCAACGGCCCGTTGCTGGCTGCGCTGGCGGTGCCGACGGAGCTTCAAGGCCGTCTGAAAACGGGCTTGTATGGCGAAAACGGTATGGGCGGATACCGTGTGGTGCCGTTTGAGTCGGCGGAGCCGCAGCATGGAAATGTTTTGATTGAAGAAACCGAATTGGTAAAGCGCGGCAAAATGCCGGAAGCCGACAGTGTTTGGGTAGTGATTTCCCGGCCGGAACAATGGCTGCGTGTGCAGGATGCCGATGTAGTGGTGTGGCAGGTGCAGAATCCGGCTGCGGCGGAAGCGGTTTGTTCGGTGTTGGAAGACGGAGTTTCCGTGCCTTTGGTGGTGTCCGCTGCATCCGACGCGGCGGGAACATACCGCAACCGCTGGTTGGCTTTGGGGGCGCATACGGTATTGGTTGACGATGAAACCGAATGGGCCTGAAGGTAGCCCGTCTAAGTTTTTATTTTGATTGAGTTGTTATCACTAGATTTTTGATTGTTTTGAGGCCGTCTGAAAATGTCGAAATTAACCCGAAACCAGAAAATTTTGATTGCCGTTGTGCTGCTGGCGTTTGCTGCGGTGAAAGTCGTTTCTTTGTTGTGGTGGCAAGGACAGCAGCCCGATATTACGCCGGTAAGCGAAGCCGCTTGTAATGTACGCACGGGCTGCCGGTTGCCAAACGGTGCGACCGTGAAGTTCAGTGAAAATGTTTCCGCCAAAGCCCCGTTCGATATCGTGGTGCGCGATGTCGGGCCGTCGGTGCAGGAAGTGTTTGTGAGCTTTTCGATGAGCAACATGGATATGGGTTTCAACCGCTACAAACTCATCCGTCAGGAAGACGGCACATGGGCGGCAAACCAAATCCGCCTGCCGGTGTGCACGCAAAACCGCAACGATTATCTGGCCGACATCCATATCGGTAACGAGGTTTTTCAGACGGCCTTTACTGCCGAGTAGCGCCTGTAATGCTGAAAAATTGCGAAGGCCGTCTGAAAGTACACCGTACAGCGGTTTTCAGACGGCCTGATTCGCTATACAATGCCACAAACCCCATCTTACAAAAGAAGGAAGACCAAAATGATCGGTAAAAAACTATTTGAAGAAGTGTCTGCCAAACTGAGCGAGACCATCGCCAACAGCCCCGCCAAAGACGTGGAAAAAAACGTGAAAGCCATGTTGGGCAGCGCATTCAACCGCATGGATTTGGTTACCCGCGAAGAATTCGACATCCAACAACAAGTGCTGATTAAAACCCGCACCAAATTGGCAGAATTGGAAGCACGTCTTGCCAAGCTTGAAGGCGAACAGCCGCTACAACAAGTGGAAACCGTTGCCGAAGTGCCGGAACAAGTGGAATAAGGCCGCTTGAAGCAAGATGTCCTTAGCCGTTGTTTACAGCCGTGCATTAAACGGTATGAATGCGCCGTTGGTCGAGGTGGAAGCTCACCTTGCCAACGGTTTACCCGCTTTCAATATCGTCGGTCTGCCCGACACCGAAGTCAAAGAAAGCCGCGACCGTGTGCGAGCGGCCATCATACAGAGCGGATTCGATTTCCCCGCTAAAAAAATCACTGTAAACCTTGCGCCCGCAGACTTGCCTAAAGAGTCGGGGCGTTTTGATTTGCCTATCGCTCTCGGTATCTTGGCCGCATCGGGGCAGATCGCCGGTGACAAACTGCCCCAATATGAATTCGCCGGCGAGCTGGCTTTGTCCGGCACCTTGCGCCCCGTGCGCGGTGCACTGGCAATGGCTTGGCAAGCCATGCAGGCGGGCAGGGCATTCGTGCTGCCGTCTGAAAACGCCGAACAAACTGCGGTAATGAGGGGCATCACTGTTTACGGTGCCGACAGTCTGGGCCAAGTTGCCGCCCATCTGAATGCAGTCGAACCGTTGGCGCAAACCGTTTATGATGCGCATATCAGGCCGTCTGAAAACATCAATTTCCCCGATTTGAAAGACGTTAAAGGCCAGCATACGGCGCGGTTGGCTTTGGAAATTGCCGCCGCGGGCGGACACAGCCTGCTGATGATGGGACCACCGGGCACGGGAAAATCGATGCTCGCCCAACGTTTGCCGGGTATTTTGCCGCCGCTGACCGACGAGGAATTGATTGAGGTGTGGTCGCTGCGCTCGTTGCTGCCGAATCATAGGCAGGAATTGGACTACAAAAAACCTTATCAAACCCCCCATCATACTTCCAGCCAAGTGGCCATAGTCGGCGGAAATTCGGGGCCCGGAGAAATCTCGTTGGCTCACAACGGAATTTTATTTTTAGATGAACTTCCCGAGTTTGACCGCAAGGTTTTAGAGGTGTTGCGCGAGCCTTTGGAAAGTGGGGAAATTCACATTTCCCGCGCTTCCCATAAGGCGGTTTATCCGGCCAAATTCCAATTGGTTGCGGCAATGAATCCGTGTCCGTGCGGTTACCTCGGTCATCCGGTTAAGCCTTGCCGCTGCACGCCCGAAAGTATAGCCCGCTACCGCAGCAAAATCTCCGGCCCACTGCTAGACCGCATTGATTTAACCATTGAAGTCCCTGGCCTTTCCTCAGCCGAATTGATGCGGCAAGAGGCGGGCGAAAGCAGTGCGGAAGTTTTAAAACGCGTTGAAGCGGCAAGAGAAAAACAGTATTCGAGACAAGGTAAAGTGAATGCCGCCCTGAGTGTTACGGAACTGGATACTATTGCAATGGTCAGTAAAGAGGCCCAACAAGCGTTAGGGGAATTGCTGGAAAAGTTATCGCTGTCGGCCCGCAGCTTCCACCGTATTATGCGGGTGGCGCGCACGTTGGCGGATTTGGGCAATGACGAAACGGTAAACCGTTCGCATGTGTTGCAGGCAGTAAGTTTTCGTCGGGCTTTGTAAGGGCTTTTGCCCAATAACATAAGATGTTGTTAAAATGGACAGCCTGAAAATTTGGGTAAATTAAAGTGTTTTCAGACGGCATCTCGGAATAAAAAAGATAAGGTATTTTATGGACGCAAAAAAACAATACGGTAAAGGCCTTTCAGGTTTTATGTTGGGTTTGCTGTTGGCAACTGCTGTAATTGCAGGTGTGTTGTTCTTTTTAAATAAAAGCAATCAGAAAGTTTTCAAAAAAGAAGAAGCTCCGAAAGAGCTGCCTGCGCCGGAAATTCTAACACCTAGAAGCAGTGAGCCTATCATATCGGTGCCGCAGCAGCAGGCTTCCGGTGCAGTCAGCCCTCCCGCTTCCGATGTATTAGGCGGTTTTATTCAGGAACAACAAGCTTCTGAGTCGGTAGAAAAGATTGAGGAACCTGAAGAAACTTTTCCCGACGTAATAGACGTGATACCGGTGCCGCAAAAACCGGAAACCAAACCTGTTGAAAAGCCGGCCCAGAAAGCCAAACCTAAAGCTGAAACCAAACCGGTCGAGAAAAAAGCCGATGCAGAAAAAGAAGAATCTAAGAAAGCGGCCAAACCGACACCCGAGCAGATTTTAAACAGCGGCAGTATTGAAAAAGCCCGTGAAGAAGCTGCCCAAGCAGAGGCCGAACGTAAAAAAGAACGCCAAGCGCAGTCCTCTGAAGAAGGCGGCCGTATCGTGCTGCAAATGGGGTCGTTCGGCAACCGTGAAAGTGCTGAAGCACACCGTGCCAAGCTGGCAATGATGGGGGTGTCGTCCAGTATCGTTGAGGGAGCCACCGGCGGTAAGTCCGTCTATCGTGTCCAAAGCAGCCGGATGAATAAAGAAGCGGCTCGGAAAGCGCAACAAACTCTTAAACAGAACGGTGTGGACAGCTTTGCCCGCACGGTGAAATAAAACTTAAACTTAAGGAAAGCACATGAAATTGAAAACCGTATTGCTGACCGCCGTTGCAGCATTGGCATTGACAGCTAATGTTTACGCGGCGACTGAAGGTAAAGATTATACCGTATTACCCAAGCCGATTCCTCAGAGCCAGGCAGATAAAATCGAGGTATTGGAGTTTTTCGGTTATTTCTGCGTACATTGTTATCACTTGGATCCTGTGCTCCTGAAGCATGCAAAAACATTCCCTTCAGACACTTATCTGCGTACCGAACATGTTGTATGGCAACCTGAAATGCTGGGGTTCGCACGTGTGGCGGCTGCAGTAAACAGTTCAGGTTTGAAATACCAGGCCAATCAGGCCGTATTCCGTGCGGTTTATGAAGAGAAAATCAATTTGGCCGATTCTGCGACCTTTAAGCAATGGGCGGCAGCCCAAAAGGGTTTTGATGGCAAAAAACTGATTGCCGCCTATGACTCTTTCGGCAATCAAGCCCAAGCGAAAAGAATGGAAGATTTGACCAATACCTATCAAATCAGCGGTACTCCGACAGTTATCGTCGGTGGTAAATACCAAGTGAAATTTACCGGCGACTGGCAGGCAGGGATGAAAACAATTGATGAATTGGTAGCAAAAGTCCGTACCGAGCGTGGTATGAAAACGCCTTCTGCCAAGCCGGTTGCAGTTGCACCTGCTTTGAAAAGCAAAGGGGCATTGCTTGCAAAGGCTGCCAACAAATAACATTTTGATAGAGCCGCAATATTGAGTTGTTCGGCTAATCGGGCAGTCGTAAGGCTGCCTTAAATTATTGTTTTCAAGGCCGTCTGAAAATCTATGGATATTATTTTGCTGTTCAAAGCCCTGATTTTGGGCATTATTGAAGGGTTAACCGAGTTTTTACCGATTTCAAGTACCGGTCACTTGATTGTGGTGGGGGATTTGTTAAATTTTAAAAGCAACGGAAAAGTGTTTGAAATTGCCATTCAGTTAGGGGCGGTTTTAGCGGTTATTTTTGAATACCGCCAGCGGTTTACCCATGTTATTACCCATTTGGGTAAAGACAAAGCCGTTAACCGTTTTGTGGTAAATCTTGCCGTAGCATTTATTCCCGCAGCAGTTGTTGGATTGATTTTCAGTAAACAGATCAAAGTGTTTCTGTTTAACCCGATTACCGTTGCCGCGGCTTTGGTGTTGGGCGGTTTTATTATTTTGTGGGTCGAATGCCGCCAATTGAAAACCACGCCTAAAGTAACGAATGTAGACGATATGAAAATGCGCGATGCTTTGGTAGTCGGTTTGGCTCAGATTTGTGCATTGGTACCGGGTACTTCCCGCTCGGGCAGTACGATTATGGGGGGAATGCTATGGGGGCTGGAGCGCAAGGTTGCGACGGAATTCTCGTTCTTTTTAGCTGTGCCGGTAATGATTGCCGCAACTACTTACGATGTGTTGAAGCACTATAAACTTTTTACAATGCAAGATATCGGTTTGATTGTTGTCGGTTTCATTTCTGCATTTGTAGCCGGCTTGTTGGCGGTAAAAGCGTTGCTGAAGTTTGTCGCTTCTAAAAACTATGTGCCGTTCGCTTACTACCGCATTGTATTCGGTGGGTTGATTTTGCTGACTTGGACAATGGGCTGGGTGGATTGGACGGAGATGTGAGTAGGGTTTTTCAGACGGCCTCTTGTGTAGGCGAAATAAAAAAGACGCATGTTGCGTCTTTTTTATTTTTGTAACAGCAAACCTTAACAGCATGCTGTGTTTAGCCGTATCGCTTTACAGCTTTGCGCTTCACATTAGTAAAACGTGCTTTCTAGCAGATAGTCGGGAAGCGGGAGATTAATCGGTTTCTCTATAAACGGTTTTCTTGCCCTTACGGGTTAAGATGGCGCGGTCCGACTGCACGTGCCAGCGGGTGGTGGCGTTGCCGTATTCCGCTCCTTTAGCCCACGACTGGATTTGTTTGAGTGTTTCCACCGTATTGCCTTGGCGCAGTTCGACGGTAAGCGGGCTGTGGTTATTGTGATAAACGGCAGTGATACGTCTGCCGTTGGCTGCTTTATAGTTGATGTTGTAAGTTTGCGATTCGGCAACTTCAGGCGTGGGGGCATCGGGGCGGACGGCTTTTTGTGAACCGCAGGCGGCACAAAGAAAGGCGGTCAGTAAAATAACGGCATGTTTTTTCATATGCTTGCTCTGTGTTGATAGGGGAAAAGCAAAACGGCAGGGTTGCGGCCCTCGGCTGTTTGGTGGGTTTGGTTATGAAAGTCCGTTTTTATTTTGTATCAATTCGTATCAATTCGGCTTATGCGCGATATGCGGGCGGTTGCGGCAGATAAACTTATTTTCATAACGGCAATGTTAAGTTAGTGGGCTTTGGCTTCACCTTCCAGTTTATATACAGCACCACAATACGGGCATTCAATGGTGCTGTCGGATTGAATCGGTAAAAACACGCGAGGGTGTCCGTTCCAAGTTTCGTTCTGAGGGCCGAAACAATGCAGCGGCAAATCATGCGGAGTGATAACGATGGGATTGTTTTGGTCGCTCATGGTTTTGTCCTTTTTTGTAAGCAGGCCGTCTGAAACTTTTAAATTCGGTTGAAGCTTTTTTTCAGACGGCCTCCGGTGTATCAGGGTTTTAGTTATGAATGTACATAAGTCAGCCAGTGGCTATATTTCGGGTTTTTGCCTTGTACGATGTCGAAATAGCGTTGTTGGATTTCGGTGGTAATCGGGCCGCGTTCGCCGATGCCGATTTCGCGGTTGTCGATTTCGCGGATGGGGGTAACCTCAGCGGCGGTGCCGGTAAAGAATACTTCGTCCGCAGCGTAGAGTTCGTCTCGGGTAATGCGTTTTTCGATAACCTTCAATCCCATTTCTTCTGCAATGGTAATCACGCTTCTGCGGGTAATGCCGTCCAGCGCCACGTCGAGGGCAGGGGTGTAAATTTTTCCTTCGTTGATTAGGAAGATGTTTTCGCCCGAACCTTCGGCTACATAGCCTTGTGCATCCAGCAAAATAGCTTCGTCGTAGCCGTCGCGCGTTGCTTCGGTGTTAGCAAGAATAGAGTTCAGATAATTGCCGTTGGCTTTGGCTTTAATCATATGGATATTGGGATGGTGGCGGGTGAACGAACTTACCCGCACGCGGATGCCGCGCTTCATGCCTTCTTCGCCCAAATATGCACCCCACGCCCATGCGGCGAGGATAACCTGTACGTCATCGTCTTTCGGTGCTACGCCGAGCTTGGCCGAACCGTAGTAAGCCATCGGTCGGAAATAGCATGAATAAAGATCGTTGGCCTTAACTACGTCGATATGGGCCTGATTGATTTCTTCTTGGCTGAACGGCAGTTTCATGCCGAGAATTTTGGCGGAGTTAAAGAGGCGCTTGGTGTGTTCTTGCAGACGGAAAATGGCGGGGCCTTTGGGCGTTTCGTAAGCACGTACGCCTTCAAATACACCCATACCGTAGTGTAAAGTGTGGGTAAGAACATGGGTAGTGGCATTTTGCCATTCGATCAACTTGCCGTTTACCCAGATTTTGCCGTCGCGGTTGTCCATTGTTAAAGCCATGATTCGCTTTCTTCTTGTATGTGATGTTAATCGGTGGGGCTGTGCTGCGGGAATCGGCCGCATTGTGGGCGGCTTGCAACTGCGGCTGCGTAGCGGCTGCGGCAGTTTTTCGGGCAGAAAAGCGGAATAATCTTTTGCATTATAACCGTTTTTCAGGTGTTGCTGGCAAGCCTTGAGAGGCTGTCTGAAAGGCTTGGGCGTATCCTAAACGGGGTAAATCGTTTAAACTGTTGCCCAAATAAAATTTGCTTTCAGATGGCCCGAGTGTGTGCCGTATACGGAGAACCCGATGAAAATTGTTTATCTTGTTATAAAACTGATTGTTTTGCTGGTGTTTTTAGTGTTGGCAATCAGTAATACCCAAACCGTGCAGTTTTTCTACCTGCCCGCCCAAAGTGCTGATTTACCTTTGATTGTGGTGCTGTTCGGCGCATTTGTTATCGGTGCGGTATTCGGTTTGTTTGCCCTGTTCGGCCGTTTGTTGGCTTTGCGCAGCGAGAATAACCGTTTGCGTGCCGAATTGAAAAAATCCGCCCGCATCGGCGAACGTGATTTGGCCGTGCCTCAGGTACCCGCTGCCGCGGTTCCTGCAGGTAAGGAATAAACCGGTATGGATACCGAAATCTGGATTTTGCTGCTGCCGATTATTTTACTGCCTGTTTTTTTTGCAATGGGCTGGTTTGCCGCACGGGTGGATATGAAAGCGGTGTTGAAACAGGCTAAAACCGTGCCCGGCGGATTTTATAAAAGCCTTGATGCTTTGGTAGATCGCAACAGCGGCAAAGCGGCGCGCGAATTGGCCGAAGTGATCGATCAGCAGCCGCAGTCTTACGACTTGAATCTCACTTTGGGCAAACTTTACCGCCAGCGCGGAGAGAACGATAAAGCCATCAACATGCATCGGGCCTTGTTGGATTCCCCCGATACCGTGGGCGAAAAGCGTGAGCGCGTATTGTTCGAGTTGGGGCAGAACTATCAAAGCGCAGGGTTGGTCGACCGTGCGGAACAGATTTTTCTCGGCTTGCAAAACGGTAATATGGCAAAAGAAGCACGGCAGGTGCTGTTGAGTATTTACCAGCAAGACCGCGACTGGGAAAAAGCCATCGAAATGGCGCAATTGTTAAGCCATGACGAGCAGACGTACCAGTTTGAAATCGCCCAATTTTATTGCGAACTGGCGCAAGCGGCATTGTTCCAATCCAATTTTGAAACCGCACGTTCTTACGTGCAGAAGGCTTTGGATGCCAATAAAAAGTGCACCCGCGCCAATATGATTTTGGGCGATATCGAGCAAAAGCAGGGTAATTTCGGTGCCGCGATTGAGGCTTATACCGCGATTGAAAAACAAAACTATGCTTATCTGAGCATGGTGGGCGAGCGGCTGTACGACGCTTACGATGCGCTCGGCAAAGCGCAGGAAGGTTTGAACGTGCTGACCGGCTATATGAAAACCTTTCCGCAGCTTGATTTGATTAATGTGATTTATGAAAAATCGCTGTTGCTGAACGGAGAGGGCGAAGCCGCCCAAACCGCAGTAGAACTGGTGCGCCAAAAACCCGATTTGAGCGGTGTTTACCGTTTGCTCGGTTTACAGTTGAGCGGGCTGAATCCGGCTTGGAAAGCGGATGCGGATATGATGCGTTCGGTAATCGGCCGCCAGTTACAAAAAGCAGTGATGTACCGTTGCCGCAACTGCCATTTCAAATCACAAGTGTTTTTCTGGCATTGCCCCGCTTGCAACAAGTGGGAAACGTTTACGCCCAACCGAATCGAAGTATAGTTTTCAGACGGCCTCTTAAACCGTGGGGCCGTCTGAAAATCATTTAAAACTCTGTTAAAGCAAAACATCATGTCCGCCCCGATTATCGACCTTTCCGCATTCGATCCACAGAATCCGGCTGAATTCCTCTATACATTGACCGCTTCTTATCTTGAGTACTGTGAAGCCAATCATGACGGTGAAATGGCTTTGCTAAACGACGAGCAACATACGCTGTTGGCTTATTGTTATCTCGACAGCCAAGTGCAGGAAGGCGGTTTTGTACAGTTGATTGCAGCCGGTTACGGCGAATATATTTTCATGAACCCGTTGGCCGACAGCTTGCGCCGCTGGCAGATCAAGCCGACACCGAAAATCATCGACAAGGCCAAAATACTATATGCCAAGCACGGCGAAGCAATCGAATCGCTTGCCGCGGAGGAAACACCGTTGGAAGAAATCCGCGCCGAGTTTGCGGAATTCGAAGAGCTTGACGGTGATTATTATGAAGTGGCGGATGAGGATTTGGCGACAGCGGCAGGGTATGTGTCGGCTAATCCGAAAAAATTTGCATTACCTTCGGGTTGATTCAATGAAGCCGTCCATGTAGGCCATATGAAGAAAGGCCGTCTGAAACGTTTCAGACGGCCTTTGACATTGCCTGTTTGAAAGCGGATTACACCACACCTTGTGCCAGCATGGCATCGGCCACTTTCACAAAGCCCGCGATGTTCGCACCGTTCACATAGTTCACCACACCGTCTTCCTTGCCGTAACGCAGGCAGGATTCATGGATGCTTTCCATGATGTCGCGCAGACGTGTGTTTACTTTTTCAGACGGCCACGACAGACGCAACGCGTTCTGACTCATCTCCAAGCCCGACGTGGCCACGCCGCCGGCGTTGCTGGCTTTGCCCGGAGCATAGAGGATTTTCGCTTTCAGGAAAGCATTCACCGCACCGATGGTACTCGGCATGTTGGCACCTTCGGATACGCAGAAGCAGCCGTTGGACAGCAAAGTTTGCGCGTCTTTTTCGTCCAACTCGTTTTGGGTGGCACAGGGCAGGGCGAGGTCGCACGGAATGCCCCACGGTTTTTCACCGGCGAAGTAAGGCAGGTTTTGCTCTTTGGCGTAAACAGACAAACGCTCGCGGCGTACTTCTTTCAATTCTTTCAAGGCTTCGAGTTGGGCTTCGGTCATGCCGTCGGGGAAATGCACGCAACCGGAAGAATCAGACACGCTCAATACTTTTGCACCGTTATGCAGTAATTTTTCGCAAGCATATTGTGCCACGTTGCCGGAGCCGGATACCACGGCGCGTTTGCCGGTCAAAGAATCGCCGCGGGTTTTCAGCATGGAATCGGCAAAGTAAACGGTGCCGTAGCCGGTGGCTTCGGGGCGGATTAAACTGCCGCCGTAGTTCAAACCTTTACCGGTGAGCACGGAAGAAAACTCATTGCTCAGGCGTTTGTATTGGCCGTAGAGATAGCCGATTTCACGGCCGCCCACGCCGATATCGCCGGCCGGAACGTCGGTACTCGCACCGATATGGCGGAACAGTTCGCTCATGAAAGATTGGCAGAAACGCATGACTTCTTGGTTGCTTTTGCCCTTGGGGTCGAAATCGGAACCGCCTTTACCGCCGCCCATAGGCAATGTGGTCAACGCATTTTTAAATACTTGCTCGAATGCCAGGAATTTCAATACGCCCAAATCAACGCTGGGGTGGAAGCGCAGACCGCCTTTGTAGGGGCCGATGGCAGAGTTCATCTGTACGCGGTAGCCGCGGTTGACCTGCACGTTGCCCGCATCATCCACCCACGGTACGCGGAACATAATCACACGTTCCGGTTCGACGATGCGTTCCAACAACCCTTGTTCGGTGTAGCGGGGGTTTTTGGCCAAGAAAGGGCCGAGGCTCATAAAAACTTCTTCTACGGCTTGGTGGAATACGGCTTGGTTAGGGTCGCGTTGTTTTATTTGTTCAAAGAGATTATTGAGATTGACAGACATGAAATTTCTCCGAGATATCGCCATAGGCGGATGTAGAAAAATTGAATTACAGTGGGGAATAATATAAACCCGTTTCAAATGGTTGCCAAGAAAAAAATGAGTAAAATTGTTGACATTATTTTTTTCTATTTTCAAAAATTTAAAATTTTATTATTTTTAATATTCTTAAATTGGATTTAAATTATTATTTAGTTGTTATTTTTAAATTTATATTTCAATTGTGGATATTGTAAAAATAAAAAATAATTTTTTATATCCGGCTTGCAAATTGATTTGGGGCAAATTTGGCTGCCGCTACGAAGGCAAGGGTAAACCCAAATAAGGGATGGAATGTTACAATGCACCATTTTTTCAGACGGCCTGAAAAACAATCCGACACATACTAAAGGAACCCCATGAAAGCCTATCAAGATTTAATGCGCCATGTGCTTGAAAACGGTATTGATAAGTCCGACCGTACCGGTACCGGCACACGTTCCGTGTTTGGTTACCAGATGCGTTTTGATCTGGGCAAGGGTTTTCCGCTGCTGACCACCAAAAAACTGCACCTGCGTTCGATTATTCATGAACTGTTGTGGTTTTTAAAAGGCGATACTAATATCAAGTACCTGAAAGATAATAATGTTTCGATTTGGGACGAATGGGCGGACGAAAACGGCGATTTAGGGCCGGTGTACGGTTACCAATGGCGCTCGTGGCCGGCTCCGGACGGCAGGCATATCGACCAAATTGCCCAATTGGTTCGGCAAATCAAAAACAATCCCGACAGCCGCCGCCTGATTGTGTCGGCATGGAACCCCGCGCTGGTGGACGAAATGGCACTGCCGCCTTGCCATGCGCTGTTTCAGTTTTATGTGGCAGACGGTAAACTTTCATGCCAGCTTTACCAGCGCAGTGCCGATATTTTCTTGGGTGTGCCGTTCAATATTGCCAGCTATGCGTTGTTAACCATGATGATGGCTCAAGTGTGCGGTTTGGAGGCGGGCGAGTTTATCCATACTTTCGGTGATGCCCATTTGTACAGCAATCATTTCGAGCAGGCCGAGCTGCAATTGAGCCGCGAACCGCGGGCCTTGCCTACCATGAAATTGAACCCTGAAGTGAAAGATTTGTTTGACTTTAAATTTGAAGATTTCGAGCTTATTGATTACGACCCCCATCCTCATATTAAAGCACCGGTTGCCGTATAAATTGCCCAGAGGCCGTCTGAAAATACTTTCAGACGGCCTTTTATCGTATTTCCGTTTTGCGGCAAAATAAATTCCGCTATATTTTGTGCTTCTATTGTTCCGGAGAGAAACATGTTGTCCGTACCGTACCGTATTTCAGCTTTGGCGTTTGCGGCCGTCCTGCTTGCCGCCTGCAACCAACAAGAAAGCACGCCGTCAACATCTGCCGCAAAATCCGCCGGCAATACGGTAACGCGCAACAATGTAACCGAGCCGCAGTCGCTTGATCCGCACCAAATTACCGGCGTGCCCGAAATCAATGTCGTGCGCGATCTGTTTGAAGGCTTGGTCGAAACCAATGAAAAGGGTGCCATCGTGCCGGCGGCTGCCGAATCTTGGGAAAGTGCCGACAACCGGACATGGACATTCAAATTACGCTCCGATGCCAACTGGAGCAACGGCGAGCCGGTTACCGCTGAAGATTTCGTATATAGCTGGCGGCGGTTGGTTGACCCGAAAACCGCATCGCAATACGCGTCCTATCTTCAGGCGGCTCAGATTGCCAATATCGACGACATTCTCAAAGGCAGCAAAGCTCCCGACACATTGGGTGTGAAGGCACTCGATGCGCATACATTGCAAATTACCCTTACAGCCGCCGTGCCGTATTTCCCGCAAATGCTGTATCACGCTTCCACCAAGCCCGTGCACCGCGCGACGGTGGAAAAGTACGGCGTGAAGTGGACTCAGCCTGAAAATTTTGTCGGTAACGGTGCTTATGTGATGAAAAAATGGGTGGTTAACGAGCGTATCGAACTGGCGAAAAACCCGCAATACCGTGATGCCGATAACGTGAAAATCGACAAGGTGGTATTTTTGCCCATCGGGTCCCAAACCGATGACGTAGCGCGTTACGAAGCGGGCGAAGTGGATATTTCCGATGCATTGCCGCCCGAAATGTACGGAAAGCTCAAAGAGAAATATCCTAACGAGCTGAAACTCAGCCCGTATCTCTGCACATATTATTTTGAAATCAACAACCAAAAAGTGCCGTTTACCGACGAACGCGTGCGCAAAGCCTTATCGCTCGCACTCGACCGCGATACCATTGCCGCCAAAGTATTGGGGCGCGGTGAAGAAGCCGCTTATAACTTAACCCGCGTCGGTACGGCGGGCTTTACGCCTTATACGCCCGAATGGACGAAGCTGAACTATGCCGCGCGTGTAGAGGAAGCCAAAAAACTGTTGGCCGAAGCAGGATATAGCGAAAGCAAACCGTTGAAGTTTACCTTCCTCTACAATACATCCGAACAGCATAAGAAAATTGCCGTTGCCGCCGCTTCAATGTGGCAGCAGTCGCTTGGTTTCGTGAAGGTTAATCTGGAAAACCAGGAATGGAAAACCTATCTAGACAACCGCCGCAGCGGTAATTACCAGCTCGCCCGCGCTTCATGGTGCGGCGACTACAACGAACCTTCCACTTTCTTGAATACCCTGCAATCCGCCAACAGCAGTAACCGTGCGTTTTACAAAAACAGCCGGTACGACGCTATTTTGGCAAAAACCTTGCAGGCAGGGGTAAGCGATGAAGAGCGCAGCAAGCTGTATCGGCAGGCGGAGGAACAGATTGATAAAGATACGGCCATTATTCCGGTTTACGGTTATGTGAACTCGCGTTTGGTAAAACCGCGTATCGGCGGCTATTCAACCGAAGACGTATTGAATGAGCTGCCGAGCAAACGGTTGTTTATTAAAGAATAAAGGTTGGATTAGCCAAGAGGCCGTCTGAAATATCTTTTCAGACGGCCTCTTTGCATGATAGAGGGTTATTTCGCACCGTTAAGTACCGTAGTTAGGTTGCAGCAGGGCGCATTTGGGGCGTTCGCGGCGGCTGCGGCGCGAACGGCCGGCGATTTTGCCGCAGGCAGCTCCGGGGTCGTTGCGGTCGGCTTGTTTGTCGTTGCGGGTTTCGCGGTTATCACGTGAACGGTTTATGCGGGCATTGCTGCGTTCGCGCGGCCGGCGTTGGCCGGCTGCAGCCGGGGTTTCGACTCCCCACCAGCTCGGCTCGAAGCCTTCGATACGTTCGATTTCGATGTTGTTGCCGGTCAGCTCTTTAATAGCCTCAAACATTTTCTGTTCTTGCTCGTCCATCAGCGAGATGGCTACGCCATCGGCACCGGCACGGCCGGTACGTCCGATGCGGTGGACGTAGTCTTCGGGCTGGGTGGGCAGTTCGTAGTTGATCACGAACGGCAACTCGGCAATGTCGAGGCCGCGGGCGGCTACGTCGGTGGCAACCAAGACGCGCAAATTACCTTCTTTAAAGGCGTTGAGGGTTTCAAGGCGGGTTTGCTGCGATTTGTCGCCGTGAATCGCTTGGGCGGCGATTTCACGGCGTTGGAGATCGCGGGTTACTTGGTCGACGCTTTGTTTGGTTTTGCAGAACACGATCACTTGATTCATGCTCAGATCAACAATCAGACGTTCGAGCAGGTTGCGTTTACGCATGGTATCGACGGCGATAACGTGCTGCTCGACGTTGGCGTTAGTGGCGTTTTGGGCGGCCACTTCCACTTGTTCGGGGCTGTTCATGAAGTCTTGCGCCAACTTGCGGATGGGCGGAGAGAAGGTGGCGGAAAACAGCAGGGTTTGGCGCTGTTTGGGCAGCATCTGCATGATTTTGCGGATGTCGTCGATAAAGCCCATATCGAGCATGCGGTCGGCTTCGTCGAGCACAACGATTTCGACTTTGCCGAAGTTGATGTTTTTCTGTTTCACATGGTCGAGCAGGCGGCCTACGGTGGCGACGACAATTTCGCTGCCGGCGCGCAAGTCGTTGGTTTGCGCGTCCATGTTCACGCCGCCGAACAGCACGGTGTGGCGCAGCGGCAGGTTTTTGATATAGCCGCGCACGTTTTGGTCGATTTGGTCGGCCAGCTCGCGGGTGGGGGTCAGCACCAGCATGCGCACGGGGTGCATGGCGGGGGAAGTGCTGGGGGTAGCGTAGCGTTTCAGCCGTTCGAGGCTGGGCAGCATGAAGGCGGCGGTTTTGCCGGTACCGGTTTGGGCGGCGGCCAAAAGGTCGTGCCCGGCCAATGCTTTGGGAATGGCGGCGGCTTGGATGGGTGTGGGTGTGTCGTATCCTTGCTCGGTGAGGGCGGCAACGATTTCACTGCCTAAGCCGAGTGATGAAAAGGTCGGGTTCATGATTTTATACTTTTACTTTCTTTTCAGACGGCCTCGATGTGCTGTTTAACGGAACAGGCCGTCTGAAAATATGGTTAATATGGTTTGGTGTGGTGGTATGTGTTTGATAAAGATATAGTGAAATCAACGGCAAGTCGGCAATATCGGATTGCGCGGCGGTTGTTTCTTATACGTAGCCGGTATCTGTTGCAGTTGATTTCACTATAGGGCGGACGGATTATGCCACCTGCCGTGGAAAACGGATGCTTATTATGCCATAAATTCTGAGGGCTTTCAGACGGCCCGAAATTTTTGTAAAACCGCCGCCTGCGATGCATTTCTGCATTGTGCAAGCTCTGTTGATGTTATGAGGCCGTCTGAAACCATTTGGTTCCCGCTTTGATGAGGATGGAGCGGAAGGGGATGTTTTCAGACGGCCTTTTACAGAGGAAGTTATTCCGCTTCCGGTTCGGGCACTTGGAAAACCTGACGCAGATAGGCGAGGAAGGTGTCGTTGTCGGTCATGGTTTTGCCGGGGCTGTCGGAAAGTTTGGCGACGGATTGGCCGTTACATTCGACCAGTTTCAGCACGATATTCAACGTGGTATGACCCAAATCATTGGTAAAGTTGGTGCCGATGCCGAAGCTGGTTTTGAAACGGTCTTTGAAATATTGGTGCAGCGCCCATGATTTGTCGATATCGAGGCCGTCTGAAAAAGTGAGCATTTTGGTACGGCTGTCGATTTTGAGTTTTTTGTAGTGCGTATAGGCTTTTTCGCCCCAGACGTAGGGATCGCCGCTGTCGTGGCGCAGGCCGTCGAACAGCTTGGCGAAGTAAAGATCGAAATCGCGCAGGAAAGCATCCATGCCGACGACATCGGTGAGGGCGATGCCGAGGTCGCCGCGGTATTCCCGCACCCATGCTTCGAGGGCGGCTTTTTGGAAGTCGCGCAGGCGGACATCAAGCGATTGGAATGCCTGCAAAAATTCGTGTGCCATGGTGCCGATGGGGGTAATGCCGAGTTTTTTGGCCAGATAAACATTGCTGGTGCCGCGTACGATATCGGGCGCGGCGGCATGCAGGGTGCGGACGACGTGTTCCTGCCATGCCAATGTATAACGACGGCGGGTGCCGAAATCGGAAATGAGAAAAGGCGGATCGTTGGGGTTTTGGGAACGGGCCAGCTCTTTCAGACGGCCTGCTTTGGCTTGCAGGCGGCGTTCGCCTTCTGCCAACACTTCGCGGTTTTCGAGGCGGCGGAAATACAGTTCGTTGACAATGGCGAGTATATAAATCTCGAAGAACATGGCCTGTATCATCGGGCCTTCTACTTTTATATTCAGACGGCCTGAGCCGTCGGTGCCGACTTTGACAAAGCGGCGTTTCAGTTGGAAAAGCTCCAAGTAATCGACGAAGTCGCTTTTGATGAAACGCAGGCTGCGCAAATAATCCAACTCTTCTTGGGTTAGCCGCAAAAGGCACAGCTCGTCTAGCTCGCGCTCCAAGTCTTCGCGGATTTCGGCGAGCGGATAAACGGTTTGGTCGTTGTTGCGGCAACGGAATTCATATACGCCGTGCGCTTGGGGAAATTGGTGCAGAATAACCTGCAACATGGTGAATTTGTAGAGATCGGTATCAAGCAGCGATTGGATGATGGGGGCGTGCGGTGTCATGATAACGGTTCTTATCTTGTTGGTTGAATTGGCATTAAACCACGTTTAGGCGGTTTTGTGGCGTTTTCGTTTCAGACGGCCTGTTGCCGCACGGTGTGTAAACGGCTGTTTTAACGTTTGAATTAGCTGCCTATTGTTTGCACTGCTCCCCAACAACCCGGTTAATAGTTGACTTGCACGGTTACGGTATCTTTGTATTCATCGGGTTTGTAATTGGCCGAAGGAACGGTGGCGTAAATCGTATGTGTTTGAATTTGCCCGTTGCCGGTACTTCCGACTCCGTTGCCTACGGATTTTTCCGTGGCAGTATTCCCCCAAATCCGGCCGTTCATTTCCGAAGAGGAACGGAGCTGGTAAGGAATTTGGTCGGTATTGGCTGAAGGGCGGGTCGATTTCATTCTGCCTGCCCCATTGTTGTTGCCGTTCGACGGCTTCAGGCCGATGTAGTAGGGTGTGTTTTGCGTGCAGGCAACTTGTAAGTTGGTTTGTCCTGCGATATTGGTGGCATTGGCTTCTACCGCCCCTAAGTTAATATCGTTGGGAATGTTTACCGTGCAGTTTTTCTTTATTTGGGCGGATACCTCGAAGTCGAATCTGCTGAAATTCGGCGAATTGCAGGCATTGGCGGTACCTTCTGAGGCATCTTTGTAATACAGCGCCGTCGAACCGCCGGTAAAACGGTTGAGGTATTCTCCCGGAGGCAGGTTTTTAGGAGGGGGCAGCAACTCTGCGTAAATAGGCAGGGTAATGGATTTGGTGTAATGCGACAAAGAATAAGGAATTGTTATGACGGTATTGATGGTAGGCGTTCCATATAATGAACTGCCCCAAATGGTGTTGTGCCCCGCATCGCTGTAAAGGTTAAAAGGAAGTTTGTTTCTGTGGCCGGAACATGAGCCGTCGGGGCACATGTGGCGCGGGGTGATATCTCTTGCAGATACTGCTTTGCCACCGTCTACGGCCAAGCAGATATTGAAACTTTGGCTGGTCAGCCATGCCGTTCTGGTGCAGGTAACGGTTATGTTGGCCCGAGTAGCTACGCGACCCGGGTTGAGGATATCAATGGTGCCGAAATTTATCGGTTCCATTTCTGCGACGCACTCGGCGTTGGCCGGCTGCATCGATAGAAGCATTAGAAAGCAAGCGGCAGAGATTGCAAGTTGTGATGTAGCACGGATTGATTTTTTTATTGTGTACATATTGTTTCGCCTAAATCTGGGAGGCCGTCTGAAGATGACGGTTTCTGGTATTTCAAAGTAAACCGGCAATTGCCGTTGTTTTCGGGGAAGATGACGGTAAACCGATTATTGCCGGCTGTCAGATGGTCAATGAAGGTTTTGCCTTCAAAGCCGACTACCGCAACAGGTGTGCCGTTTTCCGAAATGATGCTGCTGCCGCCCGGTATCAGTTGGCCTTGTCCGTCTTTTAGGGTTAACGAAGCTGCATGCATACGGTTTAATTTGAAATTGACTGTAACACCCGAGCGTTCGGACGGTACGGCCTGTATCCGGGCTCGGTCGGCCTGTATATCCAAAGGCAGATCGGTAATATCGATATCGAGATTGTTTTTTTGAAATGCCAACAGGTTGGGAACCAGTAACAGCCCTCTACGGTCGGTTGCGCCTACTTTGTTATTGGCCAACGATACCGGCACGTCGGCAATACCGTCGGTGCTGACTACGGCAAAACTTTCGTTAATTGTGCGGGTGGCAAACAAACCGTTACGCATCAGTACCAAACCGCCGTTCCATCCGGCATCCCAGTTGGTCAGCCCTTTAGTGTGGTAAACGCTAACCCTACCGTCGCCATATTGGGTGTTGTGGCCGAGATAGCCGTTGATATGGTCTTTATCGGCACCTTTCGCATGGGTTTGTTTCTGCCAGCCTACGTGCCAAGTGGTGCTACCCAAGCCGCTGCCGGATTTACCCAGCGACAAGCGGTAGTTATTGCTGCGATCGTTATTCTGATTGGCGGCAACGGTTGCCGAATAGCCTTTATCCAAACTCATTGACGCACCCGCATGGATACTTCGTTGCTTGGTATGGTTGAAATTGTTGCTGACGCTTAAAAACAGACTGCTTTTTTGTCCCAGATTACGATGCCAACTTAACACGCCGATTTTGTCGGCTTCTTCGTTTTTTTGATAGCGGCTGTGCAGATACGATAGATTAAACGAACCCCAAAGATTGCTGTTCACTCCGAGAGAAGCAGATGCGGTGCGGGTAGCCGTTCCTTCGGGACGGTAGGTCGAAGGATTGGCAATAACGCCCACGCCGGTAAAGCGGTCATCCGTGCGGCTCCATCCGGCACCAAACGATAAACCGCGTTTTTGCGTGCTGAAAGAAATGCTGGTTTGCCGGCCTTTGTTTTCTTGATAGCTGCTTCGGGCATAGCTCGCATTCATCTGTCCCAAAGAACCCAAAACGGTGCTGGCGGCTAAACCTGCCTGATAATGGCCTCCGCCCCCTTCCGCGTGTATTTGTGCGGTCAAATAATGGTTGATGCCGTAGCGGAATGTTCCGCTGCCCACTAAATTTTTGCCGTAATTGAACGATTGTTTCCCATATTGGCGGCGCAGGTAGCCGGCTTCAAGCGACCATTCTTTCAATCCTTTTGCGAGCATGCCGCTGCCGCCGTACAGCGGCATATCAACAACAACCGTCCGTCCCAAAATATCGGTTGTGATGATCCGCGCCGTACTGCTGCCGCTGATGGTGGGAGGTAAAATGATTTCATATTGTCCGGCCGACACTTGTCGGCTGTATTGTTTCACGCCGTTTAAATATAAATCTACTGTGCCGGGTAGGGTGGTTTCGCCCAAATACGAACGCAACGGTGCGGTGTTGCGCCAAGGTTGGAGCGTATAAGTGTGTTCCAGCTTAATACCGCCGATACGCGAGCTTCCTCCTCCCCCTAACTGGCTGGTAAGCAGATCCCCTGCAGTTAGGGCTAAACCTTGCTCCGGCCAAACACTGCGCCAGTAAGTATCCAAGCGTATATTGTTGCGTTGAGCCGAGCTGCTTTGAGATGCGCCGCGCTGCCAATATTGATTGTGGCTTAAATAGCCTGCGGGAGTTGCCAAACGGGTTTCCGTTAAAAGGGCTTGATTCAGACGGCCTTCTCCGTTGCGGGATAGGTTGAAATCATAATTAAATATACCGGCAAAATCTGAACGGACGGTAGTGTATGCGGATTCTCCGTCGGGTTTGATGTGTGAGATCGGAAGATTCAGCCATGCCAGAGGGGCGGTGAAAGACAATGCCTGTCGGGCGGCATCATATTCGGTGTTTAATTCGGCAATGCTTTCCAGCGCCAGCCAAGACTGCAATTCGGTAACCGTTTGCTCTGTTGAATTTGAAAAGCCGTTATCACCATTTGCAGCAATAGTCTCCGAGGCCGTCTGAAGCACGGAGGCATCGGCACGGCGGGCTTGAGTTAATGTTTCAGACGGCACGTAGATACCGAGCGCAGCCAATGTTTCGACTTGTGCAAAAATACGTCCGTTATGTTCCATGAATTTAAACAGGCCGTCTGAATGGGTGCCGTTTACCGCCACTTGAGGGTAAACGGGCAACCATTCGGCCGAAAACGCCGTTGGTTTTGGAAAGTCGGGTTGTGCCGATACTTGCGCTGGATAAAAACATAATAATATGCTGGCAGCTATCCGATTGATTGAGGAAGAAATTTTAATTCCCCGCAAACCGAACCTCCGGAAGAGTCTGCTGCCCGTTTACCGTAACGGACAAGGTGCCTTTGCGTAGTGTGGACGGGGAAACATCTAGCGTGGTTTGCCATTTTTTCCCCGGCAGCACATATCCTGCCAAGCCGTTAACCAAGCTCAGTTTGTTTTTTTCTGTGGCCGTCTGAAAAGTGATATTGCTCAATTGCGCGTGAGCAAAACCTACATTCTGTACCGTTAGCAGGGCCTTGCCGTTTTTTGCACTTTGAATTTGCCACTGTAATTGGGTTTCGGGGTTTTCTGTCTGGTTCAAAAACAAAGGCACTGAATAGCGCAAAACGAATTGCAGGCCGTTTTTCGGCTTTTTCTCGGGAGCGGGTAATTCGTCAACAACCAGCCGGTATGCTTCTTCCGCAGAACCGGCGGGTTGTGTTCGAATAATACGGAATTGCTGCACACCTCCGGCAGAAAGTTTGACCATAGGAGGGCTGGCGACAACTGTGGTGCTGGGGGTTAATATGTTTTCGCCTTTTTCATCCTGTTCCCATCGAAACACCCGCACTTGTGCCGTCAGAGGTCCTTTACCCGTATTACTCAGTGTAAAAATACCTGCCCGCTGTTTTGCGGGCAGAGACAGGCTGGTAGGGCTGATTTGCAAACCGGCAGCATGGCTGAATAACGAAGCCGCTCCCATGGTTATCCCCAATAAGAGAGGAAGGGATTTGTTTTTTAAATACATACGCATACCGGATTAATGTGTTTTGAGTTGATTTTTAGGTGGAATTAGTAATGAACAGTAACATTGACACGGTCGCTGTAACGGCCGGCAGTTTTATCTAATTCTGTACCGAGCACACGTCCATAGACAGGATGTTTGATTGTAGTAGCGATACCTTGACCAGAACCGCTTAAAGTATTGGATCCCTGCTGATTGCCCCACACCTCTCTACGGGCATTATCTTTATACAAGGTATAAGCAATTTGATCGCTTGCAGCAGCAGTACCGCCTAACCCTTTCATGTTACCAGCACCTGCATTGTCACTTGTGCTTTCAGGAGTTAATGCTATTTGATAAGGGGTTCCTTTAGAACAACGTACTTGAATACCTTCGTTGGAACCTGCAATACTTTGTTTATCGACCTCAGTTTTATGATTAGATGCATATTCTCCAAAGTTAATATCTGCACCAGCAGAAGGAGAGGAGTTTTCTAGACTAGGTGCGCCTCCTGTGCTGGTAGTTACTTCACAAACCGGCAAAATACGGATAGTGACGTGGAAATCAGCACTTTGAGTTGCAGCTATGGCTGCGCCTGAGCACAATGATGCGGCCATGATGGAAGTGAGGGTAGAAAGTTTTTTCACCGTATGCATGTTAAATTTTCCTTGTTATTTATTGGAATTTAAAATAATTAGATGTACTTGAGTTGACCTATGGCTATGAGAGACGGTCGTTACCGTTGTTTTCCCAAAAACAGTAATATGTTTTGACCTGCTCAAAATGATAGGCATCGTTGGGTACACCTGGATTAAAACCGCTTTTATCGTTTTCAGCCTTTTGAATCTTTAATTTACCCGTTAAAATATTCCAAATGGATAAAAATATAATAAAAACAGTTATTTATAAAGCCTCGCTATTATCATTTTATTTACAAAAAATATCAAATTGTTTACTGTTTCTTTCGTTTTTTTGTTGGAAGTTAGTTGCACCCTAAACATATAGATGAAGAGGCTTTGTTTTTGAAAGATGTCAAAGTGATGTGTCGATACGGCTGTCTTGATAAATCAAGACAGCCGTGTCGATAGATATTTCACATGCTTTAGCGGAGATTTTTCAACTGGCAGACTTAGCAGGCACGGTTTGAATATTGTTTGAATGCCCGCTTACTCAGTTTATTGATATTCAGATGATTCGGCTGTTTCCAGCTCGTCGTTTTTAACGTGTATTTCAATCTCGGCAAAATTCTCGGGCTGAATAATGCGTACCAAGCCTTCTTTTGCCAATTCCAGCAAAGCGATAAAGTTGACCACCACATAAGCGATGCCCTGTTCAGGATGGAACAGCTCGGAAAAACGGCATTGCCCGTGTTCGTTCAGGCGGCGCAAGATGCTGCTCATTTGGGCGCGCACCGAAATCGCTTCCTGTACCACGGCATGGCTGCGGGTATGTTTGGCGCGGGAAAGGATGTTCAGCCATGCTTGCGTGAGATCGGCAACGTGTACGTCGGGCAGTTTGGCTTCAACCGCGATTTCCAGCGGCAGGTAAGCCCATGCAAAATCGCGTCCGGCGCGGGGCAGGGCATCCAAACCGGCGGCGGCGAGCTTCATTTGTTCGTAAGCCAGCAGGCGGCGCACCAATTCGGCGCGCGGGTCGGCTTCTTCGCCTTCTTCGATGCCGGCCGGTTGCGGCAGCAGCAGGCGCGATTTAATTTCAATCAGCACCGCCGCCATCAGCAGATATTCCGCAGCCAAATCAAACTGATAAGCCTCCATTTGGGCGATATAGTGCAGATATTGCTCGGTGATTTTTATCATCGGAATATCCAGCACATCGATATTCTGCTTGCGGATCAGGTAAAGCAGCAAATCCAGCGGCCCTTGAAAGCTGTGTAGCACCACCTTGAGCGCATCGGGCGGGATAAACAAATCCTGCGGCACGTCGGTAACGGGCTGGCCGAAAATCCATGCGACGGCGTTTTCAGACGGCCTGTTGGTGTGTTCGGCTGTCGAAGTCATTTCCGATTACCTATATGGTCGATAGCTGCCTGCGCACAATACAGGCCGAATGATGCGGTAACCAACATGCTCGCGCCGTAACCCGCGCAGGACAATCCTTGCGGGGCGGCATCGGCGGCGCAGGCTTCGCCCGATTGCGGCGGGGTGATGTTTTCGGTGGAAAACACGCAGGGTACGTTCATTTTGGCTTTGGTGTCGCGGGAAAAGCCGTAGCGTTTGCGTAGGGTGTAGCGCAGGTTGGCGAGCAGCGGGTCGTGGGTTACGCGGCTCAAATCGGCCGTTTGAATCAGCGCGGGGTTTTTCTGTCCGCCGGCACCGCCGCTGAGGATAAAAGGTTGTTTATGTTGGACGAAATAGGCCGCCATTGCTGATTTTACGCGCACTTGGTCGATGGCGTCGATCACAAAATCGAAAGGCCGTCTGAACAGTTCGTCGAGGTTTTCTTCGGTAACGAAGTCTTCGATTTCGGTTACTTGGCAGGCGGGGTTGATTTGCAGGATACGTTCGTGCAGCGAGCTGACTTTGGCTTTGCCGAATTCGGAAGTCAGCGCGGGAAGCTGGCGGTTGACGTTGGATTCGGCCACGTTGTCCAAATCAATCAAGGTCAGACGGCCGATGCCGGTGCGTGCGAGTGCTTCTACCGCCCAAGAGCCGACACCGCCGACGCCCACCACGCACACATGCGCCCGACTGAAATGTTGCAGGGCTTTGGTGCCATACAGGCGGGCAATGCCGCCGAAGCGGCGTGAAGAGACGGAAGCGGGGCGGGACATAAACAGTGCCTTGTGATAAATCAAAATTCAACAAAAAAACGCTGGCAAAACAGCGCAGGAGTATTATACTGCAAGCTCATTAATGAATCACATTTCACACAACAGGCCGGTAGGTTCCGGTGATGGGAAAGGAGAAGACGATGTACAAACATTTAGTGGTTGCCGTTGACGGCAGTGCTACTGCGCTGAACGCTTTGCAGCATGCTTCCGAGTTGGCGCGGATGGGTAGTGCGCAACTGACTCTGGTACATGTGGCCAATCCTGCCGAATACATGGCGCTGGCTCCCGAATTCCTGCAACACGAAAGTTATGAAGCCGCCGCCATCGCGCAGGGTAACGAGGTGTTGGAATTTGCGGAAAAAAGCGCGAAGGAAAAAGGCGTTGCCAATGTAGCCAAGCATTTGCTGGTGGCTAATAAAGGCGCACGTGAAATGGCTCAGGACTTAGTAGATTACGCTGATGAGCAGGGTGCCGATCTTTTGGTGCTCGGCACGCACGGCCGTAGCGGTTTGATGCACCTTTTGATGGGCAGCTTTGCCGAAACCGTGATGCGCCAAAGCCATTTGCCGCTGTTAGTGATTCGCAGCGTATCCGAAGAAGAATAAGTTATCGTTTGAAATAAAAACGGGCCGTTTGGAAAATATCATTAGCATGTTTTCAGACGGCCTTTTTTAATGTTGTCTGATAAAAGCGTATCGAGGTTTGGAGTTTGTCTGAATCGAGAGGAGGGAAGTTGGTTTTCTGTATACAAACCAAGCTGCCGATGCGGTTCCGACAGGCTGCGGGCTTATTTTTCGTTGTGTTTTTTAAGGAAACTGCCATGAAGAAAGAAGCACTGTTTGTTGTGATTGCCGGGTTGTTGAGTGTTCATTTTGCCGTTGCCGCGCCGCCGACACCTACCCAAACGGATAAAACACCGGTGGATAGAAGCGTACAGGTTTATAAAAAAAGCAAGCTGATGCAGTGGAACCGCGAGAAAGCAGGCGGTGGCGAGGGGCCTTTGTTGGGTGAATTTGCCTATACGCGCCATCAAACAGACGATCAGGACGCGTTTAGGGAGGCCGGTTGGCTGACTTTGCCCAAGGGTGCATCCATCGGGCTGCATAAGCATATAGATAATGAAGACGTTTATATTATCGTGTCGGGAAAAGGGCTGTTTACCGATTCGAATAACAAAGAAACCCGCGTAGGGCCGGGAGATATTACGATTGCCCGTCCGGGACAGAGCCATGCTTTAAAAAATATAGGCAGCAAACCGTTGGTGTTTATCAATGTGGTTGCCCAGCGCGCACCTTCTGCGGTTAACCCTGCTGCAGGTAAAGTTGCACCGGTAAAAGAGCAGGCTAAGTAGTATTGTTTTGGGGAAAGATAGAGGCTGTCTGAAAAGTTTTCAGGCGGCCTCTTTTTATCAAGGGGGGGAGTGTTTAGCCGTAATATAAATATGTACTACAGATTACAATGGTTTTAGGCCGTCTTAATATTTGACGAATTTCATCCGGCCGGTGTTTGGTACTGCTGCAATTAAATTTTTGCGTGGTTGCCGGTTGTCATGCGAACAGACAGTGTTCGAAGGCATGGATTGTGATTTTGACCTTTATTCTGGCGGAGAATTTGATGTACATTGGCATGCAATTGCAATTTGTAAAGATCGAGGCCGTCTGAAAATGTAGTCGCGTGAAACCGATTGAGTAGAAAAACTTTTTTCAGACGGCCTCTTGCTGAAAAAGACGGTTTCCGGCTATGGATTATTCCTGCGATTAGTGGTATTTTCGCATTAACTTTGTCGACAATGCACAAAGTACAATCAGAAAAACATTCAATTCAGGAGAATCATCATGGCATACAACTACACCCAAGCCGCCGGTTTGCAGGTGGACAACCATCTCTATCAATTCATCGAAAACGAAGTGCTTGCCGAACACCCCAACGTGAAATCCGCCCAATTCTGGCAGGGCTTCACCGAGCTGGTGCAAAAGTTCGCCCCGCGCAACCGTGCCCTGCTGGAAAAACGCGACCAAATCCAAGCCAAAATCGACGCATGGCACAAGCAAAACGCCGGCGCGGTTAAAGATGAAGCCGCTTATCAGGCGTTTTTGAAAGAGTTGGGTTATTTGGTTGATGTGCCGTCCGAATTCAAAATTTCTACTCAAAATGTAGACCGCGAGCTTTCCGAGCAAGCAGGCCCGCAATTGGTGGTGCCGATTAACAATGCCCGCTACGCCCTGAACGCCGCCAACGCCCGCTGGGGCAGCCTGTATGACGCGCTTTACGGCACCGATGCCGTTGACCAAAGCGGCGACTTGGCACCCGGCAAAGGCTACAACCCCAAACGCGGCGATGCCGTGATTACGGCCGCCCGCGAATTTCTCGACAACAGCATTCCCCTTGCCAACGGCAGCCATAAAGACGTTATCGCCTACCAAGTAGCCGAAGGCCGTCTGAAAGCCACCTTGAAAGACGGCGGCGAGAGCGGTTTGGCCTCTCCCGAATTATTCGTCGGCTACAACGGCAGTGCCGACGCGCCCGCTTCCCTGCTGTTCCTGCACAACGGCCTGCACATCGACATCTTAATCGACAAAAACAGCGCCATCGGCAGCCAAGACCCGGCAGGCGTGAAAGACATCATCTTAGAAGCCGCCTTGAGCACCATTATGGACTGCGAAGACTCCGTAGCCGCTGTCGACGGCGAAGACAAAGCGCTGGTATACGCCAACTGGCTCGGCCTGATGAACGGCACGCTCACCGAAGAAGTGGAAAAAGGCGGCAAAACCTTTACCCGCAAACTCAATGCCGACCGCGAATACACCAAACCCGACGGCAGCGGCCAATTCAAACTGCCCGGCCGCTCGCTGCTGTTTATCCGTAACGTCGGCCACCTGATGACCACGCCCGCCGTACTCGATTCAGACGGCAACGAAATCCCCGAAGGCATTCTCGACGGCGTGATGACCGCCTTAATCGCCCCGTTCGACCTCAACCGCAGCGAAAACAAAAACAGCCGTTCCGGTTCCGTCTATATCGTAAAACCGAAAATGCACGGCCCCGAAGAAGTTGCCTTTGCCAACGAACTGTTCGCCGCGTTTGAAGACTTGGGCAAACTGCCGCGCAACACCCTGAAAATGGGCATTATGGACGAAGAGCGCCGCACCTCCGCCAACCTCGCCGCCTGTATCCAAGCCGCCAAAGACCGCGTGGTGTTTATCAACACCGGCTTCCTCGACCGCACTGGCGACGAAATGCACACCTCCATGCACGGCGGCGCGTTCATCCGCAAAGGCGACATGAAAGCCAGCAAATGGATCAACGCCTACGAATTAAGCAACGTCCAAACCGGCCTGCAATGCGGCTTGCGCGGCAAAGCCCAAATCGGTAAAGGCATGTGGGCCATGCCCGATTTGATGGCCGAAATGCTCAAGCAGAAAATCGGCCACCCCAAATCAGGTGCCACCACCGCTTGGGTGCCGTCGCCCACCGCAGCCACCCTGCACGCCACGCACTATCATCAAGTGAACGTGTTTGACGTGCAGCAGGGTTTGTTGGCGCAAGAGCCGAAAAACTACACCGACGACCTGCTCACCATTCCGTTCGCCGCCGAACGCAACTGGTCTGCCGCCGACATCCAGCAAGAATTGGACAACAACTGCCAAGGCATTCTCGGCTATGTGGTGCGTTGGGTAGAACAAGGCGTAGGCTGCTCGAAAGTGCCCGACATTCACAACGTCGGCCTGATGGAAGACCGCGCCACCCTGCGCATTTCCAGCCAACACATCGCCAACTGGCTGCTGCACGGCGTAGTCAGCGAAGCGCAAGTGCGCGAAACGTTGGAGCGCATGGCCGGCGTGGTGGACAAACAAAACGAAGGCGATGCGGCATACACGCCGATGGTCGGCCGTTTCGACACCTCCCCCGCCTTCCTCGCCGCCTGTGACTTGGTGTTTAAAGGCACGGAACAGCCGAACGGCTACACCGAACCGCTGCTGCACCGGTGGAGACGTGTTGCGAAGCTAAAATAGTAAACTGAATATAAAAATATATTTTTTAAAAAGCTATTTGAAGTTTTTTCAAGTGGCTTTTTTTTATGGGTTTAAATGACAACGGATGAATCTCGTGGGGTTGGTGAGGTATTTCAGGTGCACCTACTCCAACCTCTGCTGTTTAATAGTGAATAGTGCGATGAAAAACTTTCGCCATATCTTGAGAAGGTAGAAATAATCAGAATTAAATTGTTGAAAATACTATGATATTAGATTTTTTGATGGTGGGATGAATTTTCAATAACTATCGGTTTAGAGTTTTTATTTTATTATTTAAAAAACCGTTTATCATAAGAAAGTACCGTTCAATATGATAATTGGAAGAATGTAAGAACTTAAATTAGAATAATTATGCAAATTATTGTAAGCCTTAATGAATTCTTATGCTTACTATGAAATTTGTTGAAAATATATTTAAAACTTACATTTGGGAGTATCAATTATGAAAGATTTTTATTCCGGCTATCAAGCGGGAGCATCTTCGGATACAGCTTATGATTTTTGCTTCGAACCTGAAATAGATCCCGGTACATTGCCAGAACTGGATCCTTGCCCGTTGCCAGAACCTGAACTGGATTGCCCGCTGCCGGAGCCTCTGCCATTACCGGATCCGGATTGCCTGTTGCCAGAGCCTCTGCCATTACCAGATCCGGATTGCCTGATACCGGAACCCGAGCCGGATTGCCCGATTCCGGAACCCGAGCCGGATTGCCCGATTCCGGAACCCGAGCCGGATTGCCCGATTCCGGAGCCCGAGCCGGATTGCCCGATTCCGGAACCTGAGCCGGATTGCCCGATTCCGGAACCCGAGCCGGATTGTCCTGTACCGGAACCCTGCCCACCATGTCTGGAACCTGATTGGGGTTGGGATTGTGCCATCCCATATCATAATGTAGGTGCGGACTTGCAAAGTAACGGAAGTCAAGATAACGGTATCGTTATTAACGACCTATTTGCAGTAAACACACACAACATCGGAGATCTTGTTTTCACTGAAAGCAATACTACTTGGGATAATGTGGCCGCTGATTTTACTGCAGGTGGTTACGGCGTTGACAGCGGTTATGCCGCCGGCCAAGATCAAATCCAACAACAAACTCAAAATCAGGGCATTATCTGATAAATTAGAGTGGTGAATGATTGAACAAAGGCCGTCTGAAAATCATGTTTTCAGACGGCCTTTTTTCCTTCGTTTTGTAAACAATCCGCATCCGATACAAGAATTCGGCTAAAATAATAGCTTTCGCAAATACCGCTTAAATTCACAAAGAGAAAGCCATGTCAGACATCAGCCTGAAGAAAATCTATTCCGGTAAAGTCCGTGATTTATACGAAATCGACAACCGGCGCATGTTGATAGTTGCATCCGACCGCCTTTCCGCATTCGACGTAATTCTCAGTAATCCCATTCCCGGCAAGGGCGAAATCCTTACCCATATCTCAAACTTTTGGTTTAAAAAGCTTGCCCACATCATGCCCAACCACTTTACCGGCGACACCGTGTACGACGTTTTGCCCGAAGCCGAAGCTAAAGCATTGGAAAACCGTGCCGTCGTTGCCAAAAAACTCACGCCAGTGAAAGTGGAAGCCATCGTACGCGGCTATCTGGCCGGCAGCGGTTGGAAAGATTATTGCAAAACCGGTACAGTATGCGGCATTAAATTGCCCGAAGGCATGCAGGAGGCGCAGCAATTGCCCGAAGTGATTTTTACCCCGTCTACCAAAGCGGCGGTTGGCGATCACGATGAAAACATCAGCTTTGAAGAGTGCGAAAACATTATCGGCAAACAGCTTGCCGCCGAAGTGCGAAGCAAGGCCATCCGGCTTTACGGTGAAGCGGCAGCATACGCCAAAACCCGCGGCATCATCATCTGCGACACCAAATTTGAATTCGGCTTGGATGAAAACGGTACGTTGACCTTGATGGATGAAGTGCTTACGCCTGATTCCAGCCGTTTCTGGCCGGCAGACCAATACCGGGTAGGAACCAACCCGCCGTCGTTCGACAAGCAGTTCGTACGCGACTGGCTGGAGCAAAGCGGCTGGAACAAACAGGCTCCCGCGCCTAAAGTGCCCGACGATGTGATCCGCAAAACCGTTGAAAAATATCAGGAAGCATTAAATCTACTGACTCGGTGATAATTGGAGTTTGTTACTTCCGATACATCGAGAGGCCGTCTGAAAACCTGCAAACGAGGGTTTTCAGACGGCCTCTCTTGCAGGATATATGTTATATTCGATGCATTGCCGACGGATTATGCCGTTTATTACCAACAATTCATTGATATTTTAACCATGCCGGATTTTACTGTTACCGACTGGCTGTTGTTCGTTTTATTGTCCTTGCCGATATTGGCGACTCTGCTGCCGTTGATTAACCATAACCACTGGGCGTTCCGTATTTTCGATTTTCCGCGCCTGCAAATTGCCGCATTCAGTTTACTGTGCGTGGTTTTGAATTATGCTTTTCAGGCCAACAACCATCCGGCGTTCGTTGCGTTCGAAATCCTCAACATTCTCTGCTTTCTCTATCAATTGAAAGAAATTGCCGCCTACACGCGTTTAAGCAGGCCGGAAGTGATACGTTACCGAGGCGAAGACGACAACCGCACCGTGTCGCTGATTACCGGCAACGTGTTGACCAGCAACCGCCGTGCCGATTTACTGTTGGCACAAGTGCGGCAATACCGCCCGGATGTGGTGTTGGCTTTGGAAAGCGACGAATGGTGGGAAGAACAGCTTGCACCATTGGAATATGAATACGGTTACGGATACACGGTGAAGATTCCGCTTGATAACCTCTACGGCATGCATTTATACAGCCGCCTGCCGTTACGCAATGTCGAAATACGCCATTGGGTGGCCGAAGATATTCCGTCGATTGTCGCCGAAATGCAGTTGCATTCGGGAGAATGGATACGTATTTACTGCCTGCATCCGATGCCGCCCAGCCCCACCGAGGCCGACACTTCTACCGACAGAGATGCCGAATTATTGCTGGTCGGTAAGGAGATTGCCAAAAACAATCATTCCGTGTTGGTATTCGGTGATTTGAATGATGTGGCTTGGTCGCGTACATCGCGTTTGTTCCAGCAGATTAGCGGCCTGCTCGATCCGCGCAAAGGGCGTGGTTTGTACAATACCTTCCATGCCGAATATCCGCTGCTGCGTTGGCCGCTAGACCATATTTTCCATAGCAGCGATTTCATGATGAGCGAAATCAAAGTGCTGCCTTATATCGGTTCCGACCATTTCCCCGTATATGGGAAATTCCAGTTCTCGCCGCATGCCGAAGCCGTGCAGGAAAAAGAAGAAGCGGATGCGGAGGAGAAGCGGGAAGCAGAGGAGAAAATTGCCGAAGCCGAGCCGATTAAAGAAGTGGTGGAAGAAAAATATAACGGCAAAAGCGGAGAATAAGAAAAAGACACGACTGCGGGAATGGTTTTGCCGCCGTATTCGAAAGACAGTTAAAGAGGCCGTCTGAAAAAATTTTTCAGACGGCCTCTTTGTTGTCGTACACACTTTATCTATACATTCTATCCATAGCAAATGAACTTTATTTCCACTACGGCGTTGTTGCGCTTTAGTTTAAAGAGAATGATTTTGTAAGCTGCCGAGCGGCAACGGAATCGGTTCCGTATTATTTGTATAGTCTACGGCTTGCCACGTTGTATCAAAAATAAGTTTATTTGCTATATGAAAAATAGCAAAAATATCGCCGCAACCATCAAACTTGATATCTCATGCCACGTCTCCCTCGTTTTAATGTGCAGATAATGATTGCGGGTTGCTGAAACAGGCATAATTTGCCGCTTGTTATGAAATTTACGCCTCGCAGTGATAACTGCCAAACGCATCCGCCAAGCTATTGATAATTTCTCTCGTGCTGCCGGTTTGGGCAAGCGGTGCGTTTTGTCCTGCCCATAATGAGGAGAATTCATCGGATCCTTGCGCTTCGGCGGCTGCCTTTAGAGGTGCGGATGCGGATTGGGCGAGCGGGAAAGGCGGTGCGGCATCGCTGACGGGGCCTGCTTCGCGGATAAAGCGGTTCACGATACCGCGGGCAAAGCCGCCGCTGAACAGATTGGTTAACACGGTATCGGCAGCCCGTTCGCTTTGCAGGGCTTTGCGGTGGAGTGCGGAGGTATCGGCTTCGTCTGCCAACATCAGAGCCGTGCCGATTTGGATACTGGCGGCACCCAAAGCACGCGCCGCCCGTGCGGTGGCTGCATCGCTGATACCGCCGGCAGCCACAACCGGCACATTCACCGCGGCACGGATTTGCGGCAACAGGCTGAATAATCCTTGTTGGCGGTTTACGTCGCGGCTGAGGAACATGCCCCGATGCCCGCCTGCTTCAAACCTTGCGCAATAACGATGTCTGTGCCGTGCGCTTCCAGCCAACAGGCTTCTTCGACGGTGGTGGCGCTTGGCACCGCTGCTTTTTACTTTGTCTAACAAGGCTTGTTCCGGCAGGCCGAAATGAAAACTGACCACAGGCGGGCGGTACCGCATCACGATTTCCGCCTGCTCTTCGCCAAACGGCTGTCGGCCGCCGCGTTGCAGTACGTCTTGTTCCGACAAGCCGAATTCACGGTAAAACGGCGCGAGTGCGGCAAGCCATTTTACCTGTTGCACTGCGTCCGCTTCAGGTTGGCGGTGGGCGAAAAAGTTGATGTTGAACGGTCGGTCGGTGTGTCGGCGGATTGTTTCTATTTCGGCGCACAGTTTTTCAGACGGCAGCATGGCAGCAGGCAATGAACCCAATGCTCCCGCTTGGCAGGCGGCAATCGTCAGTTTGCTGCTTTGAACGCCGGCCATCGGTGCTTGGATAACCGGCAGGCGGGTACGGATAAGGCCGAGTAGTTTGGTAACAGGGCTCATGATTTTTCCTTTGCGACGGATTGTGGCCGTCTGAAAAGATTCAGACGGCAGGCTGTTATATTCGCGATATAGTCAATCAATTTAACTTTTACTACGGCGTTACTGCCTCGTCGTACTACCTGTACTGCCTGCAGCTTGCTGCCTTGTAAAAATGCGTTGATTGATTATATCGGCAAATCCGGCCATCAGTATGAGCGTTTAGGCCGCATAAAGCAGGCAAATTCAGGCAAAAAAACAGGCTGCCGTTTAACGGGCAGCCGGTTGTGATTAACGGCCTACATTTTCTAATGCCAGCTTCTCTTGGCGGTAGGCTTCGGCAGCTTCGCGTTCGCGTTTGGTGGCTTGGCGCATCATGTAGTAGTTGATGGCAATCACCAATGTGCCGACGATGGTAATCATAATGGTTGCCAGCACGTTCATCTGCGGGTCGAGACCGAGTTTGATTTTCGAGAAAATCACCTGTGGCAGGGTGGAGGAACCCGGGCCTGACAGGAACGAAGTAATTACCAAATCATCCAGCGACAAGGTAATGCCGAGCAGGAAGCCTGAAGCGATTGCCGGAGCAATCAGCGGCAGGGTAATTACGAAAAAGATTTTCAACGGTCGTGCGCCCAAATCCATGGCAGCTTCTTCGAGCGATTGGTCGAGCTCTACCAGCCGCGAACGGATAATCACGGTAATGTAGGCCATGCACAATGTGGTGTGGCCCAGAAAAATCGTGAAGAACCCGCGGTCGAAATAAAGCCAGCTCAATAATTCGCTGCTTTGCAGAAACATTTGCACCTGAATAATCAGAAGCAGCATCGACAAACCGGTAATCACATCGGGCATCACCATCGGCGCGGACACCATGCCGGCAAACAGTGTGCTGCCGCGGAAACGCTTGATACGCGCCAGAGCATAACCGGCCAGCGTGCCCAGCGTTACCGCCGCCAACGAAGACACCACGGCAATGCGCAATGACAGCCATGCCGCTTCGAGAATCGTGCTGTTGTTAGCCAATGCGCCGTACCATTTGGTGGAAAACCCGCCCCAAACCGTTACCAGTTTCGATTCGTTGAAAGAATAAATAATCAAAATAACCAGCGGGATATACAGAAAGGCCAAGCCCAGCACCAGCATCATTTTGAGAAACCAAGAAAGTTTGTATTTGGACATTATCTGGCTCCTTCTTCGATTTCACGATTTTCATAGTGGTGGAAGAGAGTGATCGGAATAACCAGCAGAATCACCATAATCACGGCAATGGCGGAAGCCAGCGGCCAGTTGTTTTGGTCGAAGAATGCCTGCCACAATACTTTACCGATCATCAAGTTATCGGAACCGCCTACCAGCTCGGGAATCACAAATTCGCCGACCGCCGGTACGAAAACCAGCATCGAACCTGCGATGATGCCGGTTTTCGATAAAGGCAGTGTAATTGAGAAAAACGCCTTAATCGGGCCGGCACCCAAGTCAGAAGCCGCTTCAAGCAATCTGCCGTCCAGTTTGACCAGTTGGGTATAGAGCGGCAGAATCATAAACGGCAGATAAGCGTAAACCATCACCAGATTCAATGAAAAGGCATTGTAAAAGAGATCTAACGGTTGGCTGATGATGCCGTATTTCAACAGGTAGTTGTTGATAATGCCGTTGTGTCCGAGTAACCCCATCCATGCGTAAACACGCAGTAGAAACGATGTCCAGAAAGGCAGCATGATTGCCAGCAGCAAGCCGTTGCGGATAGACGGGTTGGCACGAGAGATGGCGTAGGCAATCGGGTAGCCGAGCATCAGGCAGATAAGCGTGGTGGTCAGCGCGGTTTTAATCGACAGCCAGTAAGTGAGCAGGTAGATATTGTTGCCGTTGCCGTCTGAAAACGGATTCAACATTTGGCCCAAACTTCTCCAGAAATTTTGGAAAATATCGGCATAGTTTTGGTAATTCAATGCGATATTCAGACGGCCTAAGTCGGGATCGGTGGTAATCAGCGGCGAATAGGGTGGGATGGCCAGCTCTTGTTCGGCAAAGCTGATTTTCAGCACGATCGCAAACGGAATCAGAAACAGCACCAGCAGCCAGATATAAGGCACGGCAATTACCGCCCGCTGTCCGGGGCGGCGCAGAAGCTTGCGTTTAAGCGTTTTCAGTTTCATTGCGGTTATCCTTACGGCTTAACTGAACAGCGGGATGGGCTGGTTTTCGGGCCAGCTTACATATACGGTTTCGTCCCAAGTCGGCGGGGTAAGGTTGCGTACATGCCAGTAAGGGGCGGGTACTTGGCTCTTAATCACTCGGCCGTTGGCCAATTGAACGTGGTAAATGGCAAAGCTGCCCAGATAGGCAATTTCTTTAACCGTGCCTTGCTCCCAGTTGAAATCGCCCAGGTCTTCAGGTTTTTCTTTATGCAGGTCAATATCCTCCGGGCGGATGCTGACCCATAGATTTTGTTCGGCACGGCCGCCTAAGCCGTGATCGATGCGTACTTTGTTGGCCAGTTCGGAGCATTCGACGATGGAGTAGTCTGCTTGGTCTTCCAGCACGGTGCCTTCAAAGATGTTGGTTTCGCCGATGAACTCGGCGGTGAAGCGGCTATTGGGGAAGTCGTAAACATCGCTCGGCGTGCCAACTTGCTGCAATTGGCCTTCCGACATAATCGCCACGCGGGTAGCCATGGTCATGGCTTCTTCTTGGTCGTGCGTTACCATAATGCAGGTTACGCCCACCTGCTCCAGCGTGTTGACCAATTCGAGTTGGGTTTGCTGGCGCAGTTTTTTATCGAGCGCACCCAGAGGTTCGTCAAGCAAAAGGATTTTCGGGCGTTTGGCCAAGCTGCGGGCCAAGGCCACGCGTTGCTGTTGGCCGCCTGAAAGTTGGTGCGGTTTGCGTTTGGCAAATTTGCTCATCTGCACCAGACGCAGCATTTCTTCCACGCGCTCGATGATTTCGTCTTTGGGCATTTTGTCTTGCTTGAGACCGAAGGCGATGTTTTGTTCCACCGTCATATGCGGGAAAAGCGCGTAGCTTTGGAACATCATGTTGATCGGACGCTCATAGGGGGCGAGTTTGGTAATGTCCTGTCCGTCGAGGATGATTTTGCCTTGATTGGGCGTTTCCATGCCCGCCAGCATGCGCAACAGCGTGGATTTGCCGCTGCCCGAGCTGCCCAAAAGGGCGAAGATTTCATGTTTTTCAATATCTAAGTCGATGTGATCGACAGCGTAATTGTCACCAAACTTTTTTACCAAGCCTTGTATTTGCAGATAGGGTTGGATAGTAGACGCAGGGGTTGCGTTCATAATGGCAATACTCCAGTTAATAACGAGTACCGGCAAAACGGATTTTCGCGGGGTGATAAAAAGCTGTTTGATTGCTGGTTTAAAGAGCGCACGGGCAGCATGAAAAATTTCTCAGGGCTGTGAGAAACCGGTGAAGGTTGCCGACAGCCCTGTTGTGAGCTCGTTATTATATTAGTCCATGTCTTGAAGGGGCAATATAAAATTGGATTTGAAGGTACATTGGGGGGAATGTGTGCGGCAAGGGCAACATAAAAAGGAAGGGGCGGGCATTGAAGCGTCGGATCGCGGTGCATGTGTCGTGCAGATACCGAGGGTACAACTTATCTTCATGAATTTTCAATATAAACACAGGCCGTCTGAAAACATATTTCAGACGGCCTGTGTTTATAACGAAAGCCGGTGGTCAGGAGAGCAGCTTGGCGATAACGTTGGCCAAAGATTTTTGCCAATCGGCGGGGGTAATGCCTAATTCGCTGCGGATTTTATGGCAATCGAGCACGCTGTATGCAGGGCGGAGAACGGATGCGCAGTGCTCTTCCGAGGAAACGGCTTGTAATACCGGCGCTTTAAAAGGGGAATGACCGGCAGAGGCCGTCTGAAAAATGCTGTGGGCGAAATCATACCAGCTTACGGGACGGTTGTTGCAATAGTGGTAGATGCCGCGCGGGAAGGCGGGTTTGCCGAGGATGTCAATGAGGGTTTGCGCCAGATCACCCGCATAGGTGGGGCAGCCGGTTTGATCGTCAACGACGGATAACGATTTTTTTTCGGCGGCAAAGGCAAGCATGGTTTTGACGAAATTGTTGCCGTATTCGCTGAATATCCATGAAGTGCGGACAATCAGGCTGTCGGGGTTGGCAGCGAGGGCAAGGAGTTCGCCGGCCAGTTTGGATTGGCCGTAGGCGTTTACCGGATCGGGCAGGGCGTTTTCTTGGTAGGGGGTTTTGCTTTTTCCGTCGAATACATAATCGGTGGAAATGTGGATGAAACGGGCTTTAACCGCATGGGCGGCGGCGGCGAGATTGTGCACGGCGCTGCCGTTGACGGCAAATGCCGTGCCGCGTTCGCGTTCGGCTTTTTCAACCGCCGTATAGGCGGCGGCATTGAGAATGGCATCGGGTTGGAAACTTTTGGCCATATTCAATACGGCTTCTGCGTCGGTAATGTCGAGCGTGGCGGAATCGGCTGCGATCAGCTCCCAGTTTTCGGGCAGGCGGTCTTTGAAACAGCGTCCGAGCTGGCCTTTGGAACCGGTTAGTAAGATTCTCATTTGTATAGTTCCTCCAGAGTTTTTCCTTGTCGGTCTTTGGCTGACAAAAGAGGATGGCTTACCGGCCAGTCGATGCCGACTGCGGGGTCGTTCCAGATCAGGCAGCCTTCGGCCTTGGGGTTATAAAAATCGGTGCATTTGTATTCGACATCGGCCACATCGCTCAAAACGGCGAAGCCGTGGGCGAAGCCGGGGGGAATCCAGCATTGTATTTGGTTGTCGTCATTGAGAACAATGCTTGTCCACCGGCCGAATGTGGACGAATGCGGGCGGATGTCGACCGCCACGTCGAATATTTCGCCGCGCACGCAACGTACCAGTTTGCCTTGCGGGTTTTCGGTTTGGAAGTGTAGGCCGCGCAATACGTTTTTGTAGGAGCGGGAATAGTTGTCTTGCACAAAATCCAAGTCGATGCCGAGCATTTCACTGTAGCGGTTTTTTTCGAAGGTTTCCATAAAAAAGCCGCGGTCGTCGTTGAATAGGGTCGGGCGGATGATTTTAACGTCGGCGATATCGGTATCGGCAATCTGCATGTCGGTGTCGGGAAGGTATGTTCAGACGGCCTGTGCATTATAAAGCAACTGTCGGGCGGTCTGACAAACTTAATCATTATAAAACATGACCATTACGGCGGTCGGGCTTGTTGCGGTTGTAACGGGGCGGGCGGGTGTTGCCGAAGCTCAGTTGTCCAACAGGCGCTGCAAATACCGGCCGTAACCGGTTTGTGCCAGCGGCTTGATGTGTTCGGCCAGCGTTTCTTTGTCGAGCCAGCCTTTGTTGAAGGCGATTTCTTCCAAGCAGGCTATCTTCAAGCCTTGCCGCTTTTCGATGGTGTGGACGAAATGGGAGGCTTCGAGCAGGCTGTCGTGGGTGCCGGTGTCGAGCCATGCGAAGCCGCGGCCCAAGAGTTCTACGTTCAGACGGCCTGTTTCCAGATACATTCGGTTGATGTCGGTAATTTCCAATTCTCCGCGTGCGGACGGTTTGATTTGTGCGGCCATTTCCACCACGTCGTTATCGTAGAAATACAGACCGGTAACGGCGTAATGCGATTTGGGGTGTTGCGGTTTTTCCTCGATGGAAACGGCTTTGAAGTTGTTGTCGAATTCGACCACGCCGAAGCGTGCGGGGTCCGACACTTGGTAGGCAAATACGGTGGCACCGTTGCGGCGCGCGGCGGCGTGTTCGAGTTTGCGGCTGAAGCCCTCGCCGAAATAGATGTTGTCGCCGAGAATCAGGCACACGTTGTCGTTGCCGATAAAGGATTTTCCGATTAAAAACGCCTGCGCCAAACCGTCCGGGTCGGGTTGGGCGGCATAGCTGAGATTGATGCCGAAATTACCACCGTCGCCGAGCAGGCGTTGATAGCTGCCCATGTCTTCGGGCGTGGTGATTATCAGAATGTCGCGGATGCCGGCAAGCATCAGTACGGAAAGCGGGTAATAAATCATCGGCTTGTCGTACACGGGCAGAAGCTGTTTGGATACGCCGCGGGTAACGGGATAAAGCCGGGTGCCGGTGCCGCCGGCGAGAACGATGCCTTTCATAAGCATGCCTTTGATCGTGGGTTTTCAGAGGGCCTCTTCACTGAGCCGCAAGGGTGCGGTAGGAGCCGTTTAAGACGGCCTGCCACCAGTGTTCATTGTTCAAATACCATTCTATGGTTTTACGCAACCCGCTTTCAAAGTTTTCTTGCGGTCGCCAGCCTAAATCGCGGGTGATTTTCGAGGCATCGGTGGCGTAGCGGACATCATGGCCGGGGCGGTCGGCAACGTGGGTAATCAGTTCGGTATAAGATTGCAGGTGGCGGGCTGCAGGGTTTTGCTCGGTCGGTCGGATTTCGTCGAGGACGGCGCAAATGGTGCGGACGACATCGATATTCCGCCGCTCGGCATTGCCGCCGATATTGTAGGTTGCGCCGTTCGGGGCACGGGTAAATACCGACCACAATGCGCGGACATGGTCGTCTACATACAGCCAGTCGCGGATTTGCCTGCCTTCGCCGTAAACCGGCAGCGGTTTGGCGGCAAGGCAGTTCAGAATCATCAGCGGAATCAGTTTTTCTGGAAACTGGCAGGGGCCGTAGTTGTTGGTGCAGTTGGTCAGCACAATGGGCAGGCCGTAAGTGCGGTGCCATGCGCGGACAAGATGATCGCTCGAGGCTTTGCTGGCGGAATAGGGGCTGCTGGGGGCGTAGGCGGTGGTTTCGGTGAAGAGGCCGTCTGAATCTTGCAGATCGCCGTAAACTTCGTCGGTGGAAACATGATGGAAACGGAAGGTTCGCTTGGTTTCGCCGTTTAGCGTTTGCAGGTAGTTGCGGGCGGCTTCGAGCAGGGTATAGGTGCCGACGATGTTGGTTTCGATGAAGTCGGCGGGGCTGCCGATGCTGCGGTCGACATGGCTTTCGGCGGCCAGATGGATGATGCCGCACGGCTGGTGCTCGGCAAAAAGTTTGTCCAGCGCGGCGCGGTTGCAGATGTCGGTACGGGCAAAACAATAGCGGGGGTTTGCGGCAACGCCGGCGAGCGATTGCAGGTTTCCGGCGTAGGTGAGTTTGTCGATGTTGACGATACGCACGCCGGTATGCCCGATCAGGTAGCGGATGAGTGAGGAGCCGATGAAACCTGCGCCGCCGGTGATAAATAAGGTATTGTTTTGCATGAATAATAATGATAGTGAATGTAATGAAATGTAATTGTATAGGCGTGTTGGGAAAAAATATAGCCGTTGTTTGTCTTAATCCACATATGGGCGGAGTTGTTTTTGGTTATACTCTCAGCCCTGAGGTCTGGATAAAACAGTCTGCCGTACAACTTGAAGCACAGTTGTTCCCAGAGAGCTTAACCGGTGTTTTCAGACGGCCTCGCTTGCTCTCAAGGCCGTCTGAAAGCCTTCATTGACTTTAATTAACGACGGAGTAGTCCTATGCTGAAAAAATGGCTGGCCATTTTGGCCGTATTTACTTCTTTATTTGCTCTGAGCGGCTGCGGCTACAACACCATGCAGACACAGGACGAAGCGGCCAATGCGGCTTGGTCCGAAGTGCTGAACCAATACCAGCGCCGTGCGGATTTGATTCCGAATCTGGTTAACACCGTCAAAGGTTATGCCAAGCACGAGGAAAAAGTGCTGACCGATGTAACCAACGCACGCAGCAAAGTGGGCAGCATCCAGATGACGGCGGAAGATGCAACCGACGAAGCCAAATTGAAACAATATGCTCAGGCGCAAGGGGAATTAAGCAGTGCGTTGTCACGTTTATTAGTAGTGGCGGAAAACTATCCGCAGTTGAAAGCCGACCAGAATTTCCGTGATTTGCAGGCGCAGTTGGAAGGCACTGAAAACCGCGTAACATTCGCACGCAACAACTACATCAAAGCGGTGCAAACTTATAACACCACTTTGCGCCAGTTCCCGCAAAACATCACGGCCAAAATTTTCGGCATGAAGGCCCGTCCGCAATTTACCGTTGAGAATGAAAAAGCTGTTTCCACCGCACCTAAAGTAGAGTTTTAATCAGGGTTTTCAGACGGCCTCATGTTTCAAAAGGCCGTCTGAAATACTTCTTCCGCCTGTCCTGTTATGTTGAAAACGTTATTGCTGTTTGCCGCCACCGCTTTGGCGGAGATTGTCGGCTGTTACCTGCCTTATGTTTGGTTGCGGCAGAACGGATCGCCGTGGCTGCTGCTGCCGGCTGCATTGAGTTTGGCCGTATTTGCATGGCTGCTTACTTTGCACCCGACTGCCAGCGGGCGTGTTTATGCCGCTTACGGCGGTGTGTATATCAGTACGGCCTTGCTGTGGCTGTGGGCGGTAGACGGCGTGAAGCCGCAAATCACCGATTGGATAGGCGTAGCCCTGTGCCTGAGCGGAATGGCAGTGATTATGGCAGGAGCGCGGCAGGGTTGAGCCGTGCCGTGCCGGATCCGTACAGGCCGTCTGAAACTTGAAATCGAAAAAGGAAGCCCATGCAATCCGCAATACAACGCTTCGGTATGTTTCTCGCCATGATGTTGGCGAGCGTATGGCTGTTTGCGGCCGACCTTACCCCCGTGCCGCCACTGACCGCTCCCGTGATGGATACGGCGGAAATGATGCAGCCCGCCGCACGGGAAGAGTTGAACGCACATCTGTTGCAGTACAGCCGCGAAAAAGGCAGCCAGATTGTTGTGCTTACCGTGCCGACCATCAATCCTGAAACGCCGTTTGATTATGCCGCCCGCGTGATGGAAGCATGGAAACTCGGGCGTAAAGACATCAGCGATGGCGTGTTGCTGCTTTTGGTGCGCGACGAACGCAAAAGCCATCTTGCCGTCGGCCGTGGTTTGGAAGGCGCTATTCCGGATGTGTACGCCAAAAGGATTTTGGAGGATGTGCTGCGGCCTTACCTGCGTGCCGGCGAACCTGACAAAGGTATAGCGGTAGCCGTAGCCCAAATTGAAAAACTGATTGCAGGCGAACCGCTTCCCGAGGTAAACCCGATCGACCGATATGCCGACGACAGCGGCGACGGTTGGATAATGCTGCTGATATTGCCGGTTTTCGCCGGCGGTTTTTTCAGAACGATTTTCGGGCGGGCATTCGGCAGTCTGATTACCGGCGGGTTGACATTCTTTGCTGGGTGGGTGTTGGGTTTCGGATTGATTGTGGCGGTGCTGGCGGCATTGGTTGGCACGGTAATTGCATTTGCGGTGGGTAGCGGTGCATTTATTTCCGGCGGCGGAAGCGGTCGGGGCGGCGGTTTCGGAGGCGGCTTTGGTGGTGGTTCGGGTGGTTGGAGCAGCGGTGGCGGTTTCGGAGGGGGCGGCGGCTTCAGCGGCGGAGGAGGCAGTTTCGGCGGCGGCGGTGCGTCAGGAGGATGGTAATGGAGCAAAACAGATTCAAACGGCTATGGCAGCATTGGCTTTGCCCGCGTTTTCGTGTGGAGCGTTATTTTCCCACGGCCGACCTGCAACGCATCAGCAGCGAAATAGGGCGTTCCGAGCAAAACCATCAAGGTCAGATACGCTTCGTGATCGAGTCGCGCTATCCGAGCAGCGCCGTGTTAGGCGGTTTGGATACCCGTACCCGTGCGTGGCAATGGTTCGGCGAACTTGGTGTGTGGGATACGGAAATGAACAGCGGCGTGTTGGTGTATATATCGTTTGCCGACCACGCAGTCGAAATTGTGGCCGACAGGGGCATCGCCGGAAAAGTCGGTACGGAAGCATGGCAGCATGTTTGCGAAACCATGCGCGAAGCCTTTAAAAACGGGGTATTCGTTGCCGGCTTGGAGAGCGGTTTGCGGGAAGTGAATACCATTCTTTCCCGACATCTGCCGCGTGATCCTTGCGACGGAGCGGTGGATGAATTGCCGAACGAGGTGGTGTTGCGATAAATGTAAGCCTGTTTTGATAGACTCAAATTAAACAGAGGCCGTCTGAAAAAACTTTTCAGACGGCCTCTGTTTATATTGGTATTGGGGGAGAATATTTAAGCTGCGCTTACTGCATCCTGACGGCGCAACAAAGTAATCAGATTGCTAATGCGCTGTTTCATTTCGCGGCGGTCGACGATTTGGTCAATCGCCCCTTTTTCCAGCAGAAACTCGGCACGTTGGAAGCCTTCGGGCAAGGTTTCGCGCACGGTTTGCTCAATCACGCGCGGGCCTGCGAAACCGATCAAGGCATTGGGTTCGGCCAATACGATGTCGCCTAAGAAAGCGAAACTGGCTGATACCCCTCCCATCGTCGGGTCGGTCAGCACGGAGATAAACGGCAGGTGTTTTTCGGAAAGCAGATGCAGCGACGCGCTGGTTTTGGTCATCTGCATCAGGGAATTCAAACCTTCCTGCATGCGCGCACCGCCCGAAGCCGATACGCATACGAAAGCGCAGTTGTCGGCAACGGCGCGGCGCACGCCCTGTACGAAACGCTCGCCCACAACCGACCCCATCGAACCGCCGATAAAACGGAATTCGAATGAAGCCACAACCACAGGCAGGCCGTTCATAGTACCTTTCATAACCACCAACGCATCGTCTTCGCCGGTGGTTTTACGTGCGGCAGAGAGGCGGTCGGGATATTTTTTGCTGTCTTTGAATTTCAGAATGTCGGTGGGTTTGACTTGCATACCGATTTCTTCACGGCCGCTTTCATCCAACAACATGTTCAAACGGTCGCGGGCGGATAAAGGATTGTGATGGTTACACTTGGGGCATACTTGCAGGTTTTGCTGCAAATCAGTTGCATAAAGGGTGGCCGAGCAAGAAGGGCATTTGTGCCAAAGGCCTTCAGGGATACCCGAAGCATTTTTATCTGCACGTTTGATTTTCGGGGGTAAGATTTTGTCTAACCAGCTCATGGTAGCTCCTTGATGTTTTCAGACGGCCTGCGGTGTTTTTGTTAACGGATGGCGTCTTTTAATTCTTTTGCCAACGCGCCGACGGCCTCCGCTTCACGGCCGGCGCTGTTTTCGATTTCTTTGACGATGCGGCTGCCGACGATAACGGCATCGGCAACAGCGGCAATTTCCCGGGCGCTTTCGGCATTGCTGATGCCGAAACCTACGCCGATAGGGATGCTGATATATTTGCGCAAGATTTCAATTTTACGTGAAACGGCTTCGGTATCCAACTGCGACGAACCGGTTACGCCTTTGAGTGAAACATAATAAACAAAGCCGCCTGCATGTTGCGCGATGGTTCGGATACGTTCTTCGGTTGTCGTCGGGGCAATCAGGAAAATGCAGTCGATACCGTTCTGTTTCAGCGCGTCGTGTAACGTAGAAATGGTTTCGACGGGGGAATCGACTGTCAACACACCGTCTACGCCTGCTTCGGCTGCGGCGCGGGCAAAGGTTTCGTAACCCATTTTGTGTATGGGGTTGAGATAACCCATCAGTACGACGGGCGTGGTTTGATCGGTTTGGCGGAATTCGCGTACGACCGCCAATACATCGTTCAGCGATACGCCTTTTGCGAGGGCTCGTTCGGCGGCACGCTGAATGGTGGGGCCGTCTGCCATCGGGTCGGAAAAGGGTACGCCGAGTTCAAGCAGATCGGCACCGTTGGCAACCAAGCCGTGCATAACGGCCAGTGTGGTGCGGATGTCAGGATCTCCGGCGGTAATGTAGGGAATCAGGGCTTTTTCGCTGTTTAAGGCTTGGAAGGTTTGCTGGATTCTGCTCATTGTTTGTTTGCGTCGGGCTTTTCAGACGGCCTCAACGGATAAATTTGAAAAAGCGAGTATAACATTGCTTTGATTTGGTCTGAGTGGTAATTTACATTTATTGTATTGCAGATAAACAGGAACATTCTACGGCGTGATACCGCCTGCATTTTTATATAGCAAATAAACTTAATTTACTAAGGCATTGCTGCGCCTTGGCTCTAAGAGACTGATTTCGTTAAGTTGCTGAAGCGGCAACGGAACCGGTTCCGTATCACTTGTATTACCTGCGGCTTGCTGTCTTGTATTAAAAATAATTTTATTTGCTATCGGTTAACCGATATAAAGAAAGGCCGTCTGAAAACTTTTCAGACGGCCTCAAGCATAATGCGGAACTTGTTTGCTTCGGCATTAATCCTGTTTATGCTCGATGTAGTCCTGTCTGCCCGGTTCGGACGGCGTTACGGTGTATTCGCCTTCAATGATATCGTCGTCATTCGGGCGGGGGCGTGTAAAAGGATTGTGTTGCGAGGTGAATGTGGCGGTGTTTATCTCTGCAATCGGTTTTCCTTTAAGCGGCAGCAGCAGAATCAAAGCGATAATCAGCGATACGAAGCCCGGGCTCATCATCAAAACGGCGGCAACGGCATAACGGATAGGCCAAAGCATTTGGTAAAACGAAACTTGCCCGCCGCCGCGCACAGCAGCCCCCGCCATCAGCAAACCCGATAAACCCGTGTGGCGCAGCATCATCGCTCCCGTCACAAAACTCAATATCATTAAGCCGAGTGTTGCTGCTCCGCCAATCCAATCCGCCATCCATACGATGGACATGATTTCCAAAAACAGCAGTACTAGAAAGCCGATACCGAAAAAACGCATTTTGTTGTTTCCTTTATAGTCATTTTTACCCGTGCCGCTAAAATAAAGCTAACATTGCCCGCTTTCAAGCAGTCGGGGTGTGAAAACGGGTAAAAGCATAAGTTGTAAAAAAAAGTAAAGGAGTTGCGGTTGGGCCGTCTGAAAGTGTGGGTCGCCGTCCAAATTTGCTATCCTTACGCCCCATGAATACACAATACTTTCCTAAACTGAAAAAAATATTTTTGAGTGCTTCTTTGACGATATTGGCAGCCTGTGCAGGTAACCCTGCCAGCGGCCCCGTACCCGAAGGGCATTACCGCGTACAGAGTGGCGATAACCTTTACCGCATCGGCTTGCGTTTCGGACAAAGTGTGAAAACATTGGCGGAATGGAATAATCTGCACGACACATCTAAAATCGAAGTCGGTCAAGTGTTGCGTGTCCGTTCGCGGGGCGTAATAACCGCTTCTTCTCCGCACCGCGCCGCTTCCCGCTCAGGCGAATCCCAACAAGTAGCACCGGTCAATCGCCTAAACCTGCAATGGCCGGTGGAAAACGGAGCCGTGAACATTGTCGAACAATACAATGGTAACTCCAATAAGGGCATTGATATCAAAGGCGAACTAGGCACACCTGTTAAGGCCGCTGCTTCAGGAAAAGTGCTGTATGCCGGCGAAGGTTTGCGCGGATACGGTAAACTGGTGTTGGTGAGCCATAACAGCAGCACGTTAACTGCTTATGCTCATAATGACAGCATCAGCGTGCAAAAAGGCCAAACCGTGCAGCAAGGGCAAACCATCGCCACAATGGGTAGTACGGATACTGATCGTGTGAAGCTGCATTTTGAGGTTCGGATTAACGGAAAAGCCGTCAATCCGATGTTATATTTGCGTTGATTTAAAAACGGAAAATAAAATGTTTTAGGCCGTCTGAAAACATGTTTTCAGACGGCCTAAAACATTAAAAAAATTTATTTTGTCTTTTGTTAATAACTATTTATAAAATTATTGTAGCGTATTTCAATACCATTTGGCTATGAAAATAAACCGTTGGGAAAAATATTTAAATACCCGTACAACATTTACTTTATTCTGCAATCTCAAAAAAATTAATTAAGGAATACAGCTATGCGTATGAGGGTTTTTATACTTGCGGCGGTATTGTTAGGTGGAACGTATTATTTACAAGAAAGTCCTGAAACCAAGCAGAGCATTAAACAGACTTTCAGCCGCGAAAACTTGTTTGAAGTAAAATTTAAAGATGCTGAAAAGCAAAAACAATACGAAAACAACAAAACATCGTTGTTTTACTCATCTTCATAATCATAATTAGCCAAGAACATATAAATAAAAAAAGCCGTCTGAAAATTTTCAGGCGGCTTTTTTATATCATGTTTTAGGAAGAGTTACGCCCGTTTGCCCCATGTATTTACCTTTTCGGTCTTTGTAAGATGTTTCGCAAATTTCATCGCTTTCAAAAAACAATACTTGTGCCACACCTTCACCGGCATATATTTTTGCAGGTAGCGGGGTAGTGTTGGAGAATTCAAGTGTAACGTAACCTTCCCATTCCGGTTCGAACGGCGTTACATTCACGATAATGCCGCAGCGTGCATAAGTGGACTTACCCAAACATACGGTTAATACGTTGCGCGGAATACGGAAATATTCCACCGTACGGGCCAGAGCGAACGAATTAGGCGGAATAATGCAGTAATCGTCTTCAACGGTTACAAAGTTGCGGGTGTCGAAATTTTTCGGGTCGACAATCGTGCTATTGATGTTGGTAAAAATTTTGAATTCATTCGCACAACGGATATCGTAGCCATAGCTTGATGTGCCGTAAGAAATGATTTTTTTCCCATCAATTTCCTTAATCTGGTTCGGTTCGAACGGTTCGATCATGCCGTGTTGTTCGCTCATCCGGCGTATCCATTTGTCGGATTTAATGCTCATAATGTTTCCTTGTTTTCATCAATATGCCGTTGCGTTACATTTCAGACGGCCTGTATTCGATGTGTTTAAGTATTTAAATCGTATGGTTTTGTCAAACCGGTGGTAGGGAAGGTTTATTCTTGCCAGCCGCCCAAATAGCCTACCAGTTCCTCCAGCATAGTGCTTAAGGTTTCCGTCATCAGAATTTGTGAAGCAAAAGTAAGGCTGGCCGCATCATCACCGTGGCCTTCGGCTTCTTCTTGGAGAATATCGAGATACTGGATGCGTTTTAGGGTAAAGTCTTGGGTAAGAATAAAAGCAATTTGCTCACGCCATACGAGGCCGAGTTGGGTAACGGTTTTGCCGTTTTTGACGTGCTGGATCACTTCATCGGCGGTCAGATCTTGTTTGGATACTTTTACAACAGGAGCAACATCGCCGGTACCTTTCAGTTCGCAGTCGCTATCCAGCTCGAAACCGCCTTCCGCTGTACCGCGTAATAACCATTCGGTCATCAGGCTGCCCGGAGATTGTTTGGTGTTGGGAAGGTGGGCTTCAAGGCCGCCTAAAGCCTCGCGAAGTTTGGTTAGCATGCTCTCGGCTTTGTTTGAAGAGGCATTATTTATAAACAAATAGCCGTGTTTGGTATCGAAAATGGCTTGCGTACGGCTGCTGCGGGTAAAGGCGCGTGGTAGCAAATCGTCGGTAATTTGTTCTTTTAATTCTTGTTTTTCTTTACGGCCTACATTGCGGGCTTCAGCATTTTGTATTTCGACAATACGTTCGTCCAGAATGTCGCGAATAACGCCGGCAGGCAACACTTTCTCTTCTTTTTTCAATGCAATGCGCCATGTGTAGTCGGCAGGGAATACGGTTTCGGGTGAAAAAGAAACCGGTGCGGCAAAGCCTTCGCTAAACCAGTCCAAGCCCATACAGGGGGTGAATTCTGCTTCGGTAAGTTTGGCTGCCAGCGTTTCCAGCTCGGGCAGTTTGTTTTTGTTCAGAGGGTAAAAGCTGATTTGTTTGAACCACATGGCATTTCTTTCATTTTAAACCGATGCATTATACAGCAGCCAAAGAGCGTCTGAAAGGTAATATGCCTGCGTTTTATTGACAAGCCGGTTCTATATCAGTATAGTGCCCGACTCGGTTACGCGCCCATCGTCTAGAGGCCTAGGACACTGCCCTTTCACGGCGGCAACCGGGGTTCGAATCCCCGTGGGCGTGCCAGATTTTTTGAAAGCCTTTGCTGATTTTAGCAAGGGCTTTTTGTTTTTCGTTGTCTCGGTTACCTCAATAAAACGGAGGTCGATAGATTTACTGAGAATCTAAAATTTCCATAAATGTAGCAGTTTGTGTAAATTATTAGATCATTTCAAAATTAAGATATTGATTTTTCCATAAACGTTCTTTCCAATTTACTTTAAAGTCCAAAAGTTTTATTTTTGAGAGTGGTAGTTCTTAAAAAAATCACACACAGGGGCTTGAATTTGCTGTTTGTAGCCTTATGTTGGATTGCGTTAACTTGCACCGCGCGGATGCGGCGGTGATTTTATTTGATATGCCTGTTTACAGGTGCTTGTTTTTATTATTTTATCGGAGTTATATATGACCATTCGTCCTCTGCATGACCGCGTAGTCGTAAAACGCTTGGAAGCTGAAGAAAAAACCGCCTCTGGTATCGTATTGCCGGGCGCAGCCGCTGAAAAACCCGATATGGGCGAAGTGATTGCCGTCGGCGCAGGTAAAGTCGGTAAAGACGGCCAACGCCGTCCTCTGGACGTGAAAGTTGGCGACAAGGTGATTTTCGGAAAATACAGCGGCCAAGCTGTGAAAGCCGACGGCGAAGAGCTGTTGGTAATGCGTGAAGAAGACATCTTCGGTATTGTTGAATAATCAAGCATTGAAGGCCGTCTGAAAAGAATATAAAAAGGTTTTCAGACGGCCTCTTAGAGATATTTTGAACATTTTTGGAGAATTTAAGATATGGCAGCAAAAGACGTACAGTTTGGTAATGAAGTCCGCCAAAAAATGGTTAAAGGTGTGAACGTATTGGCGGATGCCGTTAAAGTAACTTTGGGCCCGAAAGGTCGCAATGTGGTATTGGATCGTTCTTTCGGCGGCCCGCATATCACCAAAGACGGCGTAACCGTAGCCAAAGAAATCGAATTGAAAGACAAATTCGAAAACATGGGCGCGCAAATGGTAAAAGAAGTTGCCTCTAAAACCAACGACGTAGCCGGCGACGGTACAACTACGGCCACTGTTTTGGCCCAAGCCATTGTTAGCGAAGGGATGAAATACGTTACCGCCGGTATGAATCCGACCGATCTGAAACGTGGTATCGATAAAGCGGTTGCTGCTTTGGTTGCCGAATTGAAAAATATTTCCAAACCTTGCGACACATCTAAAGAAATCGCCCAAGTCGGTTCGATTTCCGCCAACTCTGACGAGCAGGTTGGTGCTATCATTGCTGAAGCCATGGAAAAAGTAGGCAAAGAAGGCGTGATTACCGTGGAAGACGGCAAATCTTTGGAAAACGAACTCGATGTAGTGGAAGGTATGCAGTTCGACCGTGGTTATCTGTCTCCCTACTTCATCAACGATGCTGAAAAACAAATTGCCGGTTTGGATAACCCGTTTGTATTGTTGTTCGACAAGAAAATCAGCAACATCCGCGATTTGTTGCCGGTATTGGAGCAAGTGGCTAAAGCCAGCCGTCCGTTGTTGATTATCGCTGAAGACGTTGAAGGCGAAGCGTTGGCCACTTTGGTGGTAAACAATATCCGCGGTATCCTGAAAACCGTCGCGGTTAAAGCTCCGGGCTTCGGCGACCGCCGTAAAGCCATGTTGCAAGACATTGCTATCTTAACCGGCGGTAACGTGGTTTCGGAAGAAGTGGGCTTGTCTTTGGAAAAAGCTACTTTGGAAGATTTGGGTCAAGCCAAACGCATTGAGATCGGTAAAGAAAGCACTACTATTATCGACGGTTTCGGTGATGCCGCTCTGATTGAAGCACGTGTAAATGAAATCCGCCAACAGGTGGAAACTTCAAACAGCGAATACGACCGTGAAAAACTGCAAGAGCGCGTGGCCAAACTGGCCGGCGGTGTTGCCGTAATTAAAGTCGGTGCTGCAACCGAAGTAGAAATGAAAGAGAAAAAAGACCGTGTGGAAGATGCGCTGCATGCTACCCGTGCTGCGGTTGAAGAAGGTGTGGTTGCCGGTGGCGGCGTAGCTTTGTTGCGTGCCCGTGCAGCTTTGGAAAGTGTGAAAACTTCTAACACAGATCAAGATGCAGGCGTACAAATCGTATTGCGTGCGATTGAAGCTCCGTTGCGTCAAATTGTTGCCAATGCAGGCGGTGAGCCGAGCGTTGTGGTGAATAAAGTGTTGGAAGGCCAAGGCAACTTCGGTTACAACGCAGGCAGCGGCGAATATGGCGATATGATTGCCATGGGTGTGTTGGATCCTGCCAAAGTAACCCGTTCTGCGCTACAACATGCTGCTTCTATTGCCGGCCTGATGCTGACTACCGATTGCATGATTGCAGAAATTGCAGAAGATAAACCTGCCGCTCCTGATATGGGTGGTATGGGCGGTATGGGCGGCATGATGTAAGCGGCCGTCTAAAAGCCTGAGTGCTTGAAGTGAAAATCCCGTATGGTGTTGAACCGTGCGGGATTTTTTATGGCTGTTCGGTTACTGGGGTATGTTTGGTTTGAGGGTGATGATGTGCTGCTTGTACGTTTGAGATAAAGAGGCCGTCTGAAAGTTTTTTCAGACGGCCTCTTAACTTGTATTGATATGGATATGATTACTTGGCATCTTCTTCGTCGCCGTAATATTTCACACCGATTTTAATCGGCGGACGGCCTTGTGATTTGCGCCAATGGTTGGTGTCGCGCAGCGAATACGCGCAGCCGCAGTATTCTTGTTGGTAGAAATGTTCACGCTTGCTGATTTCAATCATACGTGCACTGCCGCCGCCTTTGCGCCAGTTGAAATCCCAATACACCACATCATCGTAAGGTGCGACGGCGCGGTGGCCGCAGTCATTGATTTGGTTCATGTTTTTCCAGCGCGAGATGCCGAGAGAGCTGGTAAGCACGGGAAAGCCATGTTCGTGGGCATAAAGAGCGGCGCGCTCGAAACGCATGTCGAAACACATGGTGCAGCGGCGGCCGCGTTCGGGATCCATCTCCATACCTTTGGCGCGCTCGAACCAGTTGTCTACATCGTAATCCGCGTCGATAAAAGGAATATTGTGTTTCTCGGCAAACGCGATGTTTTCGTTTTTGCGGATTTCGTATTCTTTTTTCGGATGGATGTTGGGGTTATAGAAAAAGATAGTGAAATCAATGCCGCTGGCCAGCATGGCTTCCATCACTTCGCCGGAACAAGGGGCGCAGCAGGAATGCAGCAGCACTTTTTTCTCACCGCCCGGAGGGTTCAGCACAGGGCGGTCGATGGGGGTAACTTCGGGTTTTTCGTTCATGATGTGGTCTGCCAAAAAGGTTTCAGACGGCCTTTTACTCTTTTTGTTGAAGGAGGCCGTCTGAAAATATAGTTGATTTGGCGTGTATTTTAGCAGAACGCAGGCCGACGTGTCAGGCCGTCTGAAATATGGCCGTCTGAAAGATAAGGTTCTTAGGTATAATATCTGTTTTCTTTTTCAGCTTCATTCACATGATTTATCCGTGGCATCAAACCCAATGGCAGCAAATCGCCGCGCACCGGCAAAGCCTGCCCAACGCATGGTTGTTTACCGGCAAGGAAAACACCGGCAAAACCGCGTTTGCCCGCCATACCGCGCAAGCCTTGCTGTGCGAACAACCTGATGCGGCAGGCGAGCCGTGCGGCGTTTGCCCATCGTGCCATTTGTTCGGGCAAAACAGCCACCCCGATTTTTACGAGCTGACACCGGAAATCCCTGAGGGCGAGGCGGTGGGACGCAAACTGTTGCAGATTAAAATCGATGCCGTGCGCGATATTGTCGATAACATTCATTTAACCTCCGTGCGCGGCGGCAAGCGGATTGTGTTGGTGCATCCGGCCGAAAGCATGAACCTTCAGGCAGCCAACGGTTTGCTCAAAGTGCTCGAAGAGCCGCCTGAAAACGTATTGTTTCTGCTGGTAACGCACGCACGCGACAAACTGCTGCCCACCATCAAAAGCCGCTGCCGCCAAATGGTGCTGCCCGCGCCGTCGCACCAAGAGGCTTTACAGTATTTGCAGCAACGCGGCACGGAGCAGGCCGAAGCGCTGCTGGCTTTTCACGGCGGCGCGCCGTTGTTTGAACACACGCCCGATCTGGACGATCTTCGCAAAGATTTGCTCGACCTGCTGTCCGCCCCGCGCCTGCTGGCGATTCTCGATTACGCCGCCGCATTCGACAAACACAAACAGCCGCTGGCGGTTTTTCTCGACTGGCTGCACAAATGGCTGCTCGATGTGGGTTTGGCGCAACAGCGTATGCCGCCGCTGTATTACCCGCAATACGCGGCTGCGCTGGAAAAAACAGGCGCAAAAACTTCTCCTGCCGCTTTGTTCGCACTTATAGGCCGTCTGAACCGTTTAAGCCCTTACGGGCACCATACCTTGAGTGTTAAAATGCAGCTCGAATCCTTACTCACCGAGTATCTTAATTTTTGGCAAAATAAATAACAGGGAAATTTATGGATATCGCAAAAGACCTGCCGGGCAGAATGATGGCCTTGCAACTAAAAGAAAAAGTAGCACTTTACAACAGCTACATGCCGTTTTTTGAGCATGGAGGGTTGTTTGTGCCTACCGACGACGTTTTCTCGCTTGGCGACGAAGTGCTGCTGGCGTTGGAGTTGACCGATCACCCGGGCAAAAAATTTCTGCGCACCCAAGTGGCGTGGATTAATCCTGCGCGTACTTCTACGCAACGCCCCAAAGGGGTGGGTTTGGCATTCAGTGATGATGAAATTTGCGAGCAAACCAAAAAACTGATCGAAGGCGAGCTTGGCAGCAGCCTGCGAAGCGACCGCGTAACATTTACGCTGTAAAGAACAATGCCCGGGTTGTCTGAAACGCTTGTGTTTAAAGGGGAACTTTTCGACAGCTTGGGCATTGCCGGTTTCATCACGATAGAACCAGAACAGGCCGTCTGAACGTGTGCTTTCAGACGGCCTGTTTAAATATTATTTGATTAAAAACCTTAATTTATCATGCATTTAATCGACTCTCATTGCCATCTGAATTTCGACGGCCTCAGCAGCCGCCTGCCCGAAGTATTTGACAATATGAAGGAAAATGATGTGAAGCAGGCGTTGGCCATCAGCGTGAGCAGGCAGACTTTTTCCGAAGTATTGGCGATTGCCGAGGCACACGAACATATTTTCGCCACGGTAGGCATTCATCCCGATGAAAAAGATACGCCCGAATTTACCGTTGCCGAGTTGGTGGAACATGCCAAACACCCTAAAGTGGTGGGCATCGGCGAAACAGGTTTGGATTACCATTGGTGCCAAGGCGACTTGGGCTGGCAGTACCAACGTTTTGCCGACCATATCGAGGCGGCCAACCAAAGCGGTTTGCCGTTGGTTATCCACACCCGCGATGCGGCGGCGGACACCATGCGTATGCTGCGCGAACATCAAGCCCATGCCGGGGTAATCCATTGTTTTACCGAAAATGTAGAAGTGGCTAAAGCCGCGCTGGATTTGGGTTTTTACATTTCGTTTTCCGGAATCGTTACCTTTAAAAACGCTGCGGATATCCAAGAAGCCGCCAAGTATGTGCCGCAAGACCGGATTTTGGTGGAAACCGACGCGCCGTTTCTCGCCCCCGTGCCCAAGCGCGGCAAGCCCAACGAGCCGGCTTATGTGCGTTATACTGCCGAATTCGTAGCGAAACTGCGCGGCGATTCGGTGGAGCATATTGCTGAAATCACCACCGAAAACTTCTACCGGCTGTTTAACAAAGTGCCCAAGTTGGCGTGAAAAAGCTGAAACATGGCAAACCCGCAGAGGCCGTCTGAAAACTTTCCTAAACGGAGCGTGAACCGTGAGTAAACCCACCCTGTTTCAAATCGACAAATCCCTTGAAAAGCCCGAGCGCGTGATGCTGGCGGGGGTGATGCTGAGTGCGGACTATTCCGGTGCCAACGAATGGCGCGAACAGGCTTTTCAGACGGCCTTGGCCGAAGCGGCAGACTTGGTGCGCGCGGCGGGCGGCGATTTGGTGTGCACCGAAACCGCCAAGCGCGACAAAGCCCATACCGCGCTGTTCGTCGGCACGGGCAAGGCCGAAGAGTTGGCCGAATTGGTGCGGCAGCACGACATCGAATTAGTGGTGTTCAACCACGAACTGACACCGACGCAGGAGCGCAATTTGGAGCGCGTTTTACAATGCCGCGTGCTTGACCGCGTGGGGCTGATTCTGGCGATTTTCGCCAAACGCGCACAATCGCAAGAAGGTAAACTGCAAGTGGAGTTGGCGCAGCTTAATCACTTAAGCGGGCGGCTGGTGCGAGGTTACGGACACATGCAAAGTCAAAAAGGCGGTATCGGTTTGAAAGGCCCGGGCGAAACCCAGCTCGAAACCGACCGCCGTTTGATCAATCAAAAAATCACCGCCTTGAAAAAACAATTGCAGAACGTGCAGAAACAGCGTGCCACCCGCCGCAAATCGCGGATGCAGGGCAGCATCAAAACCTTTGCGCTGGTCGGCTATACCAATGCGGGAAAATCCAGCCTGTTCAACCGTTTAACCAAAGCCGATGTACTGGCGAAAGACCAACTGTTCGCCACGCTCGACACCACCGCCCGCCGCCTGTATCTGTCGCCCGAGGCCACGGTTATCCTAACCGATACCGTCGGCTTCGTGCGCGATTTGCCGCACAAGCTGGTGTCTGCATTTTCGGCCACTTTGGAAGAAACCGCGTTGGCCGACGTGCTGCTGCATGTGGTTGATGCCAGCCATCCCGATTTCGAGCGGCAAATGGACGATGTGAACACCGTGCTGGAAGAAATCGGCGCACATGAAGTGCCGCAACTGATCGTGTACAACAAAATCGACCTGCTGCCCGACAACAAACGCCCCGCCGGTATTCTGCGCGATACGCAGGGCAGGGCGGTGGCGGTGAATATTTCCGTTACCGAAAGTTTGGGTTTGGATGCTTTACGTGAGGCAATGATTGAGCGGGCGCGGGAAGAGTAGCCCTGTGAAAAACGGTTGGCCGGTAAGAACGGCACAATGCGGCGGGGTGGAAGCAGCAGAGCGGCGAAGTGCCGCAATGCTTTTTATAGAGTAAGTAGACTGGTTTTTCAGACGGCCTCGACGTTATCTGAACCACCCGCGCACGGCTTCGAGCCCGCCGAAGTTGATGCAGGCATCCGCATGCGCTTGGGCTTTCGGTTTGGCGCGGTAAGCAATGCCGATACCGGCTTCGAGCAGCATGGGGATATCGTTTGCGCCGTCACCCATAGCCAGCACCCGATGTTTTTCCAAGCCCAGCCGTTCCCGAAGCTGCACCAACAAATCCGCCTTGGCTTGCGCATCCACCACGCCCCCGAGCAATTGTCCCGTGAGCAGGCCGTCTGAAATTTCCAAAACATTCGCGTGCTGGTAATCCAGCCCCAAACGTTGTTGCAGACGTTCGGTGAAGAAAGTGAAACCGCCTGAAACCAGTGCAAATTTCACCCCGTTTTTTTTGCATTCGTCCAGCAGGTATTCCGCACCGGGCGATAGCTGCAAAACGTTGTCGTACACTTCTTGTAAAATCCGTTCATCCAAGCCTTTTAACAGTGCGACGCGGCGGCGGAGAGACTGCTCGAAATCAAGCTCGCCGCGCATGGATTGTTCGGTAATCTCCGCCACCTGTGCTTTCAAACCCACACCGGCGGCGATTTCATCGACGCATTCGATGGTAATCAACGTCGAATCCATATCGCTGACAATCAACCCCAGTTCGGAAAACGCCAAATCCGGCAGCACGGCATGATCTATGTGTTGACGGTTTAATTCTGCCGATACCGCTTCGGGCAGGCGGAAACCGTCGGTAACGGGCAGCCGTAATGTGCCGTGGCGGATGTTTTCAGACGGCAGGTTTAATGTGTTCAAAATGCCGAGGTCGCATTCAGTAAGGGCGGGATGTTGAAGAACGAAAACGTGCTGCATAATGATATGGATGAGGGAAGAAAGCACGGATTATAAAAGAAATTGCCAAAGGCCGTCCGAAAAGTTCGATGAATCTTCAAGCATTGACGAAAGCCGGAAAGATACGGATTTTGGCGGCTGCTTGGAAATGCGGTTTGCGAAAGCGGATAAAACGGCCTGATAACATTTGTTTTATGCGGCATAAAAAACTTTACCTGATTTGAATTGCTTTTTCATACGGCATAAAAATGATTGAAATCAAAATCATGTTGGAATAATTTAAGTATAATTTGAATTGGTTGGCCGTGCTTGTGTGCTGCGGATACGGGCTTGGGCCGAGACAAGGAACTTTTTCTCTGTTACCGTTGCCTATATACGGTCTGTGCTTTTAGTGCATTAATGATTACCTATAAAAACGGAGTAACTATGAAAGTGGATTTTAAAACTATCGTTCCCGCTGTTGTTTTAATGACCGCGCTGACCGCCTGCGGCAGTTTCAGTTTCGGTAAAAAAGACAAACCTAAAGAACAACCTGCTCCCGTTCCCGCGCCTGCCGTCCAACCGCAAGCAGCACCGCAGCGCCAAGCTCCTGAAACGGTTCGGGTCGATTCTATCGACGCTAAGAAAGAAGTGGCTTACAAATGCGGCAACAAAGGGCAGAATCCGCTGACCGTGATGTACGGTTTCAAAGGCGGCGAAGTTGTGGTTGCCCAAGTGAAATACCAAAACAAATTGTCTCCCGGCCTGTTCCGCGTGATCGGCAACAATGACGGTAACGTGTTTACCGCCAACGGTATCACTTGGTCTGCCGGTAAAGCCGATGCCGCCAATGTGGATAAAGTGGACGGCAATATGCTGACTCAGGAAGGTGTTGAAACAGTAAACGGCAAACCGACCCAAGTTTCTCAAATCGTTACCAAATACTGCGTGTTGGATAAAGCGGCTACTGCAAAATTGAACAAGCCTGCCGCTACGAAAGCACCGGCTAGAAAATAATCTGGTTTTCGGTAAGTTTTGAATGAAGAGGCCGTCTGAAAAGTTTCAGACGGCTTCTTTCATATGTTTGCAGGGTTTGTTCGGTTGTTTGCGTCCGAGCTATTCCGCCAAGCCCAATTTTTTCAACAATGCGCGGCTGCCTTCCGACACGAGCCGGAAAGTTTCGTCGAAATCGCCGGTGTACCACGGGTCGGGCACGTGGTTGTAGCCGCTGGATGGGATTAAATCGGTAAGTTTGAAGATTTTTTCGGGTGGGCGGCCGAACGTGCGTTCCAGTTCGGCGAGGTTGTCGTCATCCATCGCAATCAGAAAATCATAATACCCGTCATCACCGATTTGTACTTGGCTGCTGGTAAAGCCCGAATGGTTGATGCCGTGCTTCGCCAGCGTTTTACGCGTGCCTTGGTGCATGTTTTCGCCATTGTGCCAGCCCGAAGTGCCCGAGCTGGAAACGGCAATACGTTGCTCGACACCGGCTTGCCGCGCATGGTGGCGTAAAACATATTCGGCCATCGGAGAACGGCAGATGTTGCCGAGGCAGACGAAAAGGATACGGTAGGCACTCATGGGATTATTGCTCCGCAAATAACGGGTTGTGGCCGGGTAGGTTGAGGGCTTGGGCGTAATTGGGCAACTCTTCCTGTTCGGGCAGGGCATCATGTAGCAGGCGGATGTTTTCGACTTGGCATTCGACCATCAGGTCCAAAAAGTTTTGCTGCACGGTTTCGATGCGTTCGGCGGGCGACAGCGGCCAAGCGAACACTTGCGGCATCAGTTCGAACGCGCTGTCGGTGGCATTAAAACCGAACAACAGTTTTCCGCCCTGCTGAGAAGCCATAACCACACCCACGCGCGGGCTTTGCAGGCGAATGGCGCGAATGGCGTTGGCGGCAAATACGTCCATCGCCATACGCAGGCGCATATGGCTGCCTTCGGTAAGTGCGTGCAGCGGGGTGTTTGGGGGAAGCGGATTGGTGAATAAGGTAAGCCCTTGTTGCGTCAAATTTTCCTGCCATACCTGCATCAGGGGCAAGGCGGCATCGCGCAAGTTTTGGTTTAAGACGGCCTGAATGCTTTGATGGCCGTAGCCGAGGGCAAAAATAACATTTACGGATTGTCCGGCGGGAATCTTCAAGTCGGTTTGGGGCAGTCGGGCGGCAAAGTTTTGCGCGGTTTCGATATTTTGTTTGGCCGCAAACCATTGTCCGGCATTAACGGCAGCCAAATCGGAGGCGCGTATCAGTTTCGGCAGCCAGACGGCCTGAATCAGCGGGCGCAAATGCGGGTAGTCGGCCATACGGGCGCACAGTTCTACCGACGGGGTGTTCAGCGGCAGTGTTTGCGATTGGTTGCATCCCGCCACCAGCACCACGGGTATCGCAAACCATTGCACTTCGTGCTCGGTTTTGGCCTGCAAAGTGGTGTCCAAACCGTCGAAAAGTGCGCGGTAGGAGGCGGCATCAGGAGCCATACTCATGGCGACGGAAAGGCCGAGGTAATGGTTTTGCTGCAACATGGTATGGATTTCGGCCTGCAACGATTCGGTAGCGAGTTTACGTTGTGCGGCCGAGGTGTTTTGCGCGATTTGCGAAGCGTAGAGCAGCAGGCTGTTTTTAACGGGGTCGGTAGGGTAAGGGCGGGTGTCGGGAAGGGTTTGGGGATTCATGGAAAAATCTCTCGGCGTGTGTGTCGGAATGCCGTGCATTATAGCTTAGGCCGTCTGAAAAAGATTTTCAGACGGCCTAATATTAAAACAGCTTTTGCGAATCCAACAACAGCGTTACCGGCCCGTCGTTGCATAAATCAACCTGCATGTGGGTTTGGAAGCGGCCGGTTTCGACTGGAATCTCATGTTGCCGGAGCATGGCGGCAACCTGTTCGTAAAGCATATTGGCCTGTTCGGGTTTGGCCGCATCGGAAAAAGAAGGCCGCCTGCCGTTGCGGGCATCGGCATACAGCGTAAACTGTGAAACCAGCAACACCGCACCGCCGGTGTCTTTCAACGATAAATTCAGCTTGCCCGCATCGTCTTCAAAAATCCGCAGGTGGGCGATTTTATCGGCGATATAGCGAGCATCAGCTGCGGTGTCTTCATGGCATACGCCGAGCAACACAACAAAACCGCGGCGGATGTGGCCGGTGGTTTCGCTATTGCCTGCTTTAATCACATTCACTTCGGCCCGGTTTACTTTCTGAATAACGGCTCGCATAAATTTCACTCACATTGGTTTGATTTTTTTACCGAAGCAGCCGCAGACCGGCATCATCGGCACAGACGGATATAACGTTTGTTGATATACGTTTGCAGTTGATTTTAACGTTTTTAGTAACGGTTTGGACATGGCTGTAATCAGCGAACGCTCTGAGGTGCGGATGAGTGAATGGAAATGAGGGATGGCAAAATTAAAAATAACTTAATGACTTTACCGGTGGTCGGAAGAGTGGAGGGGATTATCAAAGAACTTGAGCTAAGGCCGTCTGAAAGTAAGTTTCAGACGGCCTTGTTTCATTTTCCAAACACTAATCTATCGGTTTTAAATGTATAGTAATCCACCCAATCCTGCAAATATTCATACGGATACGACAAATCGTATTGCTTCATAAAATCGAAGATATCCTGATATTCGTTACTTGGCAGCGGATCGTACACGATTAAATCCCGCGGGGCGATTTCGTGGTCGATGCCCAAATCAAAACCGTGTATGGAGGCGATCTTGGCATACATCACGATTTGCGGCTGCAGAAAAAAGTCGAAATAAGTTAAGGTTTCTTTGGCTGCGGCACGCGCATTCTTTTTGATAAACAATGGCTCCAAGGCTTTTTTCATGGCTTCGGCATCCTGCTTGGCGAAGGCGAGAAAGAAACGGTAGTCGTCGAGCCGCTTTTGCAGCCATTTGCCGGGCGTGGGATAGGCCAGCACCTGCAAACTGCGTTCCTTTAGTCTGTCCAACTGCCGGCCTTCCACCATCAACAAGGTGTTGTACATCATATGGCGGTTGAGATCGTAGCGGTCGACAAATTCCTCGGTATCGTTGGCGATGTTGTCGATATTGCGCACTAAAAATTCTCGCAATTGGGGGCTGTCGCTCATGATCATGAGAAATGATAATCTGCTGATATTTAATATATCGCATGGAAAGAAAAAAGGAATAGGCTCAAGATTATCCATGCTTCTAAGCACAATAAGTTTGCCGTGTACATAGGCATATTGTTTGAATTTTTTTAAATCGCGTTCAAATAAATAAGAGTGCGCAGCAACGGCATCAACATCACTCGTTATATATCCCATTGCCGCAAACGGCACACCTTTCCTTTCATCAATATAAGATAATCCGTCTCTACATTCTTCGGAAAAGGTTTCTACATAGCTTTTAATAACATGAGTGATATACTCGTACCATTTGGGAGTTGTCATCATATTGGCTGCCATGTTTATCTCCTGATATTGTGTTTAGACGGAATTTTAATGGGAAGAATTACCGCTTCGTACGCAGTGGTGTGGCCTTCTCCGTCGGTATGGCTGGTTAGGCGGTCGGCGTTGTCGCGCTCTATCAATACGGCGCTGCCGTCGGCGAACACCCGTTTAGTCAATTCGTTGTTGTAGTCGTAATGGTATTGCTCGGTGCGCCCCAAGACATCGGTGACTTCGGTGTAGCCGTCGTGATAGGTGAAACGCCATTCTTCGCCCAACGAAGTCCAGTTGCGCAGCACTTTGCCGGTGGGAGTGTAATGGCTGTATTCGTAATAAGCGGTCAAACCCGCCGCATCGGTGTGCGACACCATCAGGTTGTTTTGATAGGTGAAACTGCGTTTGACCGTGCCGTCGCGGCCGATGACGCGCAGCAAATCGCCGCTGGTGGTGTGGTTGGTTTTACTGGCATTGAAGACGAAAGCCTGCTTGCGGTTGATTCTGACGTCTTCGGTAACATTTTGGACACCGCCGAGGTCAGCGAACAGTGGGCAGGGAATCGGCGGCACTTGCGGTGGAGCGGGCGGAGGCGGCCAACAGAAATCGGATGTTAAGAACTTATTTCAGGTCGTCTGAAAGGTTTTTTCAGATAGCTTAATCAAGGATATTAAGTTGTAGCGACCGGCTAAAGCACCCTTCTAGAGCAGTTGATCTCCTGATTCAGTCTGTCGCATTTGATGTAATTGGCTACATATCATGTTTTTCAGCTATGTGATTTGCCATTAAAAATATCCAACCATGCCTTTTGTTTAAAGACTATTTCTTCGTAATTAAGGCCATCATTGATATCGCTGACACCAATAGCATAGATCAAAGCACTATCATCTTCCAGTATACTCGATTCAAAATTTTCTAGGCTTGGGTCATCTTGAAAGGAGTTTATGAAAGTTGGAATTTTGTTTTCATTGCTCATAATGACCATAGTTGTCAGAGAAGGGCCGCAATCATATAAAATATTTTCAAAATAATCTTCATCAATTGGTTTTAAAAATTCAATAATTCCTATACGGCTTGGAATAAAGCCTAACAAAAAACCGAAAAAGCCTTTTTTAAGGTTTCCATGCCATAAAATTTTAACCTTTTGATTTTTCGAGAGGGTCTCAAAAAAATTTAAATCCAGCCCAGTTGCACAAAGAAAACAGCGGTAATGTGGGCTTTTATTTACTCTTTCTAAAATGTTTTTCAAACTATTTTGAGTGTTTTTTTCACTGCTTTCTCTTTTAATTCTTTTACACATTTTTTAATCCTTTATATTTACTTTCTAATATGAAAATGTCCTGGATCTCTAGTTCTCCACCATAATCTTCCTGGAGGAAGCCGTTTATTACGAATATACTGATTAAATCTTCTTAGCGTAGAATTTCCTATTTGATTAACATATTTTCCATTTTTAGCTGGAGAAGCGCCCCATGAAATAGAATTTCTAGTTTTAAATCCTCCTGACTTGCTATAGGATGGTTTTCTTCTATACCAGTTTCTCATGGGGCCAAAAGCATTTCTACATCTACCGGCAGCTAATTTACCAAGCTTACCTAATATCGGCCCAGCTACTGCACCGATAGCCCCACTGATTGCAACACTTCCATAGTCAATATCGTTCCATTTTTCGCCATTTGCTATATTTGAAACTATTTGAATGCCAGCATCAGTAGCGGCTCCAGAGGCAGCACCTATAGCAGCAGCAATTAATATTGGAGCGAATGCAATGTTTCCACTTGGATCAACCCAAATTTGTACATTAGGTGCGAATCTATATAAATTTTCCCCACCCCACAACCCAATCGGATCCTGATTAACAAACCGACCCGCATCAGGTTCGTAATACCTAAAGAAGTTGTAATGCAACCCGGTCTCTTGGTCGCAATACTGATTCTGTAACCTAAACGGCTGATGAGCTGTTTCCGTTACGTTGGTTTCGCTCTTCAGCTTACCCCAACCGTAATAATCCCCAAACCAAAGCAGATTACCGTCTTTATCGGTCATCTCGCGCGGTATGCCGATTTGGTCGCAGTGGAAGTAGTTGGTTTCCTGTTTGCTTTCGCCTTCTGCATCGGTGTAGTTGCGAATCTGCGCCAAAGGTTCGTAACTGTCCTGATCGGTGTAGAGGTAGGTATAGAGGCCGTCTGAATGCTTTTCCTGCAACAGACGGCTGCCGTCCCATACGCATTCCCGCTCTTTCGCCTTTAGGCCGTCTGAAAGTTCGCGGTATTTGCTTATCCGCCGACCCAGCGCGTCATATATATAGTGCCAAGTCTCTTTACTGCCGTCTTTCTTAAAGATTTCCGCCTTAACCAGTTGGTCGTGCAAATCGTAGAAATAGTTCTGCACTTCGCCGTTTGGCAGTTCTCTATGAATCAAATTGCCGAGGTCGTCGTAATAATAGCTGATGCCGTTGTAGTGTTTGATGCGGTTGTCGGTAACGGCGTTGAGGCCGTCTGAAACAGTTTGGCCGTTGGTGGACAGGATATTATGCGCGGGGTCGAAGGCAAACCGTTCGTCGCCCGCTTTGGTGATTCTGCCCAGTTTGTCGTACCCGAAATGCGTGGTACCCGTCCGCTGGTCGCTGCTGTGGAGCAGGTTGCCGGTTTTGTCGTAGCCGTAGCTGCGTTTGACGGCGGTTTGGCTGTAACCCGCCGCCACTTTGCTTTTGCCGTTGCCGCTTTCGGACAGGCCGTTGAGGGCGGCAATCTGTTTTTTCAGACGGCCTACTGGGTCTAGTTCGTAGCGGCTGGTTAAGGCACCCTGTGTCCTTTGGATTTCGCGGTGCAGTTTGTCGCGTTCGATGTCGCTGACGACTTCGCCGTCGAGGTTGATTTGGTGCAGGTGGCCGCTGCCGTAATAGAGATAATTGATTTGTCTGCCGTCGGGCAATACGGTGGTGGTGCGGTTGCCGTTGAAGTCGTAATGGTAATGGATACTCTTGGTAATCGGCTGGAACAGCATATCGTACTGCGGGTCGCGCCAGTCGGTGTCTATCAGGCCGTTTTGCTCGTTCTCTTCTCGGGTCGGTACCTTCCAATAGTGCTGGCCGATAAGTTGGCCTCCTGCGTTGTAGTCGAAACAGGTAATGCTGTGCCGGTTGGCGGCACGGACGAGGTTGCCGTTAAGGTCGTAATGGTAGGCGGTTTCCTGAATGTTGCCTTTGTTGTCATGGGCAAGGGTGTGTTTCAGACGGCCTAAGATGTCGCGTTGGAACTCGGTGATTCTGAGCGGGGTTTTGTCTTTAAGGCCGTCTGAAAGCGGTGTTCTGTCTGTGCTTTTAACCGGTTGGCCGCCGTATTGCGCCATCAGTTTGGCGGCTACGGAGGCATCGTCGCCGTATTCGTTTTGCTGCACCAGTTCGTTACCGGCGTTGTAGTGATAGGCGGTCAGTTTGTGGTCGAAGCCGCTTTCGGCCACCAAACGGTCGAGCACGTCGTAGGCGAAGCGGTAGCGGGCGCCGTTTTCGTTGGTGAGGCCGATGAGCCTTCTTGCTTGGTCGTAGTGGTAGCCGAAGGTGTGGCCCAGCGCATTGGTACGCTGTGTCGGCAAACCGTCTTGGCCGTATTCGTATGCGGTGGTGTGGCCTTCGCCGTCGGTATGGCTGGTCAGGCGGTTGGCGTTGTCGTAACGGAAGGTTTCTTTGCTGCCGTCGGGATAAAGGGCGAGGGTGAGGTTTCGGTTGGCGTCGTAATGGTATTCGGTGTGCTGGCCTAAGGCATCAGTGATGCGCGCCAACTGCCCTTCGGGGGTGTAGGCCAGTTTGGTTTGGTAGCCGGAGCAGTCGGTAATCAGGTCGGGCTGGTGGTTGCGGTCGTAGTGATACTCGGTGGTGCTGCCTTTCGGGTCGGTAACGCTCAACAGCAAACCGTTGTCGGCATATTCGAAGCGGGTGGTGTGTTTGAGCGGGTCGGTATGGGTCAGCAGATTGCCGGCTTCGTCGTAAGTGTAGCTGTCGTAATGGCCTTCGGCATTGCTTTTGCGGATCAGGCGGTAGCTGTCATCGTAGTCGAAATGCAGCATGGCGCCGTCGGGGCGGACGATGGTCTCGATTTGGCCTTCGTTGCTGTATTGGTAACGGGTAACGCGGCCCATTGCGTCGGTGTGGCTGAGCAGACGGCCCAAGCTGTCGCGCTCCATGATATTGGTACTGCCGTCGGCGAACACCCGTTTGGTCAACTCGTTGTTATAGTCGTAATGGTATTGTTCGGTGCGCCCCAAGACATCGGTTACCTCGGTGTAGCCGTCGTGATAGGTGAAACGCCATTCTTCGCCCAGCGAAGTCCAGTTGCGCAATACTTTGCCGGTGGGAGTGTAATGGCTGTATTCGTAATAAGCGGTCAAACCCGCCGCATCGGTGTGCGACACCATCAGGTTGTTTTGATAGGTGAAGCTGCGTTTGACTACACCGTCGCGGCCGATAACACGCAGCAAATCGCCGCCGGCGCTGTATTCGTAGCGCACCAATGCTGCGCCGATCTGTGCGGCTGCGCCGACAGCGGGCAGGGTATCGAGCAGCGATACCGACAACAGGCGCAGTTTGGGCGCGGCGGCATCGGCGACATTGCCGAAGTGCAGGTAGAACACCCGTCCGTTGCCGTCGATAATGTATTGCGGCAATCCGGTCAGCGGGTGGTAGATAAAGCGCTGATGGTTACCGTTGGCATCTTCCACCGCCACCAACGGCAAGAGGCTGCAACTGTTGCCGTTCGGATCGTCTTCCGAGACCGCCAGCGGCGCGAAACGCAGCGACACCGAACCGTTTAACGAAGCAATCACATAATGGCCGTCTGAATTCTTGCTGAACCAGATTTGTTCGCTCTCGAACAACACCGGTTCTTCATCGTCTTCGTCCACTTCCGGCAGCGGAAACAGCCGCCCCTGATCATCGATATAGGCCAAGCCCGCCGCATCGCGGATGATGCGTTGGCTGCCGGGTATGCTCCAGCCCTCGCCGAGCCAGCCGGTGCCGTCTTGGTCGGAATAATAGCTGCGGTTCCACACCAAAGGCATCAAGCCTTCGAAGGCGAAATCGGTTTCGTTCTCCAGAAACTTCAACCCGTGAATCGGATTGACGAGCAGCGGCAGAAATCAGGTTGTTAAAGAACAAGTGGGCCATCTGAAAAAGGTTTTATTTTTTTCAGATGGCCTTGTAGGGTTGTTGGGACGAAATCTAACCTACGTTTACTATAGTCTGCTTATTTTAAGTGAATATAATTAATATTCTTAATTTTCCCATTTTCAATAATATATTCTTTAACAGTATCTATATAGTTACATAAATTTTCTAAGCAGATTTCTTGTAAGTTTGCTGGTCTTATTTCCCCTTTAATTTGCAAATCACAACTTTGATCTAAATTTCCAGCTTTATCAATTGAGTCCCAGAATGTCATATATTCATTACAGTAAAAATATATTTTATTATTATTCAATTCTGGAATTATACATAACTCAACACCATCACTTTGACGTTCAAAGGCTAGATAATCTTTATATATGAAATAAATTTTTTTCATATAATTATTCCTTTAGTTAACTATTAATTATATGGGGAAAGCGGCAATAACTTTATTTCCATTTTCTACAACAATTCTTATATTATTAAGTATACCGCAATGGTTCGGATGACTAGGATCACCTCCTTGTAACCCAGCTTCAGGAAATGGAACGGTATATACACTTCTATTTCCTTGTTGAGTTGGAGTGATATTATCACGTTTAGCCTTTTCCCAAGCTGCTTCTGTTTGCTCTATTGGATCGTCAGCAAAAACACCATGAGGTCCACATCTACCAGGATCATCTTGGCCATGTCGTCTAACATGGTCTTTTCTTGATAAGCCATGAGGATCAACTCCACTCCAATCTAAATCACAAAGCCCTAATGGGTCTGTCCAACTTTTTGCATTTACCGCAAACTGATAAAAGTTTGTTCCCCCCCACAACCCAATCGGATCCTGATTGACAAACCTACCCGCATCAGGTTCGTAATACCTAAAGAAGTTGTAATGTAACCCCGTCTCTTGGTCGCAATACTGATTCTGTAACCTAAACGGCTGATGAGCTGTTTCCGTTATATTGTTTTCGCTCTTCAGCTTACCCCAACCGTAATAATCGCCGAACCACAGCAGCCTGCCGTCCTTATCGGTCATCTCGCGCGGAATGCCGATTTGATCGCAATGGAAATAGTTGGTTTCCTGTTTGCTTTCAAACTCTTCATTGGTGTAGTTGTGAATCTGCGCCAGCGGTTCGTAGCTGTCCGTATCGGTGTAAATGTAGGTGTAACGCCCGTTGGAATACACTTCCTGCAACAGATGGCTGCCGTCCCAAACAAATCCGGTTTCATCAGCCTTCAGGCCGTCTGTAAGTTACAAGCATATAAAAACTAATGAAATATTGGTTGGATTAAGCATATCATTTCCGTCATAATAATCTATATGGAAATGGTCATCCTTTTTACTTTCCTCATCAAAAAAATTACTTAGCGAATCTCCTAGCATATTAAATGCTACACTATTTCCTTTGATAATTAATTTGTCGTCTTCGGTCTCAATAGAAATTCTATTGGTTTCATCATCCTGATAAATTAATTGTAAAAACTCAAATTTTTTAGGGTAAAACTTATTCGAGAAAGTTTGTAATTTGAATGATGTCATAGTAGTAATTTTATTTAATATATCTCCTAATACATTAAACGATACAACTGTTCCTGAAATTTCAATTTGAGAATTCTCTGGATTGCCGTTAATAAAAATGCCTTCCATATTCTAATAATCACCTTTCCTGATAGTTGAAGGATCAATAGGTATATGTGGATCTGCCAATTTACCTTTTTTCTGTATCTTACCATTAACTTGAGTTTGTAAATTTAAATGCGGCCCCAATTTCTGTACATGGCAGCTTCCAGGATTTACGTCAAAACCTACTCTTTTCGTCATTTTCTTTCCATTTTCCTCATAATTTTGAATAAGTTGCACTCCTGTGGGGCCATCAATTATTTGAACAGGTACATCTTTTTTTAAGAATTTTAATGCTAATTCTATTGCAGTATCCATACTAATAGCAGATAACCCTAAAGGATCAATCCACCCTTGAGAATTTCTAGCAAGCCAGTAAAAATTACCCCCACCCCACAACCCAATCGGATCTTGATTGATAAACCGACCCGTCTCAGGCTCGTAATACCTGAAGAAGTTGTAATGCAACCCCGTTTCACGGTCAAAGTATTGGTTTTGAAGCCGGAACGGCTGGTGCGCTGTTTCCGTTATATTGTTTTCGCTCTTCAGCTTACCCCAGCCGAAATAATCCCCAAACCACAACAAATTACCGTCTTTATCGGTCATCTCGCGCGGTATGCCGATTTGGTCGCAGTGGAAGTAGTTGGTTTCCTGTTTGCTTTCGCCTTCTGCATCGGTGTAGTTGCGAATCTGCGCCAAAGGTTCGTAACTGTCCTGATCGGTGTAGAGGTAGGTATAGAGGCCGTCTGAATGCTTTTCCTGCAACAGACGGCTGCCGTCCCATACGCATTCCCGCTCTTTCGCCTTTAGGCCGTCTGAAAGTTCGCGGTATTTGCTTATCCGCCGACCCAGCGCGTCATATATATAGTGCCAAGTCTCTTTACTGCCGTCTTTCTTAAAGATTTCCGCCTTAACCAGTTGGTCGTGCAAATCGTAGAAATAGTTCTGCACTTCGCCGTTTGGCAGTTCTCTATGAATCAAATTGCCGAGGTCGTCGTAATAATAGCTGATGCCGTTGTAGTGTTTGATGCGGTTGTCGGTAACGGCGTTGAGGCCGTCTGAAACAGTTTGGCCGTTGGTGGACAGGATATTATGCGCGGGGTCGAAGGCAAACCGTTCGTCGCCCGCTTTGGTGATTCTGCCCAGTTTGTCGTACCCGAAATGCGTGGTACCCGTCCGCTGGTCGCTGCTGTGGAGCAGGTTGCCGGTTTTGTCGTAGCCGTAGCTGCGTTTGACGGCGGTTTGGCTGTAACCCGCCGCCACTTTGCTTTTGCCGTTGCCGCTTTCGGACAGGCCGTTGAGGGCGGCAATCTGTTTTTTCAGACGGCCTACTGGGTCTAGTTCGTAGCGGCTGGTTAAGGCACCCTGTGTCCTTTGGATTTCGCGGTGCAGTTTGTCGCGTTCGATGTCGCTGACGACTTCGCCGTCGAGGTTGATTTGGTGCAGGTGGCCGCTGCCGTAATAGAGATAATTGATTTGTCTGCCGTCGGGCAATACGGTGGTGGTGCGGTTGCCGTTGAAGTCGTAATGGTAATGGATACTCTTGGTAATCGGCTGGAACAGCATATCGTACTGCGGGTCGCGCCAGTCGGTGTCTATCAGGCCGTTTTGCTCGTTCTCTTCTCGGGTCGGTACCTTCCAATAGTGCTGGCCGATAAGTTGGCCTCCTGCGTTGTAGTCGAAACAGGTAATGCTGTGCCGGTTGGCGGCACGGACGAGGTTGCCGTTAAGGTCGTAATGGTAGGCGGTTTCCTGAATGTTGCCTTTGTTGTCATGGGCAAGGGTGTGTTTCAGACGGCCTAAGATGTCGCGTTGGAACTCGGTGATTCTGAGCGGGGTTTTGTCTTTAAGGCCGTCTGAAAGCGGTGTTCTGTCTGTGCTTTTAACCGGTTGGCCGCCGTATTGCGCCATCAGTTTGGCGGCTACGGAGGCATCGTCGCCGTATTCGTTTTGCTGCACCAGTTCGTTACCGGCGTTGTAGTGATAGGCGGTCAGTTTGTGGTCGAAGCCGCTTTCGGCCACCAAACGGTCGAGCACGTCGTAGGCGAAGCGGTAGCGGGCGCCGTTTTCGTTGGTGAGGCCGATGAGCCTTCTTGCTTGGTCGTAGTGGTAGCCGAAGGTGTGGCCCAGCGCATTGGTACGCTGTGTCGGCAAACCGTCTTGGCCGTATTCGTATGCGGTGGTGTGGCCTTCGCCGTCGGTATGGCTGGTCAGGCGGTTGGCGTTGTCGTAACGGAAGGTTTCTTTGCTGCCGTCGGGATAAAGGGCGAGGGTGAGGTTTCGGTTGGCGTCGTAATGGTATTCGGTGTGCTGGCCTAAGGCATCAGTGATGCGCGCCAACTGCCCTTCGGGGGTGTAGGCCAGTTTGGTTTGGTAGCCGGAGCAGTCGGTAATCAGGTCGGGCTGGTGGTTGCGGTCGTAGTGATACTCGGTGGTGCTGCCTTTCGGGTCGGTAACGCTCAACAGCAAACCGTTGTCGGCATATTCGAAGCGGGTGGTGTGTTTGAGCGGGTCGGTATGGGTCAGCAGATTGCCGGCTTCGTCGTAAGTGTAGCTGTCGTAATGGCCTTCGGCATTGCTTTTGCGGATCAGGCGGTAGCTGTCATCGTAGTCGAAATGCAGCATGGCGCCGTCGGGGCGGACGATGGTCTCGATTTGGCCTTCGTTGCTGTATTGGTAACGGGTAACGCGGCCCATTGCGTCGGTGTGGCTGAGCAGACGGCCCAAGCTGTCGCGCTCCATGATATTGGTACTGCCGTCGGCGAACACCCGTTTGGTCAACTCGTTGTTATAGTCGTAATGGTATTGTTCGGTGCGCCCCAAGACATCGGTTACCTCGGTGTAGCCGTCGTGATAGGTGAAACGCCATTCTTCGCCCAGCGAAGTCCAGTTGCGCAATACTTTGCCGGTGGGAGTGTAATGGCTGTATTCGTAATAAGCGGTCAAACCCGCCGCATCGGTGTGCGACACCATCAGGTTGTTTTGATAGGTGAAGCTGCGTTTGACTACACCGTCGCGGCCGATAACACGCAGCAAATCGCCGCCGGCGCTGTATTCGTAGCGCACCAATGCTGCGCCGATCTGTGCGGCTGCGCCGACAGCGGGCAGGGTATCGAGCAGCGATACCGACAACAGGCGCAGTTTGGGCGCGGCGGCATCGGCGACATTGCCGAAGTGCAGGTAGAACACCCGTCCGTTGCCGTCGATAATGTATTGCGGCAATCCGGTCAGCGGGTGGTAGATAAAGCGCTGATGGTTACCGTTGGCATCTTCCACCGCCACCAACGGCAAGAGGCTGCAACTGTTGCCGTTCGGATCGTCTTCCGAGACCGCCAGCGGCGCGAAACGCAGCGACACCGAACCGTTTAACGAAGCAATCACATAATGGCCGTCTGAATTCTTGCTGAACCAGATTTGTTCGCTCTCGAACAACACCGGTTCTTCATCGTCTTCGTCCACTTCCGGCAGCGGAAACAGCCGCCCCTGATCATCGATATAGGCCAAGCCCGCCGCATCGCGGATGATGCGTTGGCTGCCGGGTATGCTCCAGCCCTCGCCGAGCCAGCCGGTGCCGTCTTGGTCGGAATAATAGCTGCGGTTCCACACCAAAGGCATCAAGCCTTCGAAGGCGAAATCGGTTTCGTTCTCCAGAAACTTCAACCCGTGAATCGGATTGACCGGGCGACCGACCGCCGCTGCCATCTTACAAGAAATACACGGTTTGGGGGGCCTCGGCTTCTTATACTTATTGTTCATATGGAACATATCGCCGGCACGGACGATATAGCGTTGGCGGATTTTAACCGAAGAAGAATGCATCATCGGCCAGGCCGGTTGGGTGGCGGTGCGGGAAATCACCCCTTTGCGGCCGGGCAGGGCGATTTCGTCGCCGTAGGTTTTATTGGTTTTACTGGCATTGAAGACGAAAGCCTGCTTGCGGTTGATTCTGACGTCTTCGGTAACGTTTTGGGCACCGCCGAGGTCGGCGAACAGAGGGAGGGGAATCGGCGGCACTTGCGGCGGAGCGGGCGGGGGCGGCCAACAGAAATCGGGCACCATAAACACCACGCGGAACTTGCTGCTTTTACGGGCGATTTTGTTGACGGCCATGATGGGTAGTTCCTGTTATGGGGAAGGGGTCGTCTGAAAGATGGATGATTGCAGGTTTGGAATTTCAAACGACCTAATATAAGGCGAGGAGACAAAGCTTTGGGCTATAGATAAAAGAGCGCATACGTGCGTTCAACGTGTTCCTACATGCGTTACTCAGTATCTCTAATATTCATATTCCCTGATAAAATGCCTTCTTCTGATTCTACAAAAAGCTCCCCATCATCTCCTACAATATATGATTTTCCAGTTCTAAATATTAAATTATATAATCCTTCATAAAATTTGCCCCCCTGATAATATAAGTCTCCAGAATCAGGAATAAAATAAATTCTTCCCAATTCATCAATAAGAATTTCCCGATTATCTGCAAAGCCGAAATTTCTTAATCTTTTGCCAATAGATTTTTGATAAAAAGTAAAATCCTCATCATCTAGCGAATAGTCGACTAAGCTATTTGTAGTTTCCCCAAAGTTATGTAATATTGTAGATAGAAATATACGTCCGTTACTACGATAATAAGCATCATAGCTGATTGTTAAGTACCATATTTCTCTTAGAAATTTTTTTACATCTTTAGGTAACTCCTCCAAATGGGAAGGTAGAGAATCTAAAATAATTTCTCTATTTTCATACCAGCCTGAAGAAATCATTTTCTTAAAAAAATCTGAGTGGATTTCGTATGGTTGTTTCATTTAAATGCTCCTTGTTATCACACTTTTCCAGATGCAACAACATCTTCTATGCCCATCTCTGATAAAACTTGTGTACATGATTGGCAACCACTTATATATTGTCCACTAGTTTTATTAGTTGTATGTGCCATTGATATTGCACCTTTTAATCCTTCTCTGCCTACAGCATCTAAGGCTTTAGTCAAACTGGTTACTTCGCCACAGTAGCCATGCCCAGCTCCTAATGGAGGAATTGCTTTGCCATAAGCTTCCTGAACATCATGGTGAGCAGAGTCCAATGGTCGTGGATTCCTGCCTTTATTTGATTTGCTGCTGCAACCCTCAAATACCTGTCCATCTGAAGTAACAATCACGTTTACGGTGCTAGCTCTTTTGGAATTCGACTTGGCTCTTTCTTCTTGAAGTAGACTTTCTATCTTCTCCTTTCCTATATCTATTAGCTCTGCTTGTGTTAGCAATCCTAAACTATCAACCCATCGTGCGGAATTAAATCCATAATTATATAGATTAGTTCCGCCTTGCAATTTGATCGGATCCTGATTAACAAACCTACCCACATCAGGTTCATAATACCTGAATAAGTTGTAATGCAGCCCCGTCTCTTCATCGTAATATTGGTTCTGCAACCTGAACGGCTGGTGGGCGTTGTTAATGTTGGTCTCGCTTTTCAGCTTACCCCAACCGTAATAATCCCCGAACCACAGCAGATTGCCGCCTTTATCGGTCATCTCGCGCGGGATGCCGATTTGGTTGCAGTGGAAATAATGGATACTTTGTTCGGTTTTTTCTTCATTCCTCCAATCACGGATTTGCGCCAGCGGTTCGTAAGAATCTTGGTCGGTATAGATGTAGGTGTAGAGACCGTCTGAATGTGTTTCCTGCAACAGATGGCTGCCGTCCCACAGGAAGGCAATTTCACTATCTAAAATATCTTTGCTGTTCTCTGCTTTCAGACAGGCATGGTCTGTTGAATGCCTGTCTGAAACACTTTCGCTTTCAACGGTTTCTAGCCCGCCGTTTTCTTTCAGACGGCCTTTGCTTACCCGTCTGCCCAAAGCGTCGTAGGTATAAACCCATGTCTCTTTATACCAATTGCCGTCGGCATCTTTGCGTTGGATTTCCGCCTTAACCAGTTGGTCGTGCAAATCATAGAAATAGTTTTGTACTTCGCCGTCGGGCAGTTCCCTATGAATCAGGTTGCCGAGGTCGTCGTAATAATAGCTGATGCCGTTGTAGTGTTTGATGCGGTTGTCGGTAACGGCGTTGAGGCCGTCTGAAACAGTTTGGCCGTTGGTGGACAGGATATTATGCGCGGGGTCGAAGGCAAACCGTTCGTCGCCCGCTTTGGTGATTCTGCCCAGTTTGTCGTACCCGAAATGCGTGGTACCCGTCCGCTGGTCGCTGCTGTGGAGCAGGTTGCCGGTTTTGTCGTAGCCGTAGCTGCGTTTGACGGCGGTTTGGCTGTAACCCGCCGCCACTTTGCTTTTGCCGTTGCCGCTTTCGGACAGGCCGTTGAGGGCGGCAATCTGTTTTTTCAGACGGCCTACTGGGTCTAGTTCGTAGCGGCTGGTTAAGGCACCCTGTGTCCTTTGGATTTCGCGGTGCAGTTTGTCGCGTTCGATGTCGCTGACGACTTCGCCGTCGAGGTTGATTTGGTGCAGGTGGCCGCTGCCGTAATAGAGATAATTGATTTGTCTGCCGTCGGGCAATACGGTGGTGGTGCGGTTGCCGTTGAAGTCGTAATGGTAATGGATACTCTTGGTAATCGGCTGGAACAGCATATCGTACTGCGGGTCGCGCCAGTCGGTGTCTATCAGGCCGTTTTGCTCGTTCTCTTCTCGGGTCGGTACCTTCCAATAGTGCTGGCCGATAAGTTGGCCTCCTGCGTTGTAGTCGAAACAGGTAATGCTGTGCCGGTTGGCGGCACGGACGAGGTTGCCGTTAAGGTCGTAATGGTAGGCGGTTTCCTGAATGTTGCCTTTGTTGTCATGGGCAAGGGTGTGTTTCAGACGGCCTAAGATGTCGCGTTGGAACTCGGTGATTCTGAGCGGGGTTTTGTCTTTAAGGCCGTCTGAAAGCGGTGTTCTGTCTGTGCTTTTAACCGGTTGGCCGCCGTATTGCGCCATCAGTTTGGCGGCTACGGAGGCATCGTCGCCGTATTCGTTTTGCTGCACCAGTTCGTTACCGGCGTTGTAGTGATAGGCGGTCAGTTTGTGGTCGAAGCCGCTTTCGGCCACCAAACGGTCGAGCACGTCGTAGGCGAAGCGGTAGCGGGCGCCGTTTTCGTTGGTGAGGCCGATGAGCCTTCTTGCTTGGTCGTAGTGGTAGCCGAAGGTGTGGCCCAGCGCATTGGTACGCTGTGTCGGCAAACCGTCTTGGCCGTATTCGTATGCGGTGGTGTGGCCTTCGCCGTCGGTATGGCTGGTCAGGCGGTTGGCGTTGTCGTAACGGAAGGTTTCTTTGCTGCCGTCGGGATAAAGGGCGAGGGTGAGGTTTCGGTTGGCGTCGTAATGGTATTCGGTGTGCTGGCCTAAGGCATCAGTGATGCGCGCCAACTGCCCTTCGGGGGTGTAGGCCAGTTTGGTTTGGTAGCCGGAGCAGTCGGTAATCAGGTCGGGCTGGTGGTTGCGGTCGTAGTGATACTCGGTGGTGCTGCCTTTCGGGTCGGTAACGCTCAACAGCAAACCGTTGTCGGCATATTCGAAGCGGGTGGTGTGTTTGAGCGGGTCGGTATGGGTCAGCAGATTGCCGGCTTCGTCGTAAGTGTAGCTGTCGTAATGGCCTTCGGCATTGCTTTTGCGGATCAGGCGGTAGCTGTCATCGTAGTCGAAATGCAGCATGGCGCCGTCGGGGCGGACGATGGTC